>NZ_CP119787.1:2718218-3036436 GCF_029338255.1 Haloarcula halobia
TCGGGTACTTCAGCGTCCTCCTCGTCGGTCGCGTGCTGACCGACACAGCCGGTCTCGCCGCCTTCGAGACGGACGCGGCCGTGGTCGGGAGCGGCGTCGGCGGGTACGCCCTGTTTGCCTTCTTCGCGGCCGTGCAGGTCCTCGTCGTCGCGGCGTCCATCCGGGGGAAACGCGCCACGAGCGGAACCGTCAGCGACGCCGGCGAGGCGGCCGGCTACCTCGACTGAGATGGCCGGACCGACCCTCGCCGCGCTCGTCGACCGGCGTCTCTGGGTCTACGGCGGGGGACTGGCGACGGTCCTCGTCGCCCGGACGCTCATTTCGCCCTCGGCGGGACGGGCCCTCGCCGTGAGTCTCGTCCTCGGTGTGATGGTGCTCACCTACGCGGCAGAACTGTGGCACGCCGCCGAGCACCCGTCCGTCCGCCCCGGCCTCCTGGGGGCGGGCGTGGCCGGCGTCGTCGCCGGGTGCTGGCTGGTGCTTACGGACACGCTCGCCGGCCTGGTGTTCGTCGCCGGGGGGCTGCTCTTTCTCAACCGCGGCCTGACCGGTGGGGGGGCAGTGTGACCGAGGTGGCACCGTCGGCCGAGGTCCACGTCCACGTCCACCTCGTGATGGCCGGGACCTTCCCTCTGCGCGTGGCCGACCTGCTGTTTACCGACGACGCGCTGGTGATTCCGGAGTACCACTACCTGACGCCCCTGCTGGGTATCGCCCGGGGCGAGACCCACGAGGTGGCCGAGGAGGCCGTCGAGCGATACCGGACCGGCGGCGTCGCCGCCCTCGTCGACTTCGCCGAGCGGACTCACCGCGTCGGCTACGAGGACCTGGAGCGCGTCAGAATCTACGACGGTCGACGGCTCGGACGGCCGAAAGTCGCCGTCGACGTCGCGTCGGGGCCGCCCTACGCCTATCGCGTCCACGCCCCGGTCGACGTGGGGGCGCTCACGGACGCGCTGGCGGCGCTGGGCCGCCGGCGCGGGTTCGACGTCGTCCGGGAGCCGGGGGTCGGCGTACGGCCTGTCGCGAGCCTCCGGCGGTTCCTCGCCGACCGCTAGGCCAGCGCCGCAGCGAGTTTCTCGACCGGGTGCGGCGGTTCGGCGTCGGCACCGTCCCGGTCGCCGAGTTGTGTGCGACAGGACGCGCCGGGGGCGACCACCGTCTCGCCGTCGCTGTCGTCGACCTGGTCGAACAGGATCGAGCCGATGGCCTTGCTCATCGAGAAGTGCTCGCGCTCGTAGCCGAAGCTCCCGGCCATACCACAACAGCCCGAGTCCAGCGGGTCCACCGCGTAGCCGGCCCGGCGCAGGACGCCGACGGCGTGGTGGTCTTTCTTCGTCGCCTTCTGGTGGCAGTGGCCGTGGTAGGTCAGCGCCTCGCCGGGGTCGGTCCACTCGACGTTGCGGTCCAGGTCGAAACGATCGAGGTACTCACAGAGACCGTAGGTGTTGGCCGCGAGCGTCTCGACGGCCTCGCCCGAGAGCAAGTCGAGGTAGTCCAGCTGGAACATCACGGCGTCGGAGGGCTCGACGAGGACGACGTCCCAGCCCTCGGCGGCGGCCGGCGCGAGCGCCTCGACGTTCCCCTCGGCGGCCGCGCGTGACTTGTCGAGGAAGCCCTTCGAGTGGGCGGGCCGGCCGCTGTCGGTCCGGTCGGCCAGTGTGACGTGGACGCCGGCGGCCTCGAGCACCTCGACGGCCGCCCGGCCGATCTCCGGGTGGCTGTAGTTCGTGTACGTGTCGGGGAAGAGGACGGCCTTCCGGTCGGCCGCGGCCTCGCTGACCTGCGGGCCACGGTCGGCGAACCAGTCCTGCAGGCTCTCGCGCTCGAAGGTCGGCAGCGAGCGGTCGCTGGCGATGCCGACCGTCTTCTCGATGACCGTCCGGGCCCCGGGCACTGCCCCGGCGGCGTTCGAGAGCGGGGCGAGCGCGCTGCCGACCCTGGCGAGCGTGTCGACGTTGGCAAAGAGCTTGTCCCGGAGGCTCGACCCGTGTTCCTGGTGGTAGGCGTGGGTCACCTCGGCTTTGAGTTTGGCCATGTCGACCTCGCTCGGGCAGTCTTTCGCACACCCCTTGCAGCCGATACAGAGGTCGAGCACCTCGGACATGAACTCCTCGTCGGTGGGGTCGTCGGGCAGGTCGCCGCTCATCGCCTGCCGGAGCATGTTCGCCCGGCCGCGGGTCGCGGTGATCTCCTCGTCGGCCGCCCGGTAGGTCGGGCACATGACGCCGCCGGTGGTCTCCTGGGGCCCCCGACAGCCCCCACAGCCGTGACAGAGCTCGACCATCCCCTGCATGCCGTTGTCGTTGGTCCAGTTGAGCGTCTCCTCGAACCCCGCGTCGAACTCGTACTCGGGGTCGAACCGGAGGTTCTCGGTCATGTCCACGTCCCCACAGACCTGTCCGGGGTTGAGTATCCAGTCCGGGTCGAAGGCCGTCTTCAGGTCGCGAAACGTCTGCCAGAGGTCCTCGCCGTACAGCTTCTCGTTCCACTGAGTCCGGGCGCGGCCGTCCCCGTGTTCGCCCGAGACGCTCCCGCCGTACTTGACGACCAAGTCGGTCACTTCGTCGGCGATGGCCGCCATCTGTTCGACGCCCTCGACGGTCTTGGTGTTGACCAGCGGTCGGATGTGGAGCACGCCCGGCCCCGCGTGGGCGTAGAAGGAGGCGAAGGTGTCGTGGTCGTCCAACAGCTCCTGGAAGTCCGCGACGTACTCCGGCAGCCGCTCGGGCGGGATGGCGGTGTCCTCGATGAACGCGACGTGTTTCGCGTCGGTGGTCCGAGAGAGGAGGATGGGGAGCCCGGACTTGCGGAGCTTCCAGAACCGCTGGCGTTCGGCCTCGTCGTGGGCCTCCAGCGCGTCGAACGCTCGAACGGGGGCCTCCAGGGCGATTCCACCGTCCGTCGGTTCTGCCTCGGTGGTGACGCCGTCGGTCCGGTCGGCAAGCAAGTCCGCCACCTTCTGCTTTCCCTCGGCGTCGTCGTCCGCGTAGAACTCCACGAGCAGGACGGCGGTGGTCCCCTCGGGGAGCATCTCGACGACGTCGGCGAACTCGGCCGTCTCGCTCGCCATGTCGACGAGCACGTCGTCCAGAATCTCGACGGCCGCGGGGTCGTGTTCGAGGATGTCCGAGACGTCGTCCATCGCCTCGATGAGGTCGTCGTAGGCCAGCAGCGCCATCGACTTCGTCTCGGGGATCGGTTCCAGCGATACCTCGGCCTCGGTGACCACGGCGAGGGTGCCCTCGCTGCCGGCCAGCAGCGAGGCCAGGTTGACGACGCCGTCCTCGCGCAGTTCCTGGACCACCCAGTCCAAGTTGTACCCCGAGACGTTGCGCTTGAGGTCGGGGTATCGGGCGTCGATCTCGTCCTGTTCCTCCGCGAGAACCCGCTCCAGCTCGGCGTAGATGCGCGCCTCGAGGTCGCCCTCGGGGTCGGCCCGGTCCCGCAGTTCCTCGCGGGTGACCTCGCCGAAGGTGGTGACGGTGCCGTCGGCCAGCACCACCTCGCAGGACTCGACGTAGGCGTCGGTCTTGCCGTACTTCAGCGAGTGGGCGCCCGTGGAGTTGTTGCCGATGGCCCCGCCGAGGACGCTCTTGTCGCCCCAGGCGGGGTCGGGGGCGAACTTCAGGCCGTCGTCGGCCAGCGCGGCGTTCAGGTCGCCCAGCGTGATCCCCGGTTGCGCCCGGGCCCGGCGCTCCTCCGGGCGCGTCTCGACCAGGGCGTCCACGTGCTGGCTGAAGTCGAGCACGACGGCCTCGTTGACCGTCTGGCCGGCCAGACTCGTGCCGCCGCCCCGCGGGAGCACCGGAATCTCGCGGTCGGCACAGTAGGAGACGACGGCCGCGACGTCCGCCGTCGAGCGGGGGAAGACGACCCCGATGGGCGTCACCTCGTAGATGCTCGCGTCGGTCGCGTACAGTTGCCGGGAGTACTCGTCGAAGCGTACCTCGCCCTCGACCAGTTCCTCGAGGTCGGCGACGAGGCCGGGACGCGCGACGTCGTCGCTCCGGTAGTCGTAGGCCGATTCGTCCGTCGATGGGCCGGAGTCGGTTGCCATGGTAGCGTTCTCCCCTGGGGCGCTGGACGACCCGTGCCGGTCGGCAGGTCGCAGTCAACGCAGTCCCTAGGCTGTAATCAAACGAGCATCAAAATTGTTCCCATGTTCGCCCCCACCCCGTCGGACGACGAGATCGATGCCAGCGAACGGCCGGCTACCGGTCGAACACACGTCGAACCCGACGCGTTCCGGCGACACCGGTACGTTTACACCGGTTGCATACGTGTGCACGGGACGAGATGGTCACATCACACACGGACGCGTTCGTCGAGTCAGCCCGTCGCGTCGACGCCGTGGTGACGCCCACCACCGTCGACGAGTTCGCGGGCACGCTCGAGGACGTCGTCACGGAGCCGGCCGTCGGGACGCCCCTCCCGTTCGAGGGCGTCACCTACGACGGCACGGCGGTCGACGGGGCGCCGACGGGGGCCGCCCTCGCGGAGGCGGCGACAGGGGTCACCGCCGCTGCCGCAGCCATCGCCGACTACGGGTCGGTCGTCCTCCAGGAGACCGGGGCCGGCGAGGAGCTGCTCGGCCTGTACCCCGACCGGCACGTCGTCGTGGTCGCGGCCAGCGACGTGGTCCCGGACATGCCCGCCGCCTTCGAGGCACTGGACGGGCAGTTCGACGCGGGACGCAGGGACGCGATACTCGCCACTGGCCCCAGCGCCACGGCCGACATGGGGGCCGTGGTCAAGGGCGTCCACGGGCCACGTGAGGTCCAGATACTCCTGCTGGAGGACCGATGAGCGACTCCCGACGGCAGAAGGCCGCTCGCATCCGCTCGCTCCTGGAGACGGAGGGCGACGCGGTCTTCGAGAACACGACGACGTTCAACGACGGGCGCTACGAGTCCGTCGAGAAGCTCGACGACTACGAGGGACTGAAGGCGCGCGCTCGTGCGATCAAAGAGGACGCCATCGCGAACCTCCCGGACCTCGTCGAGGCGGTCACCGAGACCGTCGAGGCCAACGGCGGGACGGTCTACCTGGCCGAGGACGAGGCCGACGCCCAGCGCTACATCGCCGAAGTCGTCGAGGACCGGGACGCCGACTCGGTGGTAAAGAGCAAGTCGATGACGAGCGAGGAGATAGAGATCAACGACCACCTCCAGTCGCGGGGCGTCGACGTCTGGGAGACCGACCTCGGCGAGTTCGTCCTCCAGGTGGCCGACGAGGCCCCGAGCCACATCGTCGCGCCGGCCATCCACCGCTCCCGGGAGAACATCGCGGAGCTGTTCGACGCCCACTTCGACACCGACGCCCCCTTAGAGACCGCCGAGGACCTCACCGAGTTCGCCCGCGAGTACCTCGCCGAGCGGATAAAAGACGCCGACGTCGGCATGACCGGCGCGAACTTCGTCACCGCGGACACGGGCACCATCGCGCTGGTGACAAGCGAGGGCAACGCCCGCAAGTCCGTCGCGACCACCGACACGCACGTCGCCGTCGCCGGCGTGGAGAAGGTCGTCCCCAGCCTCGGGGACCTCCAGCCGTTCGTCGAGCTCATCGGCCGGTCGGGGACGGGCCAGGACATCACCGCGTACGTCTCCCTGCTGACCCCGCCCGTCGGGACGCCGGTGCCTGACTTCGATGACGACGAGACGCCGCTGGCCGAGGCGGGGCCCGACCGGGACTACCACCTCGTGTTGATCGACAACGGCCGGATGGCGATGCGCGACGACGACGACCTGCGCGAGACGCTCTACTGCATCCGCTGTTCGGCGTGTGCCAACTCCTGTGCGAACTTCCAGCACGTCGGCGGGCACGCCTTCGGCGGCGAGACCTACTCGGGCGGCATCGCGACGGGATGGGAGGCCGGCGTCCACGGCGAGGACAGCGCCGCCGAGTTCAACGACCTCTGTACGGGCTGTTCGCGCTGTGTCAACCAGTGCCCGGTCGAGATAGACATCCCGTGGATCAACACCGTCGTCCGGGACCGCATCAACCGTGGCGCGGACCCCGATACGTTCGACTTCCTCGTCGAGGGGCTGACGCCCGACGAGGAACCGGCGGGGCTGGACGTCCAGAAGCGCTTCTTCGGGAACTTCGAGACGGCGGCGAAGCTGGGGAGCGCCACCGCGCCGCTGTCGAACTGGGTGATGGACGCGGGCCCGGTCCGGTCGGCGCTGGAACGCTTCGTCGGCGTGGACAGCAGGCGGGACCTGCCGACCTTCGAGCGCGAGACGTTCCGCGAGTGGTTCGCGACACGCGGCCCGCGTGTCGACCCCGCCGACGCCGCCCGCGAGGTGGTCCTGTACCCCGACGTCTACACGAACTACGTCTCGACGGCCCGCGGGAAGGCCGCCGTCAGGGCGCTGGAGGCCCTGGACGTCCACGTGACCGTCCCCGCAGTCGGCGAGTCCGGCCGCGCCCCCCTCTCCCAGGGGATGGTGTCGACGGCGGGCGAGAAGGCAAGCAGGGTCTACGGCGCGCTCGCCGAGCACGTCGACGCCGGGCGCGACGTGGTCGTCGTCGAGCCCTCGGACCTGGCGATGTTCGCACGCGAGTACGAGCGCCTGCTTCCCGAGCGGTCTCACGAGCGCCTCGCCGAGCAGAGTTACGAGGTGATGGAGTACGTCTACGGCCTGCTGGAGAACGGCGGGGACCCGGACGCGCTGGCCACCGGGAACGAGGCGGTGGCCTACCACTCGCACTGCCAGCAGCGGACGCTGGGCCTGGCGGCCCACACCGTGGCCGTCCTCGAGCAGCTGGGCCACGACGTGGTGACCTCCGACGTGGAGTGCTGTGGGATGGCCGGCAGCTTCGGCTACAAGCAGGAGTACTACGACCTCTCGATGGACGTCGGCGACGAGCTGGCCACCCAGTTCACGACCGACGAGACGCGCGACCGGACCGTCGTCGCGAGTGGGACCTCCTGTCTGGAACAGCTCGATTCGCTCCTCCAGCGGGTGCCGACCCACCCCGTCGAACTCGTCGCGCCGCGCTGAGCGCTCACCCGCCGTCGGCCCGCTCGAGGTCGGCGGCAGCCGCGTGGAGGCGGTCGCTGGTCCGCGACGCCAGCAGGAGGCGTGCCGCGCCCGTCGACGACGCGTCGTGGAACATCACTGCTACGGACGTCGGCAGCCCTCATAACTGCTCACCGGACCGGCGATGGGTGACACAGATTCGTCAGGCCGACCCCGCGGGGTCATTCCGGTCCATCCGGCCGGCGTCGAACTCGACGCTGCGGCGGGTGTACTCGACACCCGCGACGAACGCCAGCGCCCAGGCGAGCACGAGCGCGCCACCGACGACGCCCACACTCGATTCGAGAGCCGGCCACGCGACAGACACGACGCCGAGGGACCCGGCCAGCAGGCCGGCCAGCCAGGCCGGGTAGCGCCAGTCGCGGTCTCGGAACACGGCGAGACCGCCCATCAGGACGACGAGGAACGCCGAGACGGCCATCGCGCCGTAGTGGACGAGAGCCACGTGTCCCACCGGGTCGGCGGGACCGACCTGTTTCAGCAGCTCCAGGCTCGCGTAGACCAGCAGTGGGACGGCTCCGGCGACGTACAGTGCGGCGACCCGGCGGTCCACGCGGTCGGCCCGCTCGAAGCGGAACAGCGACCGGCCGGCGGGGTGCAGCGCCAGCGCGACCAGCGCCAGCACCGCCGAGACGGCGAACCCGGTCAGGAGCGGCGAGTCGGCCAGGAACGCCAGGACGGCGACGGCCAGCACGCCGACGACGGGCGCCAGGATGGTGTTGACCCGCCTGCGAGGGTGGTACAGCAGGAGCAGGGCCGGGACGACGACGCCCAGGACGAGCAGCGGCGAGATCACCATGTCGTGTATCTGGTGGGTCCCGTAGGACTGGGACCACCCGAGGACGCCGGCCCCGATGATCTCGCGTGGCGTCAGCGCGACGTTCAGCCCGGCCAGCGCGAGGACGGCGAGGCTGAAGAGCACGAACCGTATCTTCTGGGTCGCGGTCAGCGAGCCGAATCCGGACTCGGTGGCCGAACCCTGTTCGACGGTGGTTGCCATGTGAATCAATTATATAAGTACACTGTCTATGGCTAAATACCTTGCTAGAGATACAGTAGCACTCTCGTGAGATGCTATCGAGTCGTATATCAGCCGTCTTCGACTCTTCGCGGGTTCTGAAGGACGAGACCGTCAGACAGAAATGAGCGTATTCTAATATTTCGTGTCGCCGGCCGAGGCCCACACTCTGGGACGGCCCCGGCGACGGTCACCGGGCCCATCACCGGCATATGAATTAAGGGTGTCGCCGTCGAACGTCCGCTCGTGCGCTGTGAACGCTGCGGGGAGGCCGTCGAACGGTACGAGCTCGACGGAGCGGCCGCTATCAGCTGCCCGCAGTGTGGCTTCATCGGCGTCCCGGCCGACCACAGGGCAGAGCCAAAGCCCCACGAGTCCTGGCAGGACGCCTTCGAACGGTTCTACGACCGCTTCGGCGTCGAGGCAGACGGGACGAAGTCGACAGCGACGGCGATGGTCAGACACCTGACCGACCTGGAGGGGGTAGGGCCGGCCGTCGCGACGCGACTCCGACAGGGCGGCTACGACTCCGTCGACGCGCTGGCGACGGCGACGCCCGAGGACCTGGAGGCCGTCGACGGGATCGGCCCCAAACTCGCCGCGCGGCTCATCACGCAGCTGTCGGACGAGGAACCCGCGACGGTGGACGCCGACGGCGGTGCGTGACCGCCGGGCCGCTCAGTAGTTCTTGAAGAGATACTGTCGAACGTCGTCTTTCGTCCGCACCCCTTCGGTTGTCCCGTCCGGCAGGTCCACCTCGTATGGGGCTTCGCCCTCCTCGGTCCTGCGCCACTTGTCGTCGTGCTCGCGGAGCAACTGGTTGGCCATCGAGAGGGCGTCCCCCGCGTCGTCGACCGGGTTCGACGTGGCGGTAGCCGTCGATTCCGCGTCCGCATCTCCGGCCTCGGCGGTTCCCGCTTCGTCGTCGTCTGCCGTCGTGTCGGCGGCCTCCGCTCCGTCGTCGTCTGCCATCGCGTCGGCGGCCTCCGATCCGTCGTCGCCTGTCGTCGTGTCGGCGGCAGCGTCCGCATCGCCGGTGGCCGGCGACGTGTCCTCGGCCGTCTCGTCGTCAGCCACGGCCTCGCCGCCGTCGTCGGTGTCGTCTGCCGCGTCCGCCAGGCGGTCGGCCAGTTCCGTGGGACCGAGTTCCGAGAGCAGTTTGCCCCGCATCTCGTCGGCGTCGATGCCGCTGCCGGGGATGTCGGGCACCTCGGCGGCGATGTGCTGGAGTTCGGGATACTCCGCCGTCGCGATGCGGTCGTACCCCTCGGCGACCACCACGGAGTCGCGCTTGTCCGGCGGCGTGTAGGTGTCCAGCAGATAGTCGACGGCGTCCTCGAGGCGCGCGTGGCCGTACGTGTCGACGAACGCTGTCTCGACGTCCGCCCGGATTGCCTCGAGTTGTTCGTACTGCGACTCGGTGAGCGATATCTCCGGCATCGTGCGGTCACACGACGCCGACGGGTATAATTCGTTCCCCGGGACCGTCCCGCCGAGCGACACGTTCCATCGCGTGCCTGTCGAGAGCGGTACGGCACGACGTCAGCCCCGCGCCGAGACCGGTTCTCGCAGGGCCCACACGTCCGTCGTCGGGTCCAGTCGCGTGGGCTCTGCGCCGCGGTCGGTGAGGATGCCCGCGTGGTACAGCATCGCCTTCAGCTGGAAGACCGTCGGCGAGTGATAGACCTCGCCGTCGACGAGCGCGTCGGACCGGAGGTCGCCCTCGGCCGTCAGCACCCGTTCTCGGACGCGGTCCGTGCCCCGAACGAACAGCTCGACGGTGAACGTCGGGTGCTGGACGTGGAGCCACTCGACGAACTCGACCAGCGAGGGGGCCGGGAAACCGTCGTCGTGGCACTGCTGGAGTTCCTCGACGAGCAACTGCGTGGCCGGGTACGCGAAGACGACGCGCCGGGTCAGTTCACCCCAGGCCGGCGCGGCCTCGATGAACCGGGCGCGAGACCCCGACCACTGGGCGAACACGTCCAGCGCCGCGTCGACCGAGTCGTGCCGCCTGCGCGCAAAGCGGACGACCTCGTTCCCGAGCGATGTGAGCCTGAGAGACGACCGGTCGTCATCGACCAGGCCGAGGAAGACGGCGCCGCCGACGGCGGCGTCGACGGCACCGACGACCCGGTCTGCAAGGAGTGACCGTGCGTCGCCACCGTGGGCGACCGCAAGCGGGACCGCAAGGTAGTTCTTCGGGTGGTTCAGGCCGAAACTCCGGTCGGTGACGCCCTGCGCGCTGGCCTGGAACCGGAGCGCCGACGCCTCGTCAGTGGTCCGCGCACCGACGACCCGTGGTCGTTCGAGCACCTGGAGGGAATCGTCGGCGCCGACGCCGAGGACGCCGACGTTGAGCTCCCGCGCCAGCGTCCGGGCCGCCCGGGATATCGCACCGGTCGGCGCGGCGACGTAGGCGACGTTCGCCTCGTTGAGGCGGTCGTGTGCCTGTATCACCCCGCGTTCGACGTCGACCCGACCCCCGCTCGTGTGGCCCTTGGCTTCGACGGCGACGAGTGGCGGGTCGTCTCCGAGCCGGTCCACGGCGACCAGGTCGGTGTCGAGCTGGCCGACGGCGACGAGGTCCGGGTAGCCCGACCCGATCCGAACGTGGTTGAACGGGGCCAGCGCGTCCCGCGTCTCGGCGGGAATCGGATAGTCCTCGAGCCACCGGTCCTGTGCGAACTGGGTGTCGGCGACGACGTAGGCGCGCTCGTCGTCTCCCGGAAAGAGGTCCCGCTTGGCCCGTGCCAGAACCTGCGGCTCGGTCAGACTCGCCGCCGTGGTCATACGGGCAGTTGCGGACCAGCCCTCAAGAATCCCCTACCTGGACTCAACGGTCCAGCAGCGACCGGATGCGCGCGAGCGGGCCGCCGCCCGACGGGTCGTCCCGAGCGTCGACGCCGGGGAGTTCCTCGGCGAGTGCGCGCACCTCGGCGTCGTCGAAGCGGGGGTCGGACTCGGCGTCGTCGAGCCACCGGTCCCACTCGGCCGGCGAGAGCAGTCCCTCGGAGTCTACGTCCCACTGGTCGACCAGAGCCTCGCGGTCACGGAACGGGACGTTCATGCCGCTGTCGCCCCAGTACAGCGGCGCGAGTTCGAATGCGTGGGACTCGCGGCCGACCCAGACGAGGCGGTAGGGGTAGCCGTTGTAGAGGAAGACGTCGTCGGGACTCACGACGTCGCCGTTCGGGAGTTCGAGTGTGTCCGGCATGGGTTCCAGTTGGGCGGGGAGACGGTTCAGTATTGCGCGTGGCCGACGCTGGCCGGTGAACGGGCGGAAAGTGGGAATGTCGTGGCGACCGGTCGGTCAGTACTCGTGGAGGGGACGGCTCCGGATGCGGCGCCGGAGGTCACCGAGCGCCGGTTCGGCGTCGCCGTCGAACTGCTGGCAGACGGCGTGGACCTCCTCGCGCGTAATCTTGACGTTGCCCTCGCGGACGACGTCGGCCGGCCGGGTCCGCAGTTCGCGGATCGTTCCGACGGCAAGCAGGAAGGGAATCGCCCACGCCGAGAGCGTGTTCCCGCGGGTGACGGGCATCGCTTCGAGCCACGCCTGTGCGCCATCGAGGTACTGCTCGGCGCGTTCGGTGACCCGTTCGATGACGGGAACGAGCGACTCGACGTTGGCGCCCTGGCCCACGTCGCTGTGGTCCAGGCCCTGGTCGTCGAGCAGCTCCAGCGGGAGGTAGACGTTGTTCTCCTCCTCCATGTCCGTCGCGGCGTCTTTCGCGACGTTGACAAGCTGGAGCAGGAGGGCGAACGCCCGCGCGTTCTCCTCCATCCGGCGGGCCTGCTCCTCGGTGGCGGCGTGGGTCAACAGACCGGTCACGAGGGTCCCGACGGTGCCGGCGGCATACCAGCAGTACTCCTCGAGTTCCGACAGGGTCCTGATGCGGAGGCCGCCGTCGTCGGCGTAGCGGTCGACGAACATCGCCATCCCGTCGACGAGTTCACGGACCGGGCCGCGGATGGTCTCCGTCGAGTCCCCCTCGAGCTGGCGGAACACGCGGACGACGCGCGGCGCTTCGTCGACGACCTCCCAGTCCGCGGACCGGGTCGCCGGCAACCACTCGTCGACCTTCGACCGGAAGGCCCGGACTGTCGTGTCCGAGGCTGGGTCGAGGACGTGACTGTAGGTCCGCAGTAACTCCGCCTGGGCACCCGGCGGCACGTGCCCGGCGTCTTCTATCGTGTCGGCGACGCGACAGAGGAGATAGCCGACACAGATGTCCCGTGCCATCGGCTCGTCGAGTTCCGCGATTGTGAGACTAAACGTTCGCGAGACCCGGTGCACAGCGTCGTAACACCACTCGATGTCTTCCTGTGCCGACCGGTCTGTTTGGTTCTGAGACATTCCCGACACCCGCCGTAAGGGTCACTGTGCTAAAAAGGATTGGCTATGGGCGACGCGCCCCGAAACAGCACCCCTAAATCGACGCCGGCCCAAAGCGGGACCATGTCCGTCACAGACCGGGAGGGACGACGATGAACGGGGCCAGGGCGGCCGTCGTCGGACTGACCGTCGCCGCCGTCGTGGTCGTCCCCGGACTCGCGAACTGGTTCCTGGGTGCAGTGGGCTACCCGACAGTCGGGAGCGCCGTCTGGGTGCTCGGCTACGGTCTGGGCGTTCTGTTTATCTGGTACGAGTGGATACGCCCCCTCGACATCACCGCGCCCGAGGGCGTCTCCACGGACGAGGACGCGGCCGACGAGTGAACTGCGTGTAGAAACAAGCGGAATCAGTCACCAACGAGCATCTGACAACCCTTATTGCGCTCGTGGACGCACACCGGAGCATGACTGACCGGTCACTCGACGAGGGCACGCCGGGCTACGGCGCCCGCGCCGGCTGGACGCGCGAGCAGGCGAGCCGCATCGAACGGAGCGACGACACCGTCGCCCCGATCATCTACCCGCCCGCCGAGGACCAGATTCCCGCAGTCCACATCTGGGACACCTGGTTCCTCCGGACCCGCGACGGGCAGCTCGCCGAGGTTGACGGCCACCGCGTCTGTTTCTCGCTGACCGCCCCCGCGGACCTCCTGCCGGGCAAGCGCCACGACGTCGCGACCATCCGGTGTTTCTACTCCCCCGACGGGCGGACCTGGCACGACGCCGGCCCCGTCTTCGAGGCACCCCTCGGCCAGCGCCAGTGGGCTGGGTCGGCGCTGTACGACGGCGGCGACGTCTACGTCTACTACACGGCCGCCGGCGAGGACGGCGCCGACGACCTGACCTACACCCAGCGCATCGTCGGCGCGAGCGGTGGGACCATCGACACCGGCGACGGCTTTTCGCTCGAAGGACCCTGGACGCACCACGAACTCCTGTGCCCGGACGGCGAGCGCTACGAGCGCGAGGACCAGTCCCGGGGGATGATATACACCTTCCGGGACCCGTGGTTCTTCGAGGACCCCGCCACCGGCGAGACCTGTCTGCTGTTCGAGGCCAACACCCCCGTCGCCGAGGGCAGCGACGCCTGCGGCGGCGACGCCGCCCAGCAGGAGTTCAACGGCAGCGTGGGCATCGCCCGCTCGCCGTCGGGCGACCCGCTGGAGTGGGAGCTGGCCGATCCGCTGCTGGACGCCGTCGGTGTCAACCAGGAGCTCGAACGCCCGCACGTCGTCTACAGGGACGGTCTGTACTACCTCTTTGTCTCCAGTCACCGACACACGTTCGCGCCCGGGCTGGAGGGGTTCGATGCCCTCTACGGGTTCGTCGCCGAGGAACTGCACGGCGAGTACGTCCCGCTCAACGACTCCGGCCTGGTCGTCACGAACCCGGAGAACGCCCCCTTCCAGTCGTACTCCTGGATGGCGTTCCCACACGACGACGAGGTGCTGGTCCAGTCGTTTTTCAACTACTTCGACTTCGACGGCGGGACCCTCGACGAGATCGCACACCTCCCCGAGTCCGAGCAGATGCGCCGCTTCGGCGGGACGCTCGCGCCCACGATTCGCGTCGCCGTCGACGGGACCCGGACCCGCATCCGCGGCACGCTCGGCCACTGGGAGATCCCGAAGGACGGCGAGGCGCTCCCGCCGACCGACCGCGAGCTGATTCGACGTGCGCGGGGGCGTGACCGCGGCGGCTACGTCGCTGGGACCCGCGAGGACTGACTGGGACGCCGGCAGTCACCGCCCTCGTGTCGGGCCGACGTGCTATCTGTGGTGACTGTTCGCTTCGTTGCGCAACACATCTTTATCGTTCCGGAATGACGTTGCGGGTACGACGGATACCCATGAGTGAAGACTGGCCAGCGACGACGACCCACCCCCTCGTCGTCGTCGTCGGCCACGGTGACGTGCGCTCGCTGACCGAGCCGCTTGCGTCCGTGCCGGACGTCACCGTCCGTGACGCGATACCCGCGCCCGCGACCAATGGCGACCGCGAGGCTGCCGGCGCGGCGGTGACGATGTTCGTCACCGACCTCACGGCGACCATCGCGCCGACGGCGCGGGACCGACTTGCCAGGCGGGACGGCCTCACGCTCTCGGTGGTCGCGGCCCCGGCGTCGGACGACAGCCTCGACGCGACGACGGCGCGGACCGCCCAGTGGCTCCGCGGGGCCGTCGACGCGATGGTCGTCGTCGAACCGGCCCACCACGACCCCGGCGTCCGCCAGGTCGTGAGCACCTGTGCCGACATCATCTCGCGACCGGGCGTCATCAACCTCGACCTGGCCGACATCGGGACCGTGCTGGGCAGCGGCCGGGTGGCCGCCATCACCACCGGCGTCACGCCCGAGGCCGAGGACATGGCCGTGACGGCCGTCAGCGCCGTCGAGGAGGCGCTGAGCGCCCCGGCCGTCGACATCGGCGACTACACCGCCATCCTCGTGAACCTGGTCGCCGGGAGCGAGCTGACGATCAGCTCGGCCGTCGAGGCCGTCGACGGCATCCAGGCCTCGGTGCCCGACGACGCCCACCTCATCTGGGGCACCGCCGTCGACGACTCGCTGTCTGACGTCCACGCGCAGGTCGTCGCCGCCGGGAACGACTCGCCGACGTTCGACGCCATCGTCGAGCGGGCGAGCCACCCCGACCCCGGCCCGAACAACTGCCCCCGCTGTGGCGGGCACATCGCCGTCTACTCGCTGGGCGACCGCGAGACACGCGCCTGCGAGGACTGTGGCTTCGCGGACACGCCCGGCGTGGGCACCCGGTCCTGACCGCGCCTCATACTGCCGGCTGTAACATTTAGAAAATACTCGGCACCCCGGGGTGCCGAGAATCTTTACGAACTTACAGCCGGCAGTATCAGTCGTCGGGCGGCGCCGTCGGGGCGGCCCCTCTGGCCTCGTCGTGCGCCCACATCGACCCCATCTCCCAGCGGTCCAGCGACGCGACGGTCGCGCTGCCGCCGTCGGCGGTCAGCGAGACGCCCAGCGCGTCCTCGCGGGTCGGGTAGACCCTGGTCGTCAGGCAGTGGCGCTCGTTTGCGAACACCTCGACGACCGACCCGTCGACGAACACACGCAGGGAGAGCGGCGCGTCGTAGGGCGTGACCCGCATCGTCTTGGTGTCGCTCGTGGCCTGCGAGTCGTGGCTGGCCGACGCCCGGTCGACCGCGATATGGCTGTCGCGCGTGTAGCGAATCGGCGTGTACTCCTCGCGGTCGGGCGTCTCCAGGACGGCCAGTTCGACGGCCTCGGCGTCCTCCAGGCGGACCGTCGCGCGCAGTTCGAACGACCGGCTCTCGGCGTCGAAGTCGACCCGCTCGCCGGCGTCGAGACGAACCGCATCGTGGTGGACGTTCTCGCCGCGCAGCTCGGTCAGTTCCGGCGCGGGGCGCTGACAGAGGCCGCCGTCGTCGGCCAGCGACAGCTCGCGAGGGACCGACATCGCGCCCGACCAGCCGGCGTCCCACTGGGCGCTCACGTCGCGGGCCTCGGGCAACCAGCCCCAGGTGAGGGTGCGGCCGTCGTCGGTCCACATCGACTGGGGGGCGTAGTAGTCGCCGTGGTCGAGTCTGTCGCGCCGTTCGACCTCGAACTCGCCGTCCTCGTACTCCCCGACGAAGTAGACGACGTCCTCGTAGTTCGAGACGTGGAGCAGCTGCTTTGCGCCGAAGTCGAGCAGTTCCGGACACTCCCAGACCGTCCCGTCGAGGTGCTCGTCGCCGGTAAGAATCGGCCCCTGGTACTCCCAGTCCCGGAGGTCCTCGGACTGATACAGCAGGACGGCGCCGCCGCCGTCCTGCATTCCCGCGCCGATAAGCTGGTTCCAGACGCCGTCGGCGCGCCAGACGCAGTGGTCGCGGAACTCCCCGTCCCAGTCCTCCGTCGAGAGGACCTGCGGTTCGAGGGGGACCTCCTCGATGATGGGGTTGTCCGGGTCCGTGACCCACGCGGAGAGGTCGTCGTCGGCCGCCGTGGCGATACAGGGCAGCTGGAGCGTGTCGCGGCCGCCGGTGTAGAGGATGGTCGGCGTCCCGTCGTCGTCGACGGCACACCCCGACCAGCAGCCGTCGCGGTCCGGGCCGTCGGGCGAGGGCGAGAGCGCGACCGGCCGGTCCGCCCAGTGGACCAGGTCCTCGCTGACGGCGTGGCCCCAGTGGATGGTGCCGTGGAACGGCCCGGCCGGGTTGTACTGGTAAAAGAGGTGGTAGGTGCCGTCCCAGTGGATGAGTCCGTTGGGGTCGTTGAGCCAGTTGGCCGGCGCGGTGAGGTGATACGAGGGGCGGTGTGGGTCGTCCGCGAGGCGGCCTCGCAGCGCCGTCATCCCCGCCGTGTCGCGCGGCCGGTCCGTGAGCGAGACCGTCTCGTCGCCGGCCAGAAAGGCGAGCGCGTCGGCGACGAGTCGCTCGCGGTTCCCCCGACAGACGTCGTCGGTCGGCTGGCTGAACGAGACGCCGGAGCCGACCCCGAGCACGTCGCCGTCGCCGGGGTGCCAGGTGACCGTCGAGAGCTGCGAGACGACGTCCGTGTCCCCCCGGACCGTGCTCGCGAGTACCGTGCCCTCGGCCGGTGCCATCCGCTCGTAGCGGGCGTAGGGCGTCGTCACGCCCGGCCCGCGCGTGTGGACCCGGAGCGTGTCGAACGCGTCCCGGACGGGGTGGTCACGAAACAGGGTCTTCCAGAGGTGCCCGGCGGGTTCGGGCGTCTCCGCCCAGCCGACGGCGTCTGGGGCGACGGGGTCGAAACCCAGCGGCTCCACGGCGGCCATCGCGCCCAGCGTCAGCAACAGCGCGCCGCCGTCGCGGACCGAGGACGCGATGCGGTCGGCCCCGCCAACCGGCAGCTGCGCCTCGTCGAGCGGGTCGTCGCGGTGCCACCAGAGGACGTCGTAGGCCGCCGGGTTGACGTCGGCCAGCGAGCGTCGCTCGACGTCGCCCATCGCCGAACGGCACCACTCGTACGCTCGCTCCTGCTCGTCGGAACAGGACCCGGCGTAGAGACAGCCGACACGTGGGGTGTCTGCCATTGGACATACTCGTCCCGCTCGATTATAAAAGGATTCGGCAATCGGTTTCGACCGTTTGTGACCGAACGTGCAGGCTCGGTCGCGCGGTCCGGCCAGTGACGGGTCGAGTTACGGAGAAGCGTGCGGGGCTACGAGACGCGTGCGTGACGGGCGGCCGCCTTCCAGTCGATGATGGTCTCGTGGCAGACCGGGCAGACGAGTTCTGTCAGTTTCGTCGTCTCGTCGTTGTACGTCATCCGAGTGCCACAGTGCGGGCAATTTGTCATTACAGTTCGTTATAGATACCCGCCCCACTTAAACATGCGGTCCCTACCTGGAATCGGCGCGGAACTGCTGGCCGGCGTCACTCCTCGACGACGGGTTTCGGGGTCGCCGACACCGTCAGTTCACGGGCCTCGATGATGGCAGAGAGACACTCGTCGTCCATCAGTCGCACGTCCATCTCGCTTGCCCGCCGGGAGACGTCGCCGCCGATGTGCCCCGAGGTCGCGAACATCACCGCGCTCACCTCGGCCCGCGCCCGGCGGCACTCCGCACACGCCTCGATGGGGTCGGCGCCGACGAGCCCCCCCTCGGGCCGGTGGTCGACGACGACGGCCATCGCCTCGCTGGCCGGATCCTCCCGTTCGGCCAGCAGTTCGTACTCCGTCGAGTCGGCCTCGCCGACCGCCCACCCCGACGCGTCGAGGACTTCGGCGACGGTCTCGGCGAACGCCTCGGGGTCGAGCGAGCGAAGCTGGGCGGCCATCGAGTGGTCCTCGGCCGACTCGGTCGTCCTGGCCGGTTGCTCCCCCGACTCGACGGCGTCGACGGCGGCCTCGATGTCGCTCTTGGGGTCGGGGTCGTCCGCCGTCATCTCGCCCTCGGACACCGCGTCCGCCTCCGCGTCGTCCGCCGGTGACCCGATGGTCGCCTCGACGTCGTACTCCGGTTCGAGGTCGGTCTCGATGCGGTCGGGCACCGCCTCGCCGGCCATCGCCGCCTCGACCCGCTCGATGCGCTGGTCGAGGGCCTCGAGTTCGGTCTCCAAGTGCGTGACCGCGTCCGGATAGCAGTCGCGGGCGGTCTCGAGGGCCGTCTCGTACTTCTGCCGGGCGTCCTCGTACTCCTCGAGGGCCGTCTCGTACTGTTCGGCGTCGGCGAACCAGTCGCCGGCCCCCATCGCGTCGCTGGCGACGGACCGGCGGGCGGCGGTGAGGTTCTCCGCGACGACGCGGAGTCGCTCGCGTATCTTCTCCGGGTCGCCGGCGAAGCGGCGCTCGTCGGCCCCCCAGTCGACCTGGAGGGCGGTGCGGTAGTGCTCCAGGGCCTCCGCCCAGTACTCGGCGGCCTGTCCGGAGTCGTCGGCGGCCGCGGCCTCGTTGTCGGCGGCGACGGCCTTCCGGAGCGGGGACTGTTCGAGCTGTTCGATGAGCGTGTCCAGTCGGTCCCGTTCGGCGAGTATCTCGTCGATATCGGCCAGGTGTCGGTCGAGCGAGAGGACGGCCTCGTACTCGTCGCGGGCCCGTTCGTAGGCGTCGTAGGCCGCCTCGTACTCGTCGGCCCGCCAGCGTTCCTCGCCCTCGTCGGTCGCTGTCCGGGCCCGCCCCAGTCGGATGGACGCGAGCGTCCGCAGGCACCGCTCGCGGACCACCTCGACCCGACTCGCCATCGAGTCGCCCTCGCGACCGGTGTTGAACTCGCTCGCCGTCGTGCTGGCTTTCTCCAGCAGCGTGCTCGCCCGCTCGGCCGCGGTCAACGCGGCGTCGTTCGATCCGTCGTTGCGCAGCTCGTTTGCCTGGACCAGTTCCCGTTTGACATCGTCGAGCGTGTTCTCGACGTGGATCCACTTCTGTGCGGCGTCGTCCAGGTACCGCGTGACCGCCCCCAGGCCGTCGCTCTCGCAGTGGATGTACCACCGCGTTCCCCCGGTGCGGTGGAAGGTGAGTCGCCCGTGTCTGAGACTCGAGTCGCTGTCGACCGTCTCGATCTCCGCGAAGGGGACGGCGAACTGCCGGTCCCCGCCGTCGGAATCGGCGCCGCCCACCAGGACGACGACCCGCCGGTCTGTCAGGACGGCGACAGTCCGGTACCCGCTCCCCGGTCTGACGTGGTCGGTCGTGTCCCCGGACTCGACGGAGACCCCGTTCTTCGAGTTCGTGACGACGTACTGTGGCGTCTCGTCGGCCTCTATCGCCGAGACGGCGGGTTTCTCGGCGAGATACCCTTTGGACAGGAACCCACCCCGTCCGGTACTGGTGAGCACGTCGGGATACGACCCACCTAAATTATCTAAATTGATAATTTGACCCATTATGAGAGACTACTATGTCGGGCACTATGATTCTCACTTATTGGTTCTGAAATTTCGTCGTTAATATTAACAGGGTACTACTTACTTGCATATCAGGACTGGGTGGAAGCCCCTTCCGTTGCATGGTTCCCCCCTGAGAACGGGCCGCGTCTGTCGGCGGACGGACGCGCGTCTGACTTACCTTTACCTATCAGGTCCAAGTACCAGGGCGTATGCCCCGCATCCGACTGGACCCGCCGGAGTTCGAGCGGTCCACCGACGCCACCGGAGGGAACGACCGAACGGGTCGGGCGGCCGCTCGCGACGACGCCTTCGCCCGGATCGACACCGAGGTGTTTCAGGTGCTCTCGGGGACCTACGGGCTCGAGAAGTGCGGGCTCCGACCGCGAATCGATCGCTGGATGGAGTGCTGGAGCGACGTTTAGCTGTTCTCGACCAGGCGGGCGGCGATGCGCTGTGCGCCGAGGGTCGGGGCGACGTCCGGCTGTTCGGCCGCCGTCGCCTCGACGTCGCGGTTGAGCTCCTCGCTGAGTCGTTCCTCGAACTCGTCGACGATGCCTGGGATGCAGGCCATCCCGCCGGTCAGGACCACCGGACGGTCCAGCGCCAGCTTGTACACCTTCATGTAGTCGTTCGCCAGCTCCGGCAGGAACGTGTTGGCCAGCTCGTCGACTACGTCGTCCAGGTACTCGTCGACGGCGTCCATCACCGACCGCTCGATGGTGAACTCGTGTGACCCGCCACCGGGTTGCTGGATGATGTCCGTGAACGGTTCGAAGTCGATGAAGTCGGCGTGTTCCTCCTTGTACTCGCGGGCGGTCTGGGTGTCGATGTTGACCCGGCCCTGGGTCTCCTCCTCGACGTAGTTGGCGATCATCCGGTCGACCTCGTTGCCCGTCACGGCACCGGTGGTGAACGGGGAGAGCTGTTCGCCCCGTCGGTACGCGGAGGCCTCGAGGTTCGTCGACCCCATGTTGACCGCGACGAATATCTGGTCGATGGCCTCCAGGTCGTCGCCGAAGGCCGGAATCGACCCGCAGAGCGACTCGGGGTAGCTCTCGACTAACTCCATGCCGATAGAGGACCCCTCGATGACCGACTGGAGGTTCTCCAGTCCCGTCGGGTTGTCGATGGTCGGAATCGCGTAGACGACGCCGCTGTCGGCCGGGAGGTCGTTCTCCTCGATGAGGGCCTCGAAGAACGTCTCGGTCATCTCCGCCCGGTCTGCGTCCTCCGGCAGCCCCGAACGGAGCATGTACTGGACCCGGTCGGGGTACTCGCGAGCGGCCTCCTCGCCGTAGAGCACCTTCTCCTCGCCGGTGAGGGCGTCCTCGTAAGTTGCCATGCAGGTCAGCGTCTTGATGATGCGTGTGTCGGTACCGTGGTCGTCCGGGAGCGCGATGACCGTCCGCGTGCTGCCGAGCTTGACCCCGATCGGCACCACCCCGTTGGCATCGTCCGCCCCGTCAGCGTCGTCGTCACTCATGTACGGTGGCCTGTTGACGCTGGTCCGGTATATAACCTCACGTCAAGAATCAGCCGTGATAAACCCGCGGTCGGCCTCGGACTCAGCGCATCGCCGACAGCTTGGCGACGTAGACGAGGCTGAGCAGGTGGTCGTCGACGCTCAGGGTGTTGTCGTCGTTCGTCGCCGACTCGTCGATGCCCAGCAGGTAGTCCGAGAGCGTCGCCTGGACGTCCTCGGTTATCCAGTCGATGGACTCGTAGTAGTCCAGCGCCTCGTCGGCGCCCTGGTAGCCCGAGTGCATCAGGAGGAACTCCAGCCACTCGAAGACCACGAACTCGGCGGCGTAGTTCTCCGGGAGGGCCGCGAGGTACGGCTTCTCTGCCGTCTCGCCACCGAGGAACGGCAGCAGTTCGCGGTAGAGGCCCGACCGGAAGGAGCTGCCCGCGAGCATCTCCTCCTCGGCGTCTTCGAGCCCGATGTCCAGGTTCGACGGGTCAGGGACGTCTTCGTCGTCGGCCAGCCCGTTGTCCCGGTCGTCGCGCTGTCGGGCCATCTTGCGCAACTCGTCTAGATCGTAATCGCGCGGGTTTATGGTCATGTGACAGCTGTGTTCCGCCTCCTCCGTCATAAACCTTGCACCCCGTCTGACGGCCGTCAGACGGCCAGATACCGAGAAATCACCGAGATTCGCAATGCCGCACCGAGTTACGCGGATGATAATCGGGGGCGTATTTTTATAGTGGCCGAGGGTCGAGATTCCTCCAGTTGGACGATGAGTCGGCACGACGACGCCGGTCCGGCCCGCATCTGCGTGACCAACGCAAAGGGCGGGACCGGGAAGACGACGGTCGCGATAAACGTAGCGGGAGCGCTGAACGACCGGGGTCGAGACGTCCTCTTCGTCGACCTGGACCCGCAGGGCAACGCCACGGAGGGGCTCGGACTCGTCGAGGCCTACGACGCCGACCCGCCGTCGCTGTTCGACGCGCTGACGCGTGACCCCGCACTCCTCTCGGACCTGGTGGTCGAACACGAGGAGATGGACGTCGTCCCATCGAGCATCGACATGCTCCAGGCCGAACACGAGCTGACGATAGCGGACCTGATCGCCCGTGCCAGGACACAGGACCGCGACGTCGACCCGGCCGCGCTGGCCTCCTTTGGGTTCAACGTGACGCCGGCGACGGTCGAGGGCGGGCACGCCCTCGACGTGCTCGACCGGGCGCTGGGGACGGTCAAATCCGAGTACGACTACGTCATCATCGACTCGCCCCCCTTCTACGGGAAGCTGACCGACACCGGCGTGTTCGCCGCGCGGCACATCCTGGTCCCGGCGCTGGCGGAGGCCACCTCCGAGCGGGCCATCGAACTGCTGATGGACCAGATGGCCGCGCTGGAGCGCCAGACCGGGATCAGCGTCGAGACGGTCGGCGTGGTCGCGAACCGCATCGAGGCCACCTCGGAGGACGAGATGATGCTCGAGTGGTTCGACGCGGCCTTCCCGGACAGTCCGGTGTGGCAGGTCCGCAAGCGCGTCGCGCTCCAGCGGGCCTACACCGCCGGGAACTCCGTCTTCGGCGTCGAGGAACAGTGTGACATGGCCAGCGTCTTCGAGGACATCGCCGACAGGTTCGACGAGCAGTTCGGATTCACCGAGGTGATAGCATGAGTGACGACGACCGCATGGACAGAGCAGAGCGTATCCGCAAGATGCGCGAGGGGAACCGGACCGAGACAGACGCGGACGCGACTGATGGGCCGGCGGACGACGTACAGGAGACCGCCGCGGGCAGCGAGGGGTCGGGTGAGTCCGAGACGGCCGACCCCGACGAAGCGCCCGGCGACGAGACGGCGATGGCGGCCGCCGAGCGGGCCGCCCAGACGGCTGCGGAGGTGGCCGGCGGGACAGACGCCACGGCCCAAGCCACCGAGGAGCTGCAGGCGGCCACGCAGGCGGCCGCCGAGACGGCGCAGGGCCCGACGGGCGTCGAACTCCCCGACCAGCAGGTCGTCGAGGCGGCCATGGCAGAGAGCGAGGCCGAGGAGACGACCGGCGCGGCGAGCGCCGCGGCCATGGACGAGGGGTCGAACCAGTCAGAAGAGCTCGTCCGCGTCCTCGAGTTCGCGCTGGGCGAGGAATATTACTGCCTGGACATCGAGTACGTCGAGGAGATCGTCAAGCGCGAGGACGTGACGCGGGTCCCGAACACCGAGGCCTACGTCGAGGGCGTGGTCGACCTCCGGGGACAGATAACGACGATTCTGGACCCGAAGGCGATGATGGACATCGACGACGACGGCGACCAGAATCTCATCGTCGTCTTCGATCCCGACGTGTTCGAAGAGCAGGGGGCCATCGGCTGGATCGTCGACGAGGTCCGCCAGGTCTCGCCGGTGGTCGAGGCGGAGGTCAACAGCCCTCCGGTCGACGCCGACTACATCAACGGCGTCGTCGACCGGGAGGAACGAGAGCAGTTCGTCATCTGGGTCGAACCCGACGACGCACTCGAGTCGGCCACCGCCGAGGGCGACTGACCGGCCTACTCCTCAGTCTCCGAGACGTCGACGATGTCACCGGCCGTCGCCTCGTCCGCGACGTCGGGGACGCCCAGCTCCTCGCGGACCAGATCAGTCGCGTTCTCGATGGCGCCGACGGTCCCCAGGTAGCCCGCGCCGACGGTGGTCTTCAGCGCCAGCGCCGGCCGCCCGGTGATCACCGTCGGCCCCACCTTCGCGACGGCGTCGTCGCCCACCGAGACGAGCCAGCCGGGGACGTCGAATCGGTACCGGTCGAACCGGGGCTCGAAGCCACCGTCCCCCTCGGACAGGTGCTCGACGAGTCTGACGACGTTGCGGCCGGCGACGCGAGCCTCGCGAATCGCCGCCGCGGCACTCGCCGGGACGGCCTCCCCGTCGGCGTCGACGACCCGTGCCGCGTCACCGACGGCGAAGGCCCGCTCGCCCAGTCGCAGGTCGGCCCTGACGACGGGGCGGTCGCCGGCCATCGCCTCGGACCCGGTGATGCCACCGGTCCAGACCAGCTGGTCGTAGGCCACCTCGTCGTCCTCCAGGCGGACCACGTCGGCGTCCGCGCCGGTGACGTGCGCGCCGGTCCTGACCGTGACCCCCTGGTCGACCAGTGTCTCCCGGACCGCCCGCTGGAACGACTCCGCGAAGGTCGGCGCGACGTGGGCCGCCTGTTCGAGCAGGAGTACCTCGACGTCCATCGACTCCTCGCGGGCCAGCGCGGCGAGTTCGCCGGCCACCTGGACGCCCGAGAGGCCCGCGCCGCCGACGACCACGCGGTCGCCGTCCCCGAGCGCGAGGAAGTCCTCGCGGATCCGGGTGGCGTGTTCGAGCCGCTTCAGCGGCGTCGCGTGGGCACGGAGCCCCGGGACGTCGAAGAAGGCCGTCTCGGCCCCGAGACAGACCGCCCCGACGTCGTAGTCGAGGCGCTCCTCGCCGTCGCCGGTCCCGAGGGTCGCGACCCCCGCGTCGGCGTCGACCGCCGTCACCGTCGCCCGGCGGACCGCACAGCCGAGAGCCTCGCGGAGGTCGACGGTGATCTCGTCGGCCAGCGACGGCCGGCGGACCACCCGGTGGAGTTCGTGCTGGACGAGGTGGTCGCGTGCCTCGTCGACGACGACGAGGTCGGCCGTCGCCGGGAGCGTGCGTTCGAGTCTGCGAGCGAGTGTCAGGCCGGCGTATCCGGCGCCGAGGACGGCGACGCGCATGGCCGTTCGTTAGGTCCGGGCGCGTATAATCGTGTGGCACCGCGAGCGTCGGAATGCGGGGTGCCCGGTCGACCCGGCGCCGGGCCTCAGAACAGGGCCGCGTCCGAATCGAGGACCCGTGCGGGACCACCGACCTCCCAGACGCGGGTGTCGACGCCGCAGTCCGCCACTGTCTCCTCGACCCGGTCGACGTACCGGTCGGTGGTGTTGACGTAGACGCTCGCGCCGGTGTCGACGGAGAAGTAGACGGGGAGCCCCTCCTCGCGCAGTTCGCGGACGGCGTTGAATATCTCGATGGTGCGCGGTTGCCAGTAGACCCATCCCGCGGGGCCGGTCATCGTCGTCGCGGCGAGCGACAGCGAGTCGTGCTCGGCGAGTTCGAACGCCCGGTCGAAGTCGGCGTCGTACAGGGCGTCACGCATGTCTGCGATCTGGCCGTGCATGTGGGCCATCCGGGCCTCGAACATGTGGCTGTCGGCGGCCTCCTCGTGGGCCGCTTCGGTCTCCTTGTACGACGGGACCATCCCGGCGACGATTCGCAGCTCCGCCTCGAGGTCGGTCTCGATGCGTTCGCTCCGGCAGTCCCGGTCGTTCATGCCCGTCCGGAGGTGCGAGAACGCGCCCGTGACGGCCCGGGCCGCCGAGGACGAGCCGCGGCGAGCGACCGTCGAGATCTCGGGTCGCATCATGTCGAGGCCGGCGGCCTCGACGAGCGCCATCGCCGCGGCGGCAAAGCCCGAGGACGACGAGCCAAAGCCGATGTTCGTCGGGAAGTTGTTGGCCGACTCGAAGCGGACGCCGTGGTCGATGCCTGCCAGGTCGCGGACGTGGTCGACGACGGCGTCGATGCGCTCGGCACCGCGACCCTCGACCGGCTCGCCGTCGATGACGTAGACGTCCGCCTCGCGGTCCGGGTCGAACTCGACGGTCGTCTTCGAGTGGCTCGGGGCCGTACAGACCGAGATGCTGTCATGGTACGGGAGGCGCAGCTCCTCGTCGCGCATCCCGTGGTACTTCACGAGTCCCTGGATGGGGTGGGCCTTCGCGGTCGCTTTCATACCTGACCCTTCCGGGCTGCCCACTTTGCTATTGCGAACCGCGGACGGCTCGGCTCAGATCTCCTCGATGGCCGCCTCAGGTGCGTTGGTCTTGACGCTCTCGATGCCCTGCTTTGCCTTGGCCTTGCTCGCGTACCCCTCGCCGCTGTCGGCGATGATGTTCCCGTTCGCGTGGCGGAGCCGCCAGCGCCACTGATCGGCGGTGTCGGTGTACAGTTCGAAAGTCGCAGCCATGTTCGTCTCGCTTCACTCGACAGACACATAAGAAACCTGGGGCCGACGGTCTGGGTCAGTACGTCGGGCTCTCCTCGCGGACCCCCTCGCGCTTGTTGACCAGGCGGGCGAGCGTGAACAGGGCGTCAGAGAGACGGTTGAGGTAGACGATGGCCGTCTCGTTGACCCCGGCCTCCTCGGCCGCGAGCGACACAGCCCGACGCTCGGCCCGGCGACAGACGGCCCGCGCGTGGTGGAGTTTCGCGCCCGGTGCCGACCCCGACGGGAGGATAAAGGACTCCAGCGGGTCCAGTTCCGCGTCGGCCGCGTCGATGATAGCCTCGATCTCCTCGACGTGGTCCCCGGTGAGTCGCGGGTCGCCCGGCTCCGGCGAGGGGTTCGCGAAGTCGGCCTGGACGATGTGGAGGTGGTTCTGGACGTCCCGGAGGTGGCCGTCGATGTCGTCGTGCCCGGTGGGGCGGACGACGCCGACCAGCGCGTTCACCTCGTCGACGGTCCCGTAAGCCTCGATACGCCGGGAGTCTTTCGAGACACGCTCCATGGTCCGCAGGTCGGTCTGTCCCTTGTCGCCGCGGCCGGTGTAGATGGTCATACCCGGGAGTGGGGGTGCCACGGTCTTATACCCGCGCCCGGTGCAGGCGACAGCGGTCAGAGCCGCCGGTGGACCTCCGAGAGCACGGTCGGTGGCAGGTCCAGGGCGGCCAGCAGCGCCTCGCGCTGGTCTGTGTCACCGTGGCCGGCGACGAAGCCGTTGAGCCGCGCCGCCACCGTCGAGTCGACGAACCCGTCGCCGAGGAGAGCCTCGAGTTCGTCCGAGACGACCGGCGTCGATCGGAGTTCGTACTTCTGGTGGTAGTCCTCGGCCAGCGTGAACCTCGAGAGCGTCTCGACGGCCGTCGCGACTGACTTGCCCGTCCGCGCGGCCAGGTCGTCTCGGGTGCGTTCGGCGGCCGCTCGCTGGGCCGCGTCGTGGACCAGCACCACGCCGCGGTACTGGCGTTTGTGGGCCGACGAGAACGGGTCGTGGTTCGCCCAGACCACCGAAAGCAGGGCCTCGTAGGTCAGTTCGTCCGGGTCGTACTCGACCTGGACGACCTCGGTGTGGTCGCCCAGCGCGTCGTACGTCGGGTCGGGGTCGGTCCCGCCCGCGTATCCCACCCGCGTGCGGACGACGCCCGGCATCGCCCCGAACCGGGCGTCGGGCCCCCAGAAACAGCCCATGCCGAACGTCGCAGTCTCGGTCGCGTCCGGCGGCGGCGCCCCGGCGTCGAGCGACGGCGGCGAGCGGGTCCCGGCATCCGCGTCCGTCCGTTCCATGGAGACACCAGGTGCCCCCGGGGCTTGCCTCCTTCGCCCCTGGGGGCGGGAACCGGGAGTTTCAACTAGTCGGACCCGCAACCTCGCCACATGAGCCTGGAACTTGAGCACTACTGTCCCGTCTGCGAGGAGTATCGCGACTTCTGGAAGGTCGCCAGTACGACGATGCACCTCGGCGAGAAGATCAAGTGGCACTGCCCCGAGTGTGACTACGGCTTCGTCCGCATCGACAACGAGGTCGACACCAGCCAGGTTGCATAGGGCTCGGTAGCGGTACGGAGCATACATAGCAATTCTTTTACAATAGCGACGACGTCTCTCGAACGAGCATGAGTGTCGACCCCCGGAGCGTCCCCGAGGCGTCCACGTCTGCCCGCCGGCCCGACCGTCACCTCTCGATGCACGTCGTCGAATACAGCGACGGCGCGGACCGCTGTACAGTCTTTCCGCCCGGCCTCTCGGGCGACGCCCGCATGTCGACGTGGCTCTCGGCCGACCGATCGGCGTTCGTCTCCCTCTCCGAGAGAGAATAACAGAGCGTTTTTACAGCTGTGAGTCCGATTGTAATCTAATGACTATCGAGGTGCTGCTGGTCGACGAGGATCCTGACGTCCTCGACGTCGTGGCCACGTTCCTCGAGCGGGAGGACGGCCTGTCGGTCACTACCCAGCGCGACCCGGCGACGGCCCTCGAGGAGGCACGGAGCGGTGCGTACGACGCTATCGTCAGCGACTACACGATGCCCGGGATGGACGGCCTCGAGCTGTGCCGGGCCGTCCGCGACGAGGACGGCTCGACGCCGTTTTTCCTCTTTAGCGCCCGCGAACCCGAGGACGTGGAGCCGGACGCCTCGGCGGCCGGCGTCACGAAGTTCGTCCAGAAGGGGACCGGCACGGAGCAGTACGGCACCCTCGCCGACCACATCAGGGACGCGGTCTAGGTGTCGGTCCGGGGCAGCGTCAGCGTGACCGCCGCACCGCCCGCGGCGGACTCCTCGAAGTCGACCGTCCCGCCGTAAGACTCGGTCACCCAGACGACGAGCCACAGCCCCAGGCCGCTCCCGTGGCTCAGCTGGGTGATGGGTTCGCGACCGGTCACCACGGCGAGCTCGTGCTCGGGTAGTCCCGGCCCGTCGTCGGCGACGGTGACCGACACCGTCTCGGGCGAGACGTCGACGTCGACTTCCACCGTCGGTGACTCGCCGGCGTGAGTCTTCGCGTTCTCGACCAGCTCGTCGAGAATCCGCCGGAAGCGGCCGTCGGCGGCCGCCGCGGCCGTCTCGGGAACGTCGGTGACGATGTCCCCGTCGAACTCGCGGCGGCTGACCGCGACCAGGTCTTCGACGACCGTCGGCACGTCGACCGGTTTCCGGCCGGCCTCCTCGCGGCGGGCCGACTGCTCGATCTGCCGGGCCCGGTCGCTGAGTTCGGCCACCTCGCTCGCCTTGCGCTGGAGTCGTTCGAGCAGTTCCAGCCGTCGCTCGTCGTCGATTCGCGACTGCAACTCGTCTGCCAGACCGAGCACGACGGTCAGATCGTTGCGGAGGTTGTGCCGCAGGACCCGGTTGAGCACCTGCAGGCGCCGCTCGCGGTCGCGCTGTTCGGTGATGTCGGAGTAGATACCGAAGCTCCAGACCTGCTCGTCGTCGCGGCTGTAGGGCACCTCCCGGTAGAGGAAGTCCCGGATGCCCTCCTCGGTCTGTCGGCGGACCTCGGTCTTGACCGTCTCGCCCCGGGCCGCCGTCGCGTCGATGCGAGCCGCCTCGGCCCGGGCGTCCTCGGTCAGGGGGAGCACGAAGTCGTTCAGCGGTTCCTCGACGACGTCGTCGGCCTCGAAGCCGAACACCTCGGTGAACGCGGCGTTGACCGACTTGACGACGGGCTCGCCGTTGCCGAGTTCTGTCTCGACGACCGCGTCCGGGAGGTTGTCAAAGAGGTACGAGAAGCGGTCCCGCTCGTCCTCGAGTTCCGCCTGGGCCTCCCGGAGGTCGGTCAGGTCCCGTACCACGCCGACGGTCCCGCGGAAGACGTCGTCGTCGAGGACGGAGATCTCCACCTCCGCCGGTCGCTCGGTGCCCTCGGCGGTCTCGAGGGTCGTCTCCACCTTGAACGTCTCGTCGGTCTCCGAGGACGGCAGCGCCGAGATCTGGTCCTCGAAGACCGAGAGCGACTCGGCGTCGAGGACGGCCTCGGGGTGCTCGCCGAGCAGCGCCTCGCGCTCGAACCCGAGCCACGTCGCGAGCGGGTCGGTCACGAGCTGGAAGCGGCCCTCGTCGTCGAGGACGTAGACCATGTCACGGACGTTCTCGACGACCGTCTCGTACTCCAGCAGGTGCTGTTCTCGCTCGACGCGGTCCAGCGCGGCGGCCGCGTTCGAGGCGAGGATCTCGGCGACCGAGACGTCCGCGTCGTCGAACGCGCCGGGGTCGGGTGAGGCGATGCTGACGACGCCGTGGCCGCCGAGCGGGATGTACATCGCGGCGCGGGCGTGCTCGTTGTCGTAGTCCTCGCCGGCATCCGCGAGGTCGTCGACGCGTATCGTCTCGCCGCGCTGGAACGCCTCGCCGGGGAACGCCTCGTCGTCGTCGTAGACGGACCGCGGCGGGACGTCGGCCGTCGCCGCCGTCGGGACGAGCGTCCCCGCATCGGGGTCGTGCAGGCGGACGAGCGCCAGGTCGAAGCCCAGTTGCTCGCTTGCGGCCTCGATGACCGTCTCAGCGACGGCCTCGGACGTCCGCGCGTCCATCAGCGACCGCGAGGTGTCGAGCAGGCCGGACAGCTTCCGGTCGTGTTCCTTGTGGTCGGTGATGTCGTGGAAGTACACCGAGAGCCCGCCCTCGGAGGGATAGGCGCTCACGCGGAACCACCTCTCGACGGGCGGGTAGTACTCCTCGAAGGACACCATCTCCTGGGTGTCCATCGCGTGGTGGTAGGCGTCGTGGAACTGCGACCCGACGGTATCGGGGAACATCGACCAGAGGTTCTCGCCGAGCACCTCGTCGGCGGGTCGCCCGAACACCTCCTCTGCCCGGGTATTCCAGTACGTTATCTCCCAGGTGTCGTCGACGGCGAAGAAGGCGTCGCCGATGCGTTCGAGTATCTGCTCGATGCGCCGGTGGGCCTCGCGCAGTTCCAGCTCCCGCTCCTTGCGTTCGGTGATGTCCCGGATGATGCCCGCGGTACCCTCGAACCACTCCCCGGCGTCGTCCCACAGCAGCGTCATATGGTCCTCGGCGGGGAACGAGATGCCGTCCGCGCGCTGTATCTCCAGGTCGAAGGTCTCCTCGTCCTCGCGGTCCTCGAATATCATCTCCCGGACGATTGACTCGGCCCGTTCGACCACCTCGTCGGACTTGATGGCGCTCGTGTGCGAGCCAAGCAGCGCGGACTCCTCGTAGCCGGTGAGGTCGGTCATCGCGTCGTTGACCAGTTCGAAGTGGCCCGTCTCGTCGAGGGCGTAGACGCCGTCGTCGACGGCCTCGATGACGTCCTCGTAGCGCTCCAGGTCGGCCTCGCGCTGGCGCCGTTCGAGTTCGCGGCTCACCCACTGGGCCAGCAGTTCGATGTACGTCTTCTCGGCGTCGGAAAAGGGCACCTCACGGGGCTCCTCGTCGGCGAAGCAGAGCGTCCCGTACAGCTCCCCGTCGACGACCACCGTGCCGCCCAGATAGCAGGCGATACCGGACATCGGGTAGGCCACGTCGTCCTCCCAGCCCTCCGCGGCGGCGTCCCGGACGCCGTAGCTGTCCCCGTCGTCGACGATGCGTCGACAGTACGTGTTCGCCAGGTCGGTCTCGATGCCCGACTGGACGACGTCGTGGTCGCCGACGGCCGTCACCACGTCGTAGTCGGTCCCCTCGATGCGACTCAGGTAGCCAAGCGAGAGGTCGAGGCGGTCCCTGCCGAGCTCGAGGACCCGCTCGACGGTCGCCTCCTGGGAGTGAGCGTCGGCCGCGGCCAGTTCCGTCAACCGCTGGAGCGATTCGTTGTTCCGTTCGAGCTCGAGTTCGCGTTCTTTCTGGTCGGTGACGTCGGTCGCGATGGCGACCAGCCGCGGCCCGGCCGCCTCCGGGGTCTCGATGACGCCGCTCGTGTATATCCACCGCGTCTCGCCGTCGAGGAGCGCCCGGAACTCGGCCTCGAACGGGGCCTCGTCGGCCAGCGCCTGCTCGAAGGCCGCCTCGAGCGACGAGCGGTCCTCCGGGTGGAGGTACTCGCGGAAGGCCTCGACGGTGCCCTCGAAGTCCTCGAGCGTCGTGTCGAACAGGTCTGCCGTCGCCTCGTCCCAGACGACTTCGCCGGTCTCGACCCGCCACTCGTAGACGCCGGTCTCCGTGCCCTCCAGGGCGAGATCGAGTCGGCGGTTGGTCTCCTCGAGTTCCCGTTCGCGCTCTTTGCGGTCGGAGATGTCCCTGACGATGCCGGTACAGTACCACTCGCCGTCGATCTCGAAGTCCCCGAAGGAGATAGAGACGGTCAGTCGCCCACCCTCGGCGGTGCGCAGCGGGAACTCGAGGTCCGACCAGTCGACAGATCGCTCGCCGGTCCGGAGGTAACGGGCCACCCCGTCGAGGGGTTGCTGTCGGAAGTCCTCGGGTACCAGCGTCGTGAAATCGGCCCCCACCAGGTCGCCGGGGTCGTGGCCCGTCAGGTCCGCGAGGTGGTCGTTGACGTAGACGATGCGACTCTCGGCGTCGATGGTCACGATTGCGTCGGCGATGCTCCCCGCGAGCGCGTCGAACGACGCCGGGAGGTCGGCGGCAACGTTCGATTGCCCCGCCGGTGCCTCGCCGTCGATCAGGTCCGCCAGGCGCGCCTCGAGAGACACCTCGCTTCGCGGGACGTACTCGGTGACGCCCAGCTGGGTCGCCCGTGCGGCGACCCCGCCGTCCGGGTCGTCGGTACAGAGGACGACCGGCAGGTCGGCGTTCCGTTCGCGGATCGATTCGAGCAGGTCGAGGCCAGTGTCGGGCCCGTCGAGGGTCTGGTCGCAGACGACTGCGTCCGGAGTCGTCTCTGAGAGGACGGCGAGCGCCTCGTCGCGCGTCGTCGCCGTCCGCACCGTCGCCCCTCCCGTCTGGAGAGACCCGTCGCCGTCGGCACGCACGTACAGCAGGAGTGGCGACCCGGTCATTGAGTTCGTATGGAACCCCGCACTTGGCGAGTATATATCGAACGGTGCGGCTATCAGTTGCCGAAATCGGAGCGGTCGAGCCGCTGCCAGCACAGCTGTGGGTCGCGTGCGGCACCGACCTGGTCGATGCGGCGGGCGGTCGACCGGGTCGGCGCGTCGGCGAGGGTGCCGTCGGCCTCGCCCGCGACGGCATCGAAGGCCGCGGCGAGGTGGTCGAGCGACCGCTTGCTCTCGGATTCGGTCGGCTCCGTCATCAGCGCCTCGTCGACGATCTCGGGCCACTTCGTCGTCGGGGGGTGGACGCCGTGGTCGAGCATCCCCTTGGCGACGTCGGCGGCGTCCTGGTCGCCCGCGCTGGCGACGAACTCGTGGTGGAACGGCCCGAACGGCACGTCGTAGGGAATCTGCTCGGCGAGGTAGTTGGCGTTCAACACGGCCTTGGCGCTGGTGTCTCTGAGCCCCGAATCGCCCAGTCGAGCGATGTACGCGAAGGCCTTCACGAGGACCGGCCAGTTGCCGTAGAACCCGTGGACCTTGCCGATGGAGTGTGCGGGGTCGTAGTACTCGAAGCCGGTGGTGCCGGCGCCCGCCTCGCCCTCGGCACCGGTCTCCCTGCGGACGTGGGGCCGGGGCAGGAACGAGGCAAGCTCCTCGGTGACGCCGACGGGGCCCGCCCCCGGCCCACCGCCGCCGTGGGGCGTCGCGAACGTCTTGTGGACGTTGTAGTGCATCACGTCGAAGCCCATGTCACCGGGGCGTGCCCGGCCCAGGAGCGCGTTGAGGTTCGCCCCGTCGTAGTAGAGCAGGCCGCCGGCGTCGTGGACCACGTCGGCGATGGCCTCGATGTCGCGCTCGAACAGCCCCAGCGTGTTCGGGTTCGTGAGCATCAGCGCGGCGGTGTCCTCGTCGACGGCGGCCTCGAGCGCGTCGACGTCCACCCGGCCGTCGTCGTCGCTGGGGAGTTCGACCACGTGGTAGCCGGCCATCGCCGCCGTCGCGAAGTTCGTCCCGTGGGCCGAGTCGGGGATGACCACCGACGAGCGGTCCGCACCGTTGTGTTCGTGGTAGGCCTTGGCGATCTGGATGCCCGTGAACTCGCCGGCCGCACCCGCCGGCGGCTGGAGCGTGACGGCGTCCATCCCGCCGATACGGGCGAGGTAGTCCTGCAGGCGGTGACACAGCTCGAGGGTCCCCTGGACGGACTGGTCCGGCCGGTCCGGGTGGACCGCCGCCTTCGGGTGGGCCGCGACGTCCTCGGTGAACGACGGGTTGTACTTCATCGTACAGGAGCCAAGCGGGATGGGGCCGCTCTCGACCCCGTAGTTCATCTGCGCGAGGCGCGTGTAGTGGCGGGCCAGTTCCGGTTCCGAGAGGTCGGGCAACTCCAGCGAGTCCCGCGTCAGGTCGTCGGGCAGGGGTCCGTCCGCTACGTCGACCTCGCAGGTCGACTTCTCGGCCAGCAGGGGCTCGTAGCGGGCCCCCTCGGTCCAGCGGGCCTGGTCGTAGTCCATCAGGCCACCTCCGCGATGGTCTCGACGAACCCCGCCTCGCGCTGGGGCGGCTGGGCGGTCGCACAGACCTGTATCCGGTGGTCGCCGACCGCGTGGACGCCGTAGCCCTCCCTCGCCAGATCCTCGACGACCACCCGCGCGGGCTGGTCGACGTGGGCGACGAACTCCCGGAAGTGGTGCCGGTCGTGGACCGGCGCCTGGAGCCCGACCACCTCGTCCAGTCTCGCCGCGAGATCGCGGGGTCGAGTCACGCAGTCCTCGGCCAGGTCGACCAGGCCGTCGGGTCCGAGCCAGGCCGCGTGCATCGCGGCCCGCAGGGCGACCCACGCCTGGTTCGTACAGATGTTCGAGGTCGCCCGCTCCTTGCGGATGTGTTGCTCGCGGGTCTGCAGGGTCAGCGTGTAGGCCCGCTGGCCCGCGGCGTCCTCGCTGGCGCCGACGAGTCGGCCGGGCACCTGCCGGAGGTACTCCTCGCGCGTGGCAAACAGGCCCAGGCCGAAGCCGTAGGCCGTGCCCGTCCCGAGCGTGGCGGCGTCGCCGACGACGACGTCCGCGCCCACGTCGGCGGGACGCTCGAGCAGCGCCATCGCGACGGGGTCGGTGCCGAGACAGAACAGCGCGTCGTGCTCGTCGGCGAGGTCACCGACGGCACCGGCCCGTTCTTCCACGACGCCGCGGGCGGTCGGGGTCTCGGCGTAGACCATCGCGACGTCTTCCGCCATGGCCGCCGCGAGCGCCTCGACGTCGACGCAGCCGTCGTCCATCGGATAGGACGCGACCGAACAGCCGGGGCCGTCGACGTAGTTCTCGAGGACGGCACGCTTGCCGTCACGGAGGTGCTCCGGGACCAGTATCCGGTCGCCCGAGACGGACCGGACCCGCTGGGAGAGCGTCGCCGCCTCCCCCAGCGCCGTCGCGTCGTCGTACATCGAGCAGTTGGCGACGTCGAGGCCGGTCAGCTCGACCAGGAGCGACTGGTACTCGAACAGCGCCTGGAGGAACCCCTGGTCGACCTCCGGCTGGTACTGAGTGTAGGAAGTCAGGAACTCCGAGCGCCGCGAGAGGTCCTCGACCAGCGACGGGACGTAGTGGCCGTAGTGCCCCCGACCGAGGAACTCGGTGAGGTCGGCGTTGTGCCCGAGCAGGGCGGCGATCTCGGTCCGAACCGCCTGTTCGCTTCGCGCGTCGATGCCGAGGTCCCCGTCGAAGGCGACCGAGTCGGGGACGTCGAACAGCGCCTCGACGTCGTCGACACCGACGGCATCGAGCATCGCCTGCGTCTCGGCGGGCGAGTGCGGTACGTATGGACTGCCGGTCGTGGGTGGGCCACTGTCGCTCATCGCGGCTGGCACCCTGCCGCACGGACAGACATGATACGAAGGCCTACCGGTGTCAGCTACATTAGCGTAGCCATCCGAACGGTGCTCACTCGATCTGGTCGCGGTAGTCCGCTGGCGAGAGGAGGTCCTCGAGTTCGGCCCCGTCGGCGAGGTCGAGTTCGAGGAGCCAGCCCTCGCCGAAGGGGTCCTCGTTGACGAGTTCGGGCTCGTCGCGCAGTCGCTCGTTGACGGCGGTGACCGTCCCCCCGACGGGCGCGTAGATGTCCGAGACGGCCTTGATCGACTCGACGATGCCGAAATCGTCTCCGGTGGCCAGTTCGTCGCCCACCGCCGGCAGTTCGACGAAGACGACGTCGCCCAGCTCGTCCTGTGCGAAGTCGGTGATGCCGACGCGGGCGATGCCGTCGGTGGTGCGGACCCATTCGTGTGACTCCCTGTACCGGCAGTCCGCGGGAACGTCGAAGCTCATCTGTCGAGGAATGGCGTGGCCCTGGTACGTGCCTTCTTCGGTTCGCCGCGGACGACGACCCGGACGGACCGGTCCGGCGCTGCGTACGCCGTCGGCAGGTACGCGAGCGCGATGGGGGTTCCGAGTGTCGGACTCATCGTGCCGCTGGTGACCGTCCCGAGGTGGTCCCCGTCGGGGGTCGTCACCTCGTAGCCGTGACGCGGAACCCCGCGCTCGACGAGTTCGAGGCCGACGAGTTTCTCGTCGACGCCCTCCTCGTCGACGCCCTCCAGCGCGTCGCGACCGACGAACTCGGTGTCGAGCTCTACGGTCCACCCGATGCCGGCCGCGTATGGCGTGCGCGGGTTCTCCTCGGGGTGGAAGTCCTGGCCGGAGAGGAGAAAGCCCATCTCGAGCCTGAGCGTGTCACGCGCCCCGAGCCCGCAGGGCTGGCAGTCCAGGGCCGTCCACACCGTCTCGGCCGCGTCCCACGGACAGAGGACTTCGAACCCCTGCTCGCCGGTGTACCCCGTCCGGGCGACCAGTGCCTCGACGCCGGCGACGGTCCCGCCGGCGATCTCGAACCGCGAGAGGTCCGCGAGCGCGACGTCCGATTCGGCCGCCAGGAGTGCACGTGCGTCGGGACCCTGGACTGCCAGCATCGCGTACTCCTCGGTGCGGTCGGTCACCGTCGCCGTCAGCCCCCATGCCTCCCGATGTGACTCCCAGCGGTCGGTCATCTGTACGTCGTGGCCCGCGTTGGGCACGAAGAGGTAGTCCTCGGTCTCGCGCTCGGGCAGGCGGTAGACGACGGTGTCGTCGAGGATAACGCCGTCCGCGTCGGTGATAGCCGAGTACTGTGCCTCGCCGGGGTCCAGCGCGGTGACGTCGTTGGTCGTCAACCGCTGTGTCAGCTGGGCCGCGTCCGGCCCCGACACCGTGACCTGTCCCATGTGCGAGACGTCGAACCTGCCGACCGTCTCGCGGACCGCCGCGTGCTCCTCGCGTATCGAGTCGAACGCCACGGGCATCTCCCAGCCGCCGAAGTCGGTGAACCGGGCACCCGACTCCTCGTGGCGTTCCGCGAGCGGGGGCGTTCGGAGTGTCATGTCGGCTGCGAGGGGGCGGACCGCCTTACCGTTTGCTTCCCGACACGAACGTGGGCCACTTCATAAACTGTATAGCGCGATAGCAAATTGCTATCGTGAAGTTGCCACAGTTTCGGAGGATAACCAAATACTACGGCTACTCTGGAGAGGATACCGTGAAAATTGCTTAGATTCTATTCTAAAACACCGTCTGATTATGATACTATTCTATATCCGTCAGAAACTGTGGCGTCAAACGGCCGTTCAGATAGCGTCGCCACTCACACCGATTACGAGCGTTCGATGTCGGTCTCGTTCTAATCGTCCGGTATGAGGTCTGCGGACACCAATTCCACAACCTCGCCGGCAGTCAAGACGGGTGCGTAGTCCATCGGTCCGTCGACGGCAGCCTTCAACAGAAAGTCGGTGAGTCGCCAGATGTTGTGTAGCAGGACCGCGAACACGAGTAAAACAGCCTCACGCGGTAATCCTTCGAGGAAGTTTTCGCGAGGAAGTCGTTCTTGATGGACTTATACTCGTTTTCGATCTGCCAACGGCGACTATACCGGTGACAGAACGTCTCTGCCTCGTCTGGGCCTACCTTCAGATTCGTTGCGAATACGGCAGTTCCGTCTGTCTTCGTCGATGGCACGTGCAGAAACCGCATTGAGTGCGACCTCCACGTCAACTGATGTCCGTTCGACGGCCACATCACGGCCGTCTGCCTTCATCGTCTCAATAGCGTCCCGTTCAGAACTTGTGACACGCTTCGGAATGAGGTAGTTCACATCGAGATTCGAGAGTGTCTGGTACACGTCCATCGAGTCGAACTCTCGGTCGCAGAGTACCGTCTCGATGGGGACGTGTTCGTTCGCTCGCCGGACCATCCGCCGGATGACGCGGTGAACCTGATTAGACTGGTTGTCGTCCCAGGCCGAACTCTCTCGGATGGGTTCGACGGCCAATACCAGTGGGATATTCTCGCCGACAATCGAGAGCGTCGCGAACTTGAACGCCCGTTCCTCCTCAGCCTGAACCCCACTGACCATCGGCATTGCCTCGACCTCCCCGTGGTAAGGGACGGTCGTGATGTCAATCGCTACGGTGACTGACCGTCGAAACGACGCTTCTTCGGCGAGTACTGCGCGCAACTGCTCACTAGCGCAGTCGAACCCCTCGATCGGGTCTTCGGGCTCGAACCGTTTGATCGCCCGTAAGTGCGTGTCACCGTGTGGACCGTATTCCTCGCCGCGTCTGTATTGGAAGCGAGCCGCACCCTGTGGTGTCCCACAGCCGACCATTCCCATGAACGTCTGCAGTTCGAAAAACTGTGTATCGTCGTAGGAGGCGTTCTCTGCCCGTCCGGAATCAAACCTGTCGAAACCGTGGTCACGAGCTAAGCGTGTCGTCTGCTGGATCTGCTCGTCAGTGAAACCATCCTCTGACTCGTCTTCGTCCGGTTCGTCGGGGAACGAACTCGGGTCTCGCTGTGGCGTTACCACCTCGCCTTTCGGCCGAGCCTCGGGCACATTCAGATCCCGATCGTGGATTTCCTTGACGACGTAGTGGGAAGCCGTGGTGACGAACTCCCGGGTTGTCTCATCGAATCGGTTACGCCAAGTCCGCGAGAGCACCGATTCATCGGGGATTTTCTCCAAGTGGAAGGCAACTGCGAGTTCAGGATACTGGGCGAGCGAACGGTAACTCTCACCGGTGAGTTCGCGGTAGAGAAACAAGCGTACCATCCCCTCGAACGAGTGCGGTGCTGGATGCCACTCAGGGTAGCCGTCATTGAGCGAATTGAACGACCCCTCCAGAGTTCGAAGAGCCGTGCAGAGTGACTGATCGGCTTTGAGTGCCTCTGTGAGTGTCACCCCGACGAGGTAGGCGTCGGTCAACCGTCGCTCCTGACAAGCCATGTGAGCTATCCCACCAGCCAGTCACACAAGCGACGCGATGCCACTCTCTTTGCGCAGGAACCGCTGCTGTTGAATCGGTCAGCAGAAACAAGTACTCTGCAAGTCTCGCAGCTACGCTTCGTTCACCCATAGCTAACACCTTCATTGATGGTGACTCAATCACCCTGCTCGACGTTGAGGGCGAGAAACTGGTCGAGAGATTCTGGAACCAACTATGCTGAGATAACTCGTGTGAGGACAACAAGCTTCTCAAGAAGAGGCGCGGCGTGAGTGGGAAAACTGGCATCTATAACCCGTGAAATCGGTCTGCAGAGTGCCGTCCATCCAAACTGCACCGATTCTCTGATTCCGGATACCACCGTATGCAACCGAAGAAACCTCCTAAAGCGATTAGGAAGAGTTTCAGTCTGCTGTTTGGGTACCGGTGGGTGGCGTCACTCCCGAAAGTTCGGGGATGGATAGATCTACCCGGCGGAGCAGTTGCGCGTTGATGGCGACGATCACCGTACTCAGCGACATCAGGAGCGCGCCCACTGCGGGCGACAGCAGAATCCCGATCGGAGCCAATACGCCCGCTGCAAGCGGAAGTGCAAAGACGTTGTACCCGGCTGCCCAGACGATGTTTTCTTGCATTTTCCGGTAGCTCGCCTTGCTGAGTTTCACAAGGCGAACCACGTCCATCGGGTTGTTCTGGACCAGGATGACGTCGGCCGACTGGACCGCGACATCGGTTCCACTTCCAATAGCGATTCCGACGTCTGCCCGTGTCAACGCGGGCGCGTCATTGACGCCGTCGCCAACCATCCCCACGAGCTTGCCCTGATCCTGAAGTTCCTGTACTTTTTTGTCCTTGTCCTCAGGAAGCACCTCCGCGAACACAGTGTCGATGCCCAATTCGTCAGCCACCGCATCGGCGACATTCTGAGAATCACCGGTGAGCATTGCCACCTCGACACCCAGATCGTGCAGAGCATCGACGACGCGGTAACTCTCCTCGCGGATGACGTCGGCCATCGCGAACGCGGCGATCAACTCTCTGTCACGAACGAGATACACTACGGTCTGTGCGTTCTGCCCGGCTTCATCAGCGAAGCGCTGGAGGTGATCGGGAACTTCTCTATCGAGTTGGGTCAACAGGTTCGGGCCGCCGACGTACACTTCGTCCCCCTTGACATTCGCGCGGACGCCACGGCCTTTGATCGCCTCGAAATCGCTCGCGTCAGGTGCAGTGAGGTCTTGCTCCGTGGCAGCCTCGCGGATGGCTCGCGCGATCATGTGCTCGGAATCGCTCTCGACAGCCGCGGCCAGCGCAAGCGCGTCGTCCTCGTCAACATCGTCGACGGTTGCTATGTCGACAACACCGTGCTCGCCTTCGGTGAGTGTGCCTGTCTTGTCAAAGATGATGGCGTCCAGATTCCGTGCCTCTTCCATCGCGATTCGGTCGCGAACGAGCATTCCGTTCCGAGCGGCGAGTGACGTGTTGATTGCGACGACTAGCGGGATGGCGAGTCCAAGCGCGTGAGGGCAGGCGATGACGAGAACCGTGACGACGCGCTCGATAACCGTTGCATTGAACGAGACCGCGAGCGTCCACGCGATTGCGGTTACGACTGCCGCCCCGAGCGCGACGTAGAACAGCCAGCCGGCAGCGCGGTCGGCCAGCACTTGAGTTTGAGACTTGCTCTGCTGGGCTTCCTCGACGAGTCGCATGATGCCCGCGAGCGTTGTCTTCTCGCCTGTCGCACCGACGCGCACGCGGAGACTGCCGTCGCCGTTGATCGTCCCACCGATGACTTCGTCGTCGGGCTCTTTCGAGACCGGTTTCGACTCACCCGTGATCATCGACTCGTTGACGTCCGAATCACCCTCCTCAACGATGCCATCAGCAGGGACGCTCGCTCCTGGACGGACGAGAACCAAGTCACCCTTGGCAAGTTCGTTCACTGGGATCTCCTCGGTGTCGCCGTCGTCGGTGATCCGCTCAGCAGTATCAGGCATCAACTTCGCCAACTCGTCGACAGCACTCGAGGCACGGCGTACCGATCGCATCTCGATCCAGTGCCCCAGCAGCATAATATCGATAAGCGTGACGAGCTCCCAGAAAAACGCCGATTGCGTTGGGAAGACCACGCTCGCGAGGCTGTAGACGAATGCGACCGAAATGGCCATTGAGATGAGTGTCATCATCCCCGGTGACCGGTCTTTCAGCTCCGGCACTGCCATCTGGAGGAACGGAATCCCACCGTACGCGAAGACGACGACCGCGAAGACGGGGTTGATCCACTCGCTGCCCGCAAATGCTGGGACGGAGAAGCCGAGCCACTCCTGCAGCGTCTCGCTGTACAGAAGCACTGGAATCGACAGAAGCGTTGAGACAAAAAAGCGCCGCCGAAACATCTGCTCGTGGCCCTCGTGCATCCCACCGTGCCCATCTTGTCCATCGTGCTGACTGTGTTCGCCGTGAGGCTGAGATTCAGCCTCCGTTTCGTCGGGATGCGTATGGTCGGTCTCGTTAGCCTCCCTTTGGGGTTCGTCGTCCATTACCAAACAATTGGCTCCGAGGGTGCTTCAACGTGGAGGTTACTGTAAATTGACACGCCTTCTGAGCAGGCTGGTGCCTACCGGATGTTTACGAGACCGATATGGCCGGAGATGATCCTACGGCTCCTTGCGGTGGTCTCGATACGTTTTGGCCGCAAGAATGACGTAGACTGCGCCGATAATCCGTACACCTGCCGTAAATCGTTCGTTCCATTCGATAGCGTCTGGACTTTCAAAGAGGAACGTGGTGGCTAATTCGCGATACAGGTCGGGGAACACAAAGACAACTGCACCAAACGCTCCGGTGAGATTCATCATCCACGCATAGAACCGGCCGCCGAGGAGGGAGATCACGGCTACCAGAATCCCTTCCGATCGGATGGCTGGATTGACCCATGTTCTAAGAGTGCCTTCACCGGGATTGGCAATCGCGGATTTCTCAAAGAACGCAACAATCTCGTCAGGGAACAGGGCCGTAACGGCCCCGAGGGTGCTGATGAGTATCCGGATCATACGCTATTGTACGACTGATTCGGAGTTAATGGTCTTCACTAATCTACACCTCTGAGAACGGTATCTACACGTAGTCGTCCAGAAGTCCAATAATACATAACAGGTAGAGATGCAGAATTACTGTGTAAGGAGTTGTCTAAGGACGTAGTGGAGGATGCCGCCGTGTTCGATGTACGTTACGGCGGCCGGCGTGCCGACCTGTGCCGTGACTGGGAACTCGACGGTCGAACCGTCATTACGCTCGGCGATGACGGTCAGCTCATCCATCACGTCGAGTCCGTCATCGAGGCCGTGGATAGTGAAGACCTCCGATCCATCTAGCCCGAGAGATTCCCACGAATCGCCGTCATCGAACTGCAAGGGGAGCACACCCATACCGACGAGGTTGTCGCGGTAGATACGCTCGTAACTCTCGCCGATGGTTGCGCGGACACCGAGCAGGTCCGTTCCTTTCGCCGCCCAGTCACGACTTGACCCTGTCCCGAGCTCCTCGCCCGCCATCACGATGAGTGGGGTACCCTCATCGCGGTAGCGCTGGCTGGCCTCGAAGACGGTTGTCTGCTCATCAGTCGGGTGATGAATCGTGTAGCCGCCCTCGATGTCGTCGAGCATCTCGTTCTCGATGCGAACGTTGGCGAACGTCCCCCGCATCATCACCTCGTGGTTTCCCCGGCGCGCGCCGTATGTGTTGAACTCGTGGGGCTCGACGCCGTGATCGAGCAGCCACTGACCCGCGGGGAGGTCAGGTCCGAAGGGGCCAGCAGGGCTGATGTGGTCGGTCGTAACGGTATCGCCAAGTGCCAGCAGGTAGCGGGCGTCCTCAATATCGGCGACGCCGGGTTTCTCGAGGGGGAAGTCCTGGAAGAATGGCGGCTCTCGGATGTACGTCGACTCGTCGTCCCACTCGTAGACGTCACCACTTGGCGCGTCGAGAGCAGCCCACCGCTCGTCACCCTCGAACACGGAGGCGTACTTCTCCTCGAACATCTCCGGAGAGACGTTCTCGTGGATTGCTGCCTGCACGTCCGCTGCATCGGGCCAGATGTCCACCAGATACACCGGTTCACCCTCCTCGTCGGTGCCCAGCGGCTCGTTCTCGAGATCGACGTCCATCCGTCCTGCCAGTCCGTAGGCAACCACGAGCGGCGGGCTCACGAGGTAGTTTGCGCGAATCTTCGGGTGGATACGCGCCTCGAAGTTCCGGTTCCCCGAGAGGACGCTCGTCGTCCAGAGGTCGTGGTCGTCGATCGCTTGCTCGATGGGATCGGGAAGCGGTCCGGCGTTGCCGATACAAGTGGTACAGCCGTAGCCGACGACGGCGTACCCGAGTTCTTCGAGATATGGAAGCAGCCCCGATTCTTCGAGATACTGCGTGACGACGCGGCTACCGGGTGCGAGACTTGTCTTGACGTACGGCGGGACATCCAAACCTTTCTCGACGGCGTTCTGGGCGAGCAGTCCAGCAGCGATCATCACCGAGGGGTTCGACGTGTTCGTACAGCTCGTGATGGCGCTGACTAAGACATCACCATGCCCGATTTCGACCGTTTCCCCGTCGAGGTCGACCTCGACGCGTTTGGTTAACGGATGCAGTTCGGATTCGGGTTCGACCTGAACGCCGCCGTCGGTTTCCGCATTAGCTGTACCACCCTCACCGAGCCACCGCTGTAGAGCGTCCTCGTCAACGTCGTCGAGGTCGTCCTCGAACTCCCCGTGGAGAAGTCCCCGGAAGCTCTGTTTCACGTCCCCCATAGGAATCCTGTCCTGTGGCCGCTTGTGTCCGGCCAGACTCGGTTCGACTGTCGAGAGGTCGAATTCGACGACCTCAGTATATTCTGATTCCTGTTCCCCGAACAGCCCTTGGGCTTCGAGGTACTCGCGAACGAGGTCGATGTGGTCGGGGTCACGCCCGGTGAGTTCGAGATACTCGAGCGTCTGTTCGTCGACCGGGAACATACTGATCGTCGAACCCTGTTCGGGCGCCATATTGGCGATCGTGGCCCGGTCGGGGACTGTGAGATTCGCCACACCAGGACCGAAGAACTCCACGAACCGGTCGACGACGCCGACCTCGCGGAGTCGTTCGGTGATGTGGAGGACGAGATCCGTCGCCGTCGCGCCTTCGGGTAATTCGCCTTCGAGACGGACGCCGACGACCTCGGGGAGTTTCATCGTGACCGGCTGACCGAGCATCGCCGCTTCCGCTTCGATGCCGCCGACGCCCCACCCGACCACACCGATGCCACCGATCATCGGAGTGTGGCTGTCCGTGCCGACGAGTGTGTCCGGCAGGAGCCAGTTCTCGCCGTCTTGCTCGCGGGCGTGGACGACCCGACCCAGATGCTCGAGGTTCACCTGGTGGACGATACCGGTGCCTGGCGGGACGACATTGAAGTTCTCGAAGGCGTTCTGCGCCCATTTGATCGCGCGATACCGTTCGGCGTTGCGCTCGTACTCCAGTTCGACGTTCTTCTCGTAGGCGTCCTCGGAGTCGAAGTAGTCGACCTGGACGCTGTGGTCGATGACGAGATCAATAGGAATCTCCGGTTCGACCAGGGTCGGGTCCCGATCTTTTCGGTCGACTTCGGATCGAAGGGCCGCCAGGTCGACGACTGCGGGCACGCCGGTGAGATCCTGGAGGACGACTCGTGATGGAGAGAACGGAACCTCCGCGTCCGGTACGTCTGGCTCCCAGCCAGCAGCATTCCTGACGTCCGCCGCAGTAACAGTTTCGCCGTCGGCGTTCCGGAGCACCGACTCATAGTGATTGCTGTGACTGTTTACCGGTACGGCCGCACGTAGTCGTGCGGTTGGTACCGAAATGACTCACAGCAGTCACTATCAAGCAGAATACGGATGCTCACCGGGAGCGTGTCGAGGTCACAGAGTCCCTGTTCTTCGAGTGCTCGAAGATCGGCCATCTTGTACGTCGTCCCGTCGACGTCGAGCTCGCGGACGGCATCGAACGGAAGTGTATCAGTCATAGTATCTACACCTGGGATTGGCAGTCGTATCAATCACTCCCCGAATCTGATTCGACGAGAATCGGGGTTTGTTACGCAGAGGCATCGTATCCAGCGGCTTCGACCACAGTCACGAGTTCATCCTGTTCAGCGGATCCCTCAACCGTCGCGGATTCTGAATCGCGATCCGCAGTTGCGGAAGTAACCCCCTCAACCTCTTCGAGTGCCTCTTCGACGGTCTGCTCGCAATGTTCACAGGTCATTCCTTCGACGGTAATTGTCTGAGTCATATCCATTCGTAGTTAGGGGTGAGTATTCTATGTGGTTTTCTGCTTAGAATCCAATGTAATCGCAGCCCTGAATCACCGATTTCGAAGGTGTATCGTGGACAACAATAATGTATCCTGCGAGACGAAGCGGTCGTATGCGCAATCTGGATGAAACCGACTTGGAAATCCTCTCGTTGCTCGCCGATGACGCTCGCCGCCCGTTCAGCGATATTGGCGAGGAGGTTGGTCTGTCGGGGCCAGCCGTTTCTGACCGGGTCAAACGATTACAGGAAGCTGGCATCATTAACAACTTCACGATTGACGTCAACCGGGCTCATCTCCGAGCTGGTGTTCCGGTATTTATTCAGGCCGAAATCGGCACAGGGTCGTTGGAGGCCGCCCGCAATCGAGTTCGGGAATCCGATGGCGTTGAACACGTCTTCACGACCTCAGAAGGTGATCTTTGGTTCTATGCCCGTGTCGAAGCCCAGAACGTTCGTCAGTGGGTAGATGGGCTCTTTAACGAGATAGATGTAGCGGATTACACCGTCACGCTAATTGACGAGATTGAATGGACACCGTCCGTTGATGGCGTCGAATTTGCACTCACCTGTGCCGAATGTAACAATACCGTCGATAATGAGGGTGAGACGACGCGAATCGACGGCGAGATCTATCACTTCTGTTGCCCGTCCTGTCTCACACGCTTCGAAGATCGGTATCAGCGACTCGAAGAGGGTACGTAACGCAGTCTTTGGAATCCAAATTTCCTGCGGTCGAAAACCCACCTCTCGAAGCAGCAAGTGGCCTAAACCTAGACCCCGTACAATAGACTAAGCATGACAAGCCAAACAATCCGTCTCGATATCACGGGGATGTCCTGCGCCAACTGTTCGGCGACGATTCAGGACACTCTCGAATCTCTCGACGGGGTATCGGAGGCGAATGCGAATTTCGCCACCGACGAGGGTTCCGTAACCTACGACCCCGAAGAGGTATCGCTCCAAGAGATCTACGACGCGATTGACGAGTCCGGGTACGGTGCGGTCTCGGAGACGGTGACGATTGCCATCTCCGATATGACCTGTGCCAACTGCGCCGAGACCAACGAAACCGCTCTTGAGAGTACACCGGGTGTCGTTAACGCGAAGGTCAACTACGCGACCGATGAAGGGCAGGTCACCTACAATCCGGCAGAGGTGTCGCTCGATGCGCTGTACGATGCTATCGAGGACGCCGGCTACTCGCCCGTCCGCGAAGATGGGGACGACGAAGAGTCGGGCCAAGACGCACGAGATGCCGCCAGACAGGCTGAGACCCGGAAGCAACTCAGGCTGACCCTCTTTGGGGCAATGTTGTCGGCACCGTTGCTCTTCTTCCTTATCGACAATTATCTGCTCGGTGGCACGATCGTCCCTGAAGCCGTCTTCGGCGTGGAACTCGGCTGGATTGAGTTCCTCCTTGCCACGCCGGTGCAGGCGATCCTCGGCTGGCCGTTCTACAAGAACTCGTACAAGGCGATCGTGAAGAACGGCCGCGCCAATATGGACGTGCTGATTGCGATCGGTTCAACAACGGCTTATCTATACTCTGTGGCAGTCCTGTCTGGACTCATCGCGGGTGGGGTCTACTTCGACACGGCAGCCCTCATCCTCGTGTTCATTACGCTCGGTAACTACCTCGAAGCTCGGTCGAAGGGTCAAGCGGGTGAGGCCCTCCGGAAGCTCCTCGAAATGGAAGCCGAAACGGCGACCATTGTCCACGAGGACGGCAGTGAAGAAGAAATTCCGCTTGAAGAGGTCACAACGGGTGACCGGATGAAAATCCGTCCGGGCGAGAAGATCCCCACAGACGGTGTTGTTGTCGACGGTCAGTCCGCCGTCGACGAGTCGATGGTCACTGGCGAATCTGTCCCTGTAGAGAAAGAAGAGGGCGATGAGGTCGTCGGCTCGACGATCAACGAGAACGGCGTCCTCGTTGTGGAGGCGACGAAGGTCGGCGAGGACACGGCCCTCCAGCAGATCGTTCAGACTGTCAAGGAAGCCCAGTCGCGCCAGCCTGACATCCAGAACCTCGCGGACCGCATCTCCGCGTACTTCGTGCCGGCGGTCATCGCGAATGCCCTATTCTGGGGTGTTGTCTGGTTCCTATTCCCCGAGGCTCTCGCCGGCTTCGTCGACTGGCTCCCGTTGTGGGGTCAGGTCGCTGGCGGCCCTGCTCCAGTCGGTGGGACCGTTTCGGTCTTCGAGTTCGCGATTATTGTCTTCGCGTCCTCGATCCTCATCGCCTGTCCCTGTGCACTAGGGCTGGCGACGCCCGCAGCCACGATGGTCGGGACGACTATCGGGGCCCAGAACGGCGTCCTGTTCAAGGGCGGTGACATCCTCGAGCGCGCGAAAGACGTCGATACAGTCGTCTTCGACAAGACGGGCACCCTCACGGAGGGTGAAATGGAACTCACCGACGTGGTCGTCTTCGATAGCGATGGAAATGCGGTGACTGACGGTGGCGAGCCGACACCGGATGGTGGACAGCTCGGCACTCGTGAGCGCCTCTCAGAGGATGACGTGCTTCGGCTGGCGGCGATAGCCGAAAGCGGGAGCGAACACCCCCTCGCCCGGGCAATCGTCGATGGGGCTGAAGAACGCGGGCTGGACGTGACTGAGCCTGACGACTTCGAGAACGTTCCGGGCCACGGCATCAAAGCGGTCATTGGTGACAGTGAGGTGCTGGTCGGCAACCGCAAGTTGCTGCGGGACAACGGCATCGAACCCTCGCCCGCCAAAGAGACGATGGAACGTCTCGAGAACGAGGGGAAGACAGCGATGCTGGTCGCCTACGAGGGTGAGCTCGTAGGTGTGGTCGCGGACGCCGACACAGTGAAAGAAAGCTCCAAGCAGGCTGTCACGGCCCTCCAAGGGCGGGGCGTTGACGTGATGATGATTACGGGCGACAATGAACGAACTGCCCGTGCGGTCGCTAAACAGGTTGGTATCGACCCGAAGAACGTCCGCGCAGGAGTCCTTCCTGAGGACAAGTCTAACGCGGTCGACAGTATTCAAGATGAGGGGCGGCAGGCGATGATGGTGGGCGACGGCGTCAACGACGCGCCGGCGCTCGCGGTGGCCCACGTCGGGACAGCAATCGGCTCCGGCACCGATGTCGCCATCGAGGCTGCGGACGTCACGCTGATGCGAGACGACCCGCTCGACGTGGTAAAGGCGATCCGCATCTCGGACGCGACACTCCAGAAGATCAAGCAGAACCTCGTGTGGGCGCTCGGGTACAACACGGCGATGATTCCGTTAGCGTCGCTCGGCCTCCTACAGCCCGTGCTCGCTGCAGCAGCAATGGCGTTCTCGTCGGTGTCGGTGCTGACGAACAGCCTGCTGTTCCGCCGATACACCCCCGATCACGACTACAAGCTCTTCGGATTCCTTCGCTAATCGTCGTCTCTATATCAATGTCGAATATTTCCCGCCAAACGGTTCAGAGGTACCTCGTCGAGACAGCCAGTAGCGAACCGATATACCTCCGGGCTCGCGAGATTGCCAGCGACCTTGACGGATCTCCCAAGGCAGTCGCGCAGTACCTCAGCCAGCTCCAGGACGGACTCACGATCGTTTCACTCGAACAGTGGGGGCGCTCGAAAAGCACGACGTGGCGATTGGAGGTGAACGAGTCGTGAGTACTGTCACCCGACGCGTCGAGACTGCCCTTCCGGAGACCGGCTCACGCGAGTGGTGGGCGCTGTACCTGCTGGCCCCGCTCGTCCTCATCGGTGGGGGCCTCCCCGTGTTCCCGACGCTGGTCTACGACCGGTTCATCTGGCAGTATCTCTGGGGACCAGTCGTCGCCGATGCGGCCGGTCAGTCAGTCACGCACGAGGGGATTCGTGCTGTCCAGGGCTACAACGCGGTGAACACGATAATCTACCTCGCAGCAGTCGTGTACAGCCTCCCCGGACTACGAGCGTATCTCGACCAACTCGACGTCACGTTCGACGCACGACTGGCCTACGGGTTCGCTCCGATCATCATCGCTGGTGGGGCGATGCGCGCCCTCGAGGATATCGGACTGCTCGGCGACTACGCGGTGTGGTTCATCACGCCATCGATTTACATCGTCGTGACCGCTGTCACCATCCTCGCGCTCGGTGTCGGTGCACTCGTGCGTGACCAAAGTATCGGATCTATCCCGCTAACAGTCGAGCTTGTCGGGTCGGTGTGGGCTGTCGGGGCCGTCGGGTGGGCTGTTTGGCACGGCCTCTCGACGTCGACCCCACTCCGCCTATGGGTTCCTGTCGCGACAACGGGGATAGCGCTCGGCGTGACCGGACTCTACTACTGGGGCGCGAGTTTCGCCACTATCGCCCACCTTCGACATCCGATAGTCCTGCTGGCTGTCTTCGGGCAAACGTGGGACGCTGCGCAGAATCTCATCGGTGTGACGTTCCTCGGCTACTCCCCCAAGTTGTTCGTCACGAATCTCGTGTACCAGGCGACTGGATTCTCCGGGTCGACGTTCGTCCTCAAACTGCTCGTGACTCTCGGCATCGTGTGGTATCTCGCTGCTGCGAAAGAGGAGTTGAATCATACGTGGTGGTGGATGATAGCGTTCTTCATCGGGGCTATCGGGCTTCCGATGGGTGTCAGAGGGTCACTCCGAATGATGCTTGGTATCTAACTTAGGACTGCATCGCAGCTGTCAGTGCTCGGTCGAGATCTGCGCGGAGGTCTGCCACGTCTTCGAGACCGACACTCACACGGATGAGCCCGTCGGTGATTCCTGCTTCCTGTCGCACTTCACGAGGGACCGACGCGTGGGTCATCGTTGCAGGCTGTTCGATAAGACTCTCGACGCCCCCGAGGCTTTCCGCCAGCGTGAACACCTCGGTCGCGGAAACGAGTGTCTCCGCCATCTCCAGCGTACCGTCGAGTTCGAAGCTCAACATCCCCCCGAAGTCGTCCATCTGCGTGGCGGCCAGGTCGTGTTGTGGATGGGAATCCAGTCCCGGATAGTACACTCGGTCGACAGCCGGATGATCGTCGAGCCACGCCGCCAGGTCGCGGGCGTTCTCACTGTGTCGATCCATCCGGACGGGGAGCGTCTTCGTTCCCCGGAGGACGAGGAAGCACACGAACGGATCCGGCGTCGCCCCCACGCTGTTCTGGTAGAACCCCAACTGCTCGTCGAGACCTTCGTCGTGGGTAACGAGAGCACCGCCGACGACATCGGAGTGACCGCCGAGGTACTTCGTCAGCGAATGGGCGACGATGTCAGCGCCCAACTCCAGGGGGCGCTGGAGATACGGCGTTGCAAACGTGTTGTCCACGGCACAGAGAGCGCCGCGATCGTGGGAAATTTCCGCGATGTCCGCGATATCGACGACCTGCATCAGTGGATTCGTGGGCGTCTCGAGCCACACGAGTTCCGTCTCCGGAGAGACTGCCGCCAGGACCGCGTCGCGGTCGGTCGTGTCGACGAAGTCGAACGCGAGGTCGTAATCCTTGTAGACCTGCGTGAATAGCCGATGGGTCCCGCCGTAGACATCTTCACCGACCACGACGTGATCGCCTGCTTCGAGCAGATTCAGGACCGTGTTGATCGCGGCCATCCCGCTGGCGAAGGCCCGTCCGTACGCTCCGCTTTCGAGGCTGGCGAGGTTCGCTTCCAGCGCTGCACGCGTTGGATTACCGGTCCGCGAGTACTCGTAGCCACGGTGATCGCCGGGCGCGTCCTGGGCGAACGTCGAGGAGGCGTAGATGGGCGTCATGACTGCGCCGGTATCCGGATCCGGGCGTTGGCCGCCGTGGATCGCCCGCGTGTCGAACCGGCCAGCGTCGTGCGTCTCGTCTCGCTGGTCGTCGCTCATGCTTTCCCCTCCCAGGTCTCGAAGGAACCGTAGATGTTCTTCGAGAGGTACCGTTCGCTGCCATCGGGAAACACCGTAACGACGGCAGGTGCTGGGAGATCAAGTTCACCAGCCGCGGCCTCTTCAGCGACCTCGCGTGCAGCGACGCTCGCCGCACCCGAACTGGAGCCGACGAGATGCCCCTCCTCAGCGGCGAGACGGGTCACTTCGGCGTGTGTGTCCCGGTCGCTAACCGTCCGAATGTCGTCTATCGCGGCTGGATCGAGCAGCTCGGTCACGTCCGGGTCGTGTGTGCCGATGCCTTCGGTCTTGTAGGGCGCCTCTTCGCGTTCTCGGTTCAGGAGTTCGCCAAACGTCGAGCCCTCCGGTTCGACGGCTACGACGTGGACGTTGGGGACATGCTCGCGCACGGCCCGGGTGATGCCCATCAGCGTCCCGCCGGAACCGACGCCCGCAACGATTGCGCCGACGTGCTCGCCGAGGGTGTTGAGAATCTCCTGGCCCGTTGTCTCGTAGTGGGCTTCGACGTTCAACGGCGTCCCAAACTGCTGTGGAACGACGGCGTCGTCGCGCCGGTCGGCGATCTCGTGGGCCGTTTCGGCAGCCTCGCTCATCCCCGCGTCACCGGAGACATGAACGATCTCCGCACCGAGCGCGGCCATCAGTCGTTCTTTCTCCTCGCTGAATCCGCGGGGAACGACGAAGACCGTCTCCAGCCCGAGTCGATTGGCGGCAATCGCCATTCCGATGCCAGTGTTTCCGGCGGTCGGTTCGACGATCGTGCCGCCGGGCGGAACGTCGCCGCGTTCGAGGAGTCGTTCGAGGATGTGCTTGCCGATTCGGTCTTTCACGCTGCCGCCGGGATTGAACCTCTCCAGTTTCGCGTAGACGGAAACGTCGCTAGGCGTCGCGTCGAGTTCGACGATCGGTGTATTACCGATTGTTCCGAGGAGCGATGCGTCGGAGTCGTTGTGACGAGTCATATCTCTGGGTCATATGGGGGCAATCTGTGGCCGGTACGCTCGTTGACGGGAATCCGTCAACAACAGCGACAGCCCGAAGACCCAGCGCAGAAACAGTCCGCGAGGATAGCAGTGCGGGAGTGCAGTCGGTGTGTCACCCGCCGCTGCCGGCGGGACGCCGAGCCGTGATCGCGGGCACGCCGTGATGGAACCGTCACGGCAGTTCCCTCAACCGAGGGGGCTCGCCTCATACGAAGACCTATGAGACGCTGTCTTTTGTGGTTTCCTCTTTGGAACTGAAAGTCAGCACCGACGTCCTACCCGAATCCGTTCTCGATACGCAGGAAAATGGGGCGTTTCACCCGTTCTACAGCCGTTCACGACGCTTCTGGAACTCTTCTTCGTCGATTTCTCCTCGTGCGTAACGGCGTTGGAGGGTTTCCATCGCGGAATCGTCACTCTCTGAAGGTGCATCCCCTCGAGCCGTTGCCCAGTAGAGGAGTCCGCCCACCAATCCCAGCATTCCGAGTGCCCCGCCGACGAACGGGACACCGCCCCACCCGCCCCTCGAGCCACCCATCATGCCCCCTCCGCCGGGCCCCATCATGCCACCATCGGTGCTCCCGCTTCCGTCGACGTCCGAGCCGACGGCCACGGCGCCGTTCTGGACGATCGTATCGCTATCGGGAACCTCGCCGTCGGGGATCGAGCTCTCTTCGGCCGGTCCCCCGGGGTTTCCGACGACGATGCGGCCGACCATGCCGACCGACTTGTGTGGGATGCAATAATAGTCGTACGTGCCGGGGGCCTCGAACGTGTACTCGAAGCTCCCCTGCGAGATTGTGCCGCTATCGAAGGCCGTCCCGTCGGCGGGAACGCGGTCCGGATAGGCCGTCGCCGAGTGTGCACCGGCTGCTATCTCGAAGCGGACGGTCGTGCCGGGTTCGACGTGGAGTCCGATCGGGTCAAAGTAGTTGTTGCCCATCTTCACGACGGGCGTCTCCTGTGCGCTCACTGGCTGAGAGAGGCCTGCGCTGGCGACTGCGCCGCCACCGAGCACTCCCAGAAACTGACGTCGATTATAGTTCGTCATGTGGTTTGAATTGGTCTGGTGGTCGTTATGTTCGCACGACATCGACGAGACGTTGGGCGAGTCCAGACGACTGCTGGGTCGCGCTCTCGATAGCTGACTCCAAGTCGTTCCGCTCGACGATGCCGATGAACTCGGCGGTCTGTTTACCGCTCGCGTAGACGAGTGTCGTCGGCGTCTTCCGGACGCCGTATTCCTCGGCCGTTTCCAGATCTTTCTGGATGTCGACCTCCCGGAACTCCACATCCGGATACGTGTCCTCGAGGCCGTCGTTTTTCTCCCGCTGTGTTGCGCATGCCCCACACGTCTGTTGGGTGAAGAGGATGACTTCGGTCACATTGTATACTACGGTCTTGTAACTTATTCACATTACTATTCAGAATCGTAAGCTGAGAGTGTCCCAGATATTTGATTCAAAGACGCGCTCACACAGTGGTGATAGGGAATAGCCTGACAAATGAAATCGAGTACACAAGCTTGGAGTATCCGCATCGTGGTGAGTACTCGTTGGTCTACTCCGACCGTTCGAGTTTGTCGCGGCGGGATTCGAACTCTTCGTCGGTGAGATCGCCGCGAGCGTACGCCGTGCGGAGTTCCTCCATCGCGGGATTTTGAGACGTCTGGCCTTCATTCGCACGTCGGAAGAGGAGGTAGCCACCGCCGAGGAGGATGAGGAAGAAGATGATCTGAACGAGCATCCCGACGAACGGCCACCATCCGCTGTTGGTACCGCCGTAGCCCATCATTCCGCCGAATCCCATCCCCATCGTGAGCAACGGGAGCACGATGATCGCTCCGAAGATCAGGAGAACGATTGTCGTGGTGTCGAGCTGGTTCGACGAAGACATCGAAGATCAGGCCTCCGGCGTGGATTCGTATTCGTCGCCGACAGCCGAGAGAACACGCTCGAAGCGTTCGGTGACTTCGGTCGCGATGGAGTCGAGCCCATCGTTGTCTGCGATCCCGACTAATTGCTGCGGATCAACGGCACTCACGACGATATCGCCGTCATCGGTCTCGTAGACAATGACGTTACACGGGAGGAGTGCGCCGAGTTCGATTTCTTCGGTCAGTCCCTCGTATGCCAGCGGGGGATTGCATGCACCGAGAATGCGATACTGACGGAATTCTTCGCCGAGTTTCTCCTTGAGCGTCGCCTGGATGTCGATGTCACAGAGGACGCCGAATCCTTCGTCTTTGAGCGCTGCCATTGTCGTGTCGACGACGTCGTCGAACTCGCCGGCTACTTCTGTTTGTATTGTATAGTCCATTATGTGCAATACTCATTCTATATGGTTAAGGGTTGGGTTCCAACACAACGGCCGTTGAGTGAGAGTGTGACGTCTCGGCTGAACAGCAACGGATCCAGTCATCCGGTTCGTTCGAGTTCTTTTCGCCGTCGATCGAATTCATCGTCCGAGAGATCACCGCGGGCGTAGCGCTCACGGAGAACCGATAGCGACTGCTCGTCGCTCCCGCCGGATTCTCTATTGAGGAGCGCATAGACGATGTAGAGCGGGACGGCGAGGAGAATCCCCATCCAAAGCAGTCCCCAGAGCCCCATCGCTCCGCCGAAGAGGCCCCAGCCGCTCCCGCCCATCATCCCGCCACTGTACCTCCCGCCACCGTGGGCAGCAGCCGTTCCAGTCGCTGCGACCAGCAGCGGGACGGCGAGTAACGCGAGTCTACGAGCAGTGCGTCCGATGTGAGTGATGAATTGCGTCATTTTCTCGAGCTGGTGAATCGCGGTGTTCGGTTGAAACGATTGAAACGGTCAGGGCCGTCAACAGTGGCCCTGCCCGTACATCCCGCCGTTGTAGTTGCCGTCAGTCCTGTCGTGGTATCTCTTGTCTGCCCCGTCGTGGTATTCCTCGTCAGCCATGTCCTGGGCCATCTCGTCGACAGTCACACCCATGTGCGACTCCATCCACTCGACGCTACCAGGACCCATGTGTTCGGTCATCTGCACTTCCATCCGGGTCGCCCAGTCATCTGCGGTGGCATTGTCCGTGGGCGCGTCGTCAGCGGTCGTGTCGTTACCGTGTGCGCTGACAACGGGTACGGCAAACGCGAGTCCGACGATCGCGAGCGCCACGAACAGCCATCCTCCGAGGTTTCGGTTGGTCATTGTCTTTTGCCTCACGTAGTCATACGATGGGTTCGGGGTTATCCTCGTGGGTGTAAATCCAAACAGCAGACCGTTCGAGAACGTCTATAACCGCTTTTAACCGTTTTGCTCCACGAAGGTCGTTCATACCTGCAGAATTCGAGAGGGAGAGCGCCCGATAGATAGGGACTATTGTCCCGTGTATTGCTGCCGAAGATCATCACTCGGATATACGCGATAAGTCCGACCTTGTCGTTCCCGATACAGCAGACCGCGCTCCTCGAGTGAACTCACGGTCTGGCTCACTTTGCTCTTCGAAAACTCAGATCGATCCCGAAGTTCGATCTGTGTGATTCCGGGAGACTTCAGGACTGGTTCGAGGACGCGTCGTTCATCATCCGGTAAGAGATCGAGCACGCGCGCTTGCGGATTCGATTCTGGGTTGATAGACGTCGTTGGTGAAGTTTCCTGATTCATCGATGTAGGTGTTGTCGCCGATGTCTGATCGGAATCGATATGCTCCGCTGAGTTCGCCTCTTCCGAGTCGGTGAGATTTCCTCGAACCACGTAATAGACGCCACCGATAACACCTGCGACCAGCAGAGTTCCGACCACATACCAGAGAGGGTTTGGACCGTGCATCGCCCCCATAGATGAATCCATCATCGAACCCATCGATTGCTCGATAGCCCGACGCTGCTGATAGGCCCGCCAGCTGAGTGCCCCGCCGGCTAGGAGGACGAATCCGAGGACCACACCGACGGCAGTATCTGCTCGACGGCGTTTCATATGGCGGCCCCGAATTGCGAGATTTGACTATTCATACCGTCCATTTGGGCGCGTCAGGTGTGACAATTGCGGATTGAAACTGTGATGATGAATCCCTTCTCAGCGGAATAACCACAGTGCGATCATCAGTGGTCATGGTCGTGATCGTGACTTGATATCTGCGGGCTTTGATCAGCAAATTCCGTTGGTTCTTCTTCGAACGTGCGCTTGCAGGTCTTCGAGCAAAAATGGTACGTCGCCCCATCATGGGACGCGCTCGGCCCCTCATCGTCGGTTCGCATCCCACAGACCGGATCACGATACTGACCCGGTGCACCGAGGCCACGCCGGTACACGTACAGCAGGAACCCGGAGAGCGCGAAGGCGATGAGGTTGAGGTAGAACGTGTAGTTGAGTTCGAAGTACGTCTGCTCGGTTGCCGTCTCGCCACCCGCGAGGTCCGGGATGATGCCGAAGGCGTCGAATAGCAGCTCCATTAGGAAGCCGGTGAACGCCATCGTGACGAAGAAGACGCCGAGGATGTACAGCATGATCTTCCAGCCGTAGTACTTCCGGTAGACGTTCAACACGGGGATCGTGATGAGGTCAGCGTAGACGAACGCGATGATCCCGGCGAAGCTGACGCCACCGCCCCACAGCGCGACGGCGAACGGGACGTTCCCCATACTACCGACGAAACTGAGCACGGCGATGATGACGCCCATGACGGCGTTCTCGGCAGTCACGAGCAGGCCGTCGCCCTGGATGAACAGGGTGTTCCAGACCCACTGCGGGACGAACACGATGACGAACCCGGAGATGAGAAAGCCGGCAACGATGTCCTTCCAGATCATCGACCACTCCTTACGGTACTGATTCCCGACCTTGTACCAGCCACCCCACGACAGCAACTCGTCACGCCACCCGCCGCTACTCGACGTCTCCTGGCGGTAGGTTTCCATACAGCCCTCCGAGCAGAATTTGAGCGTCTCACCGCCGTCGGTCGTGAGCGTGTACTCGTCTTTCCCCTCCATCCCGCAGGTGGGATCTTCCGTGACGCCCGATGCGTGATCACGTTCGTTGAGCGTTTCTCGGACTTCGTTAAACAGGTTCTCGGGGAGCGTCAGGTGAACGATGACCGCCATGACGGCGATGAGGATCAGGCCGCCGAGCAACTCCGCGAGGAGGAATTCCCACCCTAGCAGGATCAAGATCATCAGTCCGAGTTCGACGATGAGGTTCGTCGACGCGAACATGAACGCGAGGAAGTTCACCGCGTGCGCCCCCTTCTTGAACAAGCCCTTCCCGATGGCGAGGGCCCCAAAACTACAGCCACTACTCGCTGCTCCGAACACAGTCGCCTTGGTTAGTCCAGTTAGATCGCCCTCACCCAGCACCTGTGCCATCCGTTCCTTCGAGACGTAGACTTGAACGAGACTCGTTATCGTGAGCCCCATAATGATCGCCCACGCCGCCGTCCAGAGAAACCCGACACCGATGCGGAGAGATTCGAGGACACCATCAATTATCGTCGCCTGCATGGTTACATTATCGTAGGAATCATCTATTGCAATTGTCGTTAGAAAACATCCGCTGCCAGGGTGTCCAAACTATGGAAACAAAAGTATGAACCGGGACGATCTCGCGAAAAGAGAGTGAAAATCAAGCTCTCGCTACCTTCGCAGACAGAGCGCGCGCTTCGACTATCGTGAGCCGAGGAGCCGACGTGCGAGTGTCGTCGTCTGTTCCCAGAGAAATCCGATTTCAACGCTTTGTCGGGTAGTTACTACTGGTGCTTCTCGAATATACGAGTCGTTTCTGAGCGTCTCTAACAGAAAGTCAGCGACATCAGCCCGTGAAATCGGCCGGGCACTGGCGTCAATATCGACACCATGGATGTATTCGCCGGTTCGCGGTGCGTCCGTCAATCCACCGGGCCGTACGATCGTCCAGTCGAGGTCGCTTTGCATAACCAGTTCTTCTTGCCGTGCCTTGTCTGCCATCAGATCGTGGAGAGCGGTTGCGTTTGCAATTCGGACATACCACGGAACGGTTTTAGAGCTTGAACCGAGACCCATCGAAGTTAAGACGAGTAATCGGCTGACTGGCCGGTCATCCATCGCCTCGATAATGTTCCGAGTCCCCCGCGACACGATATCCGGTGGGTTGTTCGGTGTCCGCCCAAGGAGACAAACCACGGTGTCTGTATTCTCAACTGTTTCAGAGACTGCCTCTGGATCCAAGACATTTCCTTCGATAGCTGTGATTTGCTCACCTGACGGGAGTTTAGCCTGGGATCGGGTAAGGGCCCGTACGTCATAATCGGCTGCGAGCGCCTGCGTTATCAAACGTCGACCTGTCCCACCAGTCGCCCCAAACACAGCGAGTTTCATGAAAGTGAACCGGTAAAGCGGTTGTACATCTCAGCAAACAGGTAGGTGAATACCCCGGTAATGATCACTGCTTCAAGGATTCCAGCAATAGTCCCAGCGGGTGTCGGCGTGAAGAACAAATGCCACTGCTCCATCATCTCGACCCCGCCTTCGTAGACTCCGATCGCCCCGAAGAGACCCAGTAGAAGCATGATCACAGCCGCGACCGTAGCTGCTGCCGCAGCAAATGGAAGTGGATCAAGACGCGGTGATACCTGACTGGATTCTGGAGTCTCACGAACGCCGGTTTGCTCAGGTGGTGTATTCATATGAAACACTACGAGTGGGCAATTCACTGAGTTTGTGGATACGATTCGAAACCAGCTATATCGAACTGCTACCAACCACAATATGAAGACAGAAAGGCACCACGTCACGGGTTTGATTCATTACTGAATCTCTATCTTCGCACGATCCGATCCGGTGAGTCAGCGTGACAGCGCGACGGCTCCCAGAATTAGATTGGATTCGAACGCAAAACTGTCCCAATACCTGGATGTCAAAAGTATCCACGGGATAGATCGCAAGAAGAAAAGACACAATCGCATTGAATAGGGAAGCCGTATTGATTACTAGAAATGGATCTCATGGAGGGAAAACTATGCCTGACAAAACAGATGATATCCGACTCATTACGATTGTCCTCATTATCATCGGTGCGTTCGTCCTCTTCCCGATGTTCTTCATGGGCTTCGGGATGATGGGAGTTGGCCCGATGATGGGTGGTACTTGGGGCGGCCATATGTGGGGTGACGGAACGATGTCTGGCTGGATGTACGTCGTCGGCATCGTGATGCAGCTCCTGTTCCTCGCAGCCCTCCTCGTTGGTGGATACCTACTCTACCAAGCAATAGCAGGGAACAAGAGCAACTCGAACCAGGCACTCGAAGAACTCCGACTCGCGTACGCTCGTGGCGAATTGACCGACGACGAATACGAACAACGACGAGAGGCGCTCAAACGCGACACGGAGTCACAGTAAGACTGATTCGAGGAATGACGGGCACATCCGATCACCATCCCACAACGGCGTACCCGTCACTCCCGCCTTGGCTCGACCGATATACAACGTTGGGCCTCTACGCACTACTTGTCGGGACGGGACTCTTTCTGATCGCATTCGTTACGAATCCAGTCCCTGATCCCTCATTCCCTTGGGCGACGCTACCGGAGTCGCTCCGACTTCCCTTCGAGCAACCACGGATTGAACACTGGCCCGTGACATACACTATCGGCATCTGGCTGTGGATCCTCGGATTTCCGGCGTTGTTCCTCGCTGGCTACAGACGAGTCGGTGCTCGGACGCCATTCGGGTCGACGACATGGCTCGCAGGACTTCCCACGCTGGCGATGCTCGGCTGGACGACGTACTGCCGGTTCTTCTGGCCGAAGCTCCATCCACCGACCTGGAATGCCCCCTCCTACACGTTCGTCTGCTGGCTGTACTGCTCCTCATATGACGTGGTCTGGAGCAACGCAGCCTATGTGATTGCGCTATTCGGAATTGTCGCGACACTACTCGCAATCCGACACCAGTACGGCGATGGGTATGCTCTCCTTGGGTTTGGACTCCTCGCATTCCCGCTCGGATTACCAGCAGTCTACGGAGGATATCGCCGGACGACACGAGCAACGACCTGAGAACAGAGGAAGAGCTAGCTCAGGGGTCTCGGTGAGCACGTACGAACGCACGTCGCAGGACGGTCAAGAGGACGTACGTCTCGTACTTCTGGGTTCGGCAGTGCTCGCAGGGCTGCATATCCGCGACTATCTCCTCGATCGAATCGTCGTACTCATCCGTGAGCGTGGTGAGCGCGTCCGTAATCTGGGGCTGGACGGCGTCGATCATCTCCTCCACGGCGGCGTCAGCCGAATCCGGCAGCGAGTACGAAAGGACGATAGTATTCGCATGATAGTACTTCGTCGTCCCACCGCGCCCCTCTTCGAAGCGCACGACGTCGACGAGACCGGCGTCCCGGAGCTCGTTGATGTGGTGTCGAACCGTATTTTCCGTCCGGTCGACGCCGCGGTCCTCAAGACGGCTGTGGACCTCGGTCGCAGTCGAGGCCTCCTCAGACAGAATATCGAGGATCATTGCTCGCATCGGTTCGTCGATGGCGTCCGAAATCCGGGTGTCTCGCACCGCGATGTCGTCGAGACGGTGGTCGGTATCGGAATTATTCATATAGGAACTGAGAGTGAGAACGAGGGAAAAGGTAGCGGGACGCGATCGAAGAGGCAACCACCGAGGAACTAGTCCCGAACGGATCCGTGAGGTCGAAAGCCCTAGACGACCTGTTTGACTATTCCAACAGCTTATTTCCGCATTCAAACATATCATCTAAAAAATACTTATTGGGATACGGGCACTACCTCAAACTGTAATGAGCAACACAACCCAGTTCCGCGTCCTCGACTTCGATTGCCCGACCTGTGCAAGCACCGTCGAACGCGCCCTCTCAAACGTCGACGGCGTCCAGCACGTCGAAGTCCACTACGCGACCGGCCGCGTCGAGATCGAGTACGACGACAGCGTCGCCGACCCCGACGCCTTCGCACAGACCATCGAAAACCAGGGGTACACGCCCCAGCCCGCCTAATACCATGAACACACAATCGGTCATGCAGTACTACCGGAAACACCGGAGGGCCATCGTCACGGCGACGAGCGGCGTCCTCTACGGCGGTGGCTGGAGTCTCGGCTACCTCACAAGTTTAGAAATGGCAAGCGCCGCCATCCTCGTCCTGGCGACGACCGTGGGTGGCTACGACATCGCCAAGACCGCCTACCACGAGGTCACCAACCGGACGCTCGGCATCAAGACGCTGGTGACGCTGGCTGCAATCGGGGCCATCGTCATCGGGGAGTACTGGGAAGCCGCCGCCGTCGTCTTCCTGTTCAGCCTCGGCAGCTACCTCGAAGGCCGAACGATGCGCAAGACCCGGACAGCCCTCCAGAAGCTCCTGGAGATGACCCCCGAGACGGCGACCGTCCGTCGCGACGGGGAACTCCAGGAGGTCCCCGCCCGCGAGGTCGAGGAGGGTGAAGTCGTCATCGTGAAGCCAGGCGGGAAGATTCCGGTCGACGGTGACGTCGTCGACGGCGAGAGCAGCGAGGGGTCGGAGACCCCTCGAGCGAACGGGGAACCCGTGAGCGCCGTCAACCAAGCACCAGTCACCGGCGAGAGCGCGCCCGTCCACAAGGCCGACGGCGACGAGGTCTACGCCGGGACGGTCAACCAGGAGGGCGCACTGGAGATCCGAACGACGGGTGCGGGCTCGGATACGACGCTCGAACGGATCATCCGTCGCGTCGAGGAGGCTCAAGAGGCTCAGTCGCCCACGGAGAGCCTCATCGACCGGTTCGCGAAGTACTACACGCCAGCCGTCATCGTGCTGGCCATCGGCGCGTATGCAGTCACGCAGAACGCGATCCTGTCGCTGACGCTGCTGGTCATCGGCTGTCCCGGGGCGCTGGTCATCGGGCCGCCGGTCAGCATCGTCTCCGCCATCGGGAACGCCGCCCGGTCTGGCGTACTGATGAAGGGCGGCGAACACCTGGAACGCGCCGGCAAGATCGACCTTGTCGCCTTCGACAAGACCGGTACCCTCACGAAGGGCGAGACCACCGTCGCCGACGTCGAGGGGTTCGGCGTTGCTGATGACGAGGTCCTCTCGCTCGCGGCGACCGCCGAGAAGAAGAGCGAACACCACCTCGCCGATGCCATCGTCGACGCGGCCCGCGAGCGACCGACTGCTGCGACGGACGGCGGAACGACGGTCGCCCAGGCGGACGATACGGACGGTGGGCGCAGGTCGGTTCCCGATCCGGGCGACTTCGACGTGGTCGCTGGCAAGGGCGTCATCGCCCATGCCGATGGCCAGGAAGTTGTTGTCGGCAACCGCGCACTGCTGGACGACCGCGACATCGACATCCCCAGTCGGGTCGCCGACTACGTCCGCGAGCGTGAGGGGCGCGGCGAGACGGTCGTCCACGTCGTCCGCGATGGGGACATCATCGGTGCAATCGCGCTGCGGGACGAACTCCGGGAGTCTGCCCCTTGCGTCGTCGCGGCACTCCAAGACGCCGGCATCGAGACGGTGATGCTCACCGGCGACAACAAGCGGACGACCGCCGCCGTCGCCGAGGAGGTCGGCATCGACGAGTACCGCGCCGAACTGCTCCCCGAGGACAAACAGACGGTCATCGAGGGCTACCAGGCCGACGGGCACGTCGTCGCGATGGTCGGCGACGGTATTAACGACGCGCCGTCGCTGGCGACCGCCGATGTCGGCATCGCGATGGGTGCTGCGGGAACGGATACCGCCATCGAGACGGCTGACATGGCGTTGATGGCCGACGACCTCGAACGCATCCCGTACGCGGTCAAACTCAGCAAGGCGACGCGCTGGAACGTCCTCGAGAACGTCGGTCTCGCGGTGCTGACCGTGACCGTCCTCCTCGCGGGCGTGCTCACCAGCTACGTCACCCTCGCTGCCGGGATGCTGGTCCACGAGGCCAGCGTCCTCCTCGTCATCCTCAACGGGATGCGACTGCTCCGCTACTGACCACTAGACACTACCACCACCACTCATGACATCGAATTCCACTGCGACTGACACGGCCCAGACTAGAACCAATTGGCAGGTCGACTACGACGTCGATCCGATCGAAATCCGCGACCCCGTCGCGGAGGCCCTCGGCATCCTCGAACCGGGCGGGCCGTTCGTCATCACCTATAGAGACGCTGTGAAAGAGGCGGGACACTCCTGTCCGACTGCCTCGGGCGCCTACCGGATCGTCCAGTTCGGACTCGACGCCCTGTATCCCGACGACTATCCAATCCGGAGCGAAATCGAGGTCCAGGCGGCCGGCCCGCAAGACGATGCTGCGTACGGCGTGATGAGCCGCATCATCTCGTACGTGACTGGCGCGACCGACGACGACGGATTCAGCGGACTCGCCGGCGGCTACGGCGGCCGCCGCGATCTCCTCGTCTTCGACGCGTTCGACCCGGACACGGCGGAGCCGACGTTCCGGTTCCGTCGAACCGACACTGACGAGACCATCGAAGTGACCTACCACGTCAGCGACGTTCCTGACGGTAGACCCGCAATAGGGAACCTCCAGGGGATTCTCGACGGATCGGCAAGCGACCAGCAACGGGAGGCCTTCGCTGACGCCTGGCACCGCCGCGTGCAGGTCGTCCTCAGAGACGACTCGCTGTTCTCCGTCGAAGGGGTGTGAACGCGGCGGTACCCCTCACACTCGTAATGAGAGTTACCACGATATACTGTTGGGCCCTTGAGTGCCTTGGTAGCGCCATCATCTAACTCGCCGACATCGATATGAGAGTACCCCACGCAAACCGTCTCCTCAGAGTTGTCCAAGTATCGAGCTGCAACCACGAGCCCAAATACTCAAACAGGAATCTCGCCCATTCCGCGTCAACTGCCATATAGAGCAAGGTAATCGTGTTTCCAATGGTCGATATCGATCTTCGCAGCTTCTGAAAGTCGTTGGATGATTGACCGTGCCCCATCAGTCGTAATCTACGGCAACGTCTGCGGACACATCTATGCTGTCGTGTGAGCCATCGGAGTACCCCGTCGGTGCCGTCGGTATTGACGGGGTACAAGAGGCCAACTATGGCTTATTTCTAGTTCATTTCTCACTGATTCGAAGGCACACATCAAATCTATCCTCCGAGGTTGTGGATCCTCCGAATATGGCTCTATAATGAATAGGCTTCGCACGTAGAAGTGCTGTAATTATATTTACCGAGTCTCCAAGAGTGTGCTTCTGAGAAACCTATCGAATTTCGGTCACAAAATAGCGATGATAGCCGCGTTCAGGACAGCGCCACCGCTCACGAATCAATAAGCCCGTGGAACAGCGAGATTAGTCGGGTGGGTCAAGCCCGTAGCTTTTCTTCGCCAGTGTTAGGAACGAGTTCGTCGTGATCGCAGGTTCGTCAGAAACCTCACCGTCCATCTCCATCTGGACCAGGATGTCGACGAGCCGCCAACAGTTGTACAGTACGCAGGCGAACGCGAAGTTGAAGTACCGATAGCGGTGGTCTGGTGACTTCGTTTCCGCAAGAAACGTCTTCAGTTTCTTGAAGCCGTTCTCGATTCCCCACCGACGCTTGTACTTCGACATCAGGCGTCCGATCTGGTGTTTCATCCCCACTTGGTCCAGTGGGTCAGTCTCTACGAACTCCAGATTCGTCTCGAACGGAACTGTCGGTGCTCCGACCCGGTCCGGTTCCTCGATGTCTTCCTCTTCCCGTATATCATCAAGCAAATTTCCTAATGGCGAGTCACTGTCGCTACCTTCCGAGAAGGGTTTGGTGTCGCCAACATCACTGAAGTCCTCAAGCAATTCCTGACGAATTGTTATGTCCGGACCATCGGCGTTCTCTTCTTCCCGTTCCCACTCACGTTTAGGGAGATAGACGGCCTTCCGCGTCGGGCCATCGTCGAGTCGCTCCTGCACAACGACGTCGGAGTCCTTGTCAGCGGCCGCCATGCGTGCAATATTACTCTCATGGTCACTACTGGAGCGGACCATACCAGGGTTCAGATACGAGACCGCGTGTTTCTCACAGGCGTCCTTCACGCTGTCGTGAGCGAACTCACGGTCCATCATCACGAAATCCAGACCGGGCACGATGTCGGTCGCACCCTCAAGCAGATCGTCAACAAGGTCTGCTCGACTGCAGCCACGCTGGACTGGTACGGCGTCGAGCATCAATGGAACGTCGTGGCCGACAATTTTGATGACTGCCCACTGGCAGTACGGCCCGTCGTCGCCTTTGTAGCCGAGTATCCACGAGTCGGTATTGTTCCCGCTGCGGTCGCGCTTGACCTCGCCGTCCCACGGCTGGCCCTTTGTGATGTCAATAGCTGCTGTCACCTCGCGGCCCATCTTGTCCTTGGACTTTGCGCGGGCGACGAGCGTGCGAGCAGTCTCTCGGAGCATCCGCCGGACGCGAGTCACACCGAGTGTCTTCGTCTGGAGACGGTGGGAGTCACCGGACGGCGTCCGCTGTCGGGTAGTATCATCCGTGAATGACTGTGCGCCGTCGTTGGCGTGCATGAGAGTGTCATAGAACCGTTCTCACAGCGTGTCTGCTCTCTCTACTACGTATTCAAACCGGGCGCATAGTCAGATTCCAGATCGCCGGTCGGAGTGGATTACCAGTGGTCAGTACAGTCGAGGTATGTACCGCAGATTGGAGTCGATATTCGTGTGAACTCGATAATTATTAAACTATCACACCCACCAATCTTATCACTGGGTTTGTAATAGTGCTAACATGGAGAACTCCGAGTGCAAGAACTCAATTCACTCTCTCGGACTACTATTCCAAAAGTAGATGACTTCCGAGCGGCCCTCAACGAAACAGATCTAGCGCGGCATCTCGCGTACTTCTACGAAAACCCGACGGCACAACTCACTCTCGCCGCCGAATTTATTGACTACGGACTCCAGTCTAACTACCAGTGCCTCTATTTGGCCGATGAGAACAATCTCAAGACGGTCAGACGAGCGTTCAGCGTCAATGGGATTGACGTGGCTGAGCGGCGCAAAGATTCGGACTTGTGTATCGATACCGCTTCAGACGTGTACTTGGAGTCTGGGTTTGCTCCCGACCAAATGGTTGCGCGGCTACAAAAGGCCTGTACCGCCAGCGTCGAGGCTGGCTATGAAGGTCTGTTCGTAGTGGGTGAGAACACGTGGTGCTTCCACACTGAGCAGTCCTTCGATCATATCGTCAGCTTCGAATCGGACTTCGACGAGGTCTGCCCAACGCTCCCCGTTCACGCACTCTGTCAGTACGACCTAACGCGGTTCAGTGAGGAGTCGATCGCAAAAGCACTCTGGACCCACAAGCAGGTCATCTATCAAAACACTATCTGCGAGAACCCGTACTATATTCCACCGAGTGACTATACCGAAACGGAAAACCCGGAACAGAATGCGGGACTGATGCTTGAGCAGATGTATGACCTGGCACAGGCTAGACAAGATATTGAGCAGCGTGATCAGCGGCTGTCTGTGCTCAATCGCGTGTTGCGGCACAATATCAGCAATGATCTCACAGTAATCACGGGAACGCTAGAAAGTCTCGCTGAGACGGCTGACATAAAAAAACCAAAACAAGAACGGATCCACTCCGCGATCCAACATTGCGAAAAAATTGTGGAAATATCGGAGAAGGCCCGGTATATCCGACAGACGATTGGCCGGAGTCGAACCGAGCAAATAGAACTTGGATCAGTTATTGATCGAGCCATCGACCAACTACAAATCGACTATCCGGATGCAAACATTACTGTTTCTGGGCCCTGCGATATCGACGTGTTCGCCGACGAAAACTTCGATATTGCCGTCAATGAGATACTAACGGTCCTCGCCCGGTTGCAGGATGCTGATCAAGCGACTGTCTCACTCACTATTTCGACACCGCGCTTGGACACTGCGACATTGACGTTCCACGCGCCGGGCGTCGTAATCCCAGAGCGGGAACAGAAGGCGATTCAACAGGAATACGAGACAGAATTAGAACACGGAGACGATATCAGTATCTGGTTAATTAAGTGGATTGTCGAGAATGCCCACGGGAGCCTGAGCTTCCCGACCAAACAGCCTGAAGATCCGCAGTTCGAGTTACGGATACGCCGACTTACTGAATAATACAGCAAATTTCTGCTTGTATCCCATAGTTATTGCCGATCGAATACCCTATCTACTCCACGCCCTGTCGATTCCTGTTCTAGAATCTAATCGTTGTAACCGGCTCGAATGACTTCGGTATACTTGTTCCAGTTTGCCCTCGATATGTCCCAAAATGTCAAATTAAACTCGCTTGTACTGTTGATAATCTTGTAATCAATAAGCAACTCTACTGAGCAGATGTTTCATCGGATGTGTTCTGCATAAATAGCCTGATAGCTATTTTCAGATAGCTCCTTAGCGAGATCGCGCTTCTCTATTCCAGGAGCTCATCCAGCTTCGGAACGATTTCGTATCGCGGATACTGGTTTATCACGGAACGCGGAGTGGTCCACACACGGACCGGGGCGAAGCGCCAGAGATAAACCGGACCACCGGCGAGAGAATTTCATGAACCTGTTTCGCCGGTTTCTGGGCGATCGCGGGGGTGACGGGCCAGACCGGGCGGGCGTGTTCGTCGACGGGCCCAACGTCTTCCGCAGCGAGTTCGACGTCGACCTGGACGACATCCGTCGGATCGGCGAGTCCTACGGGTCGCTGGCGGCGACGCGTCTGTACGTCGACGAGAACGCCTCGCCGGGTCTCATCCAGGCCGCGGAGGCCCGGGGCTTCGAGGTGGTGACGACGAGTGGCGACGTCGACGTGCGCCTGGCCGTCGATGCGACGGAGGCTGTCGTCGCCGACCGCATCGACGTCCTCGTCGTCGCCTCGCGGGACACGGACTTCAAACCGGTACTGGAGGTGGCCGCCAGGGAGGGCGTCACGACCGTCGCCCTGGCCCCCGGCGAGCACGGGCGCTCGGACGCGCTCCAGAACGCCGCCCACGACGCGCTCTCGCTGCGGGGCGACGTCGAGTAGCCAAACGGGAACGGCTTTTGCCGTGGCTCCCGGTGGGTCGGACATGGAGATCGACGACACGCCGGTGCTCGACAACCACCTGCACCTGGATCCCGTCAACGGTCGGGGCGTCGAAGCCGCCGCGGAGTTCGCCGAGCACGGCGGGACCCACCTGCTCGTGTTGAACAAACCCTCGTGGATGCTCGTCGAGACGGCGACTGACGAGAGAACGTTCCGCGAGGGGTTCGACCTCACCGTCGCGGTCACCCGCGAGGCGTCCGGCGTGCTCCCGGGCCGGGCCTGGCCGGTGCTGGGCGTTCACCCGGCGCTGATTTCGAAACTCGTCGACGAGGGCTACGAGCCCGAGGAGGCCCGTGACATCATGCAGGCGGGCCTGGACGTCGCCGCCGAGTACGTCGCCGACGGGACGGCGCTGGCCCTCAAGACCGGGCGGCCCCACTACGACGTGGACGCGGCCGTCTGGGAGGCCGCGAACGAGGTGATGCGCTACGGGTTCGAACTCGCAGCCGACCGGGGCTGTGCCGTCCAGTTGCACACCGAGGGCGGCGAGGACTTCGAGACCGTCGCCGAGTGGGGCGAGGCGGCCGGGCTCGACCGGCGACAGGTCGTCAAGCACTACTCGGGCGGTCGTCTGCGTGGCCCGACGAAGTCGGTGCTCGCAGACAAGGACGAGCTCGAGATAGCCATCGAGGAAGGCGACCCGTTCCTGATGGAGACGGACTACATCGACGACCCCGACCGGCCGGGGGCGGTGCTCGGCCCGAAGACGGTCCCCCGCCGGGTCCGGTGGCTGCTGGAGGCGGGCCACGGGGGAGCAGTCCGGACGGCCCACGTCGAGACGCCCCGGGACGTCTACGGCATCGACACCGAGGCGACCCTGGAGCGCAATTGAGCCCCGTCGGGCGATACCCCCCAGTTCGTAGCCGTGCGACAGCGAGGCGCGCGTGACTCGACGGTGAGATCGGTCGGGCGCAGCCCCCAGAAACTATATAGATTGAAATACTCGAAAGTGAGAGGTTTTGACACGGATAAAGGTACGTTACGCCACGTGGCTCTGGACAGTACGTGTGGCACGAAAACGACGATATAGCACGTCTTTGCGGCGTTCGTGCCAGTACTGGGGTGGGAAGCGGGAGGCGGATCGATGTCCACTGAGTGGCACTGTGCGGTCGTCGAGGAGGGCTGTCTCGCCGGCGAACGGGCCATCCATATATATTTTTAGCCAGATTTATAATCAGAGGGGACTGATAGTGATTTACATGGAGACACGCAAGGTCCAGGTCACGGGTGGATCGACGTACACCGTCTCGCTCCCGAAGGAGTGGGCGACCGAGAACGGTGTCAGCGCGGGGAGCGTCGTCGAGTTCCACGACGAGGAAGATCTCCTGTTGCTGTCGCCGCGCCGCGAGAACGACCGCGTCGAGGGGACCCTCGACGTCGGCGGGATGGACGAGGCCCACGAGCTGACGCGGGCCGTGATGACGATGTACGTCAGCGGCTTCGACGTCATCAGGCTCGAAGCCCCGCGAATCACGGCCGAACAGCGCCGGACGGTCCGTGACGCCACCCAGGGACTGGTCGGCCTGGAGGTCATCGAGGAGACGGCGGACCACATCGTCCTCCAGGACCTGCTCGACTCCTCGGAGCTGTCGGTCCACAACGCCATCACCCGGATGCGACTGGTCTCGCTGACGATGCTCGACGACGCCGTCGAGGCACTCGTCGAGGACGACGACGATCTGGCGGAGGACGTCATCCACCGCGACGAGGACGTCGACCGCCTCTGGTACATGGTCTCGCGCGTGTTCCGGACGGTCCTCCGGAACCCGACCGCCGCCAACGAGATCGGCTTCCCTCGCGAGACGGTGTTCGACTACCAGTCCAGCGCGCGCCAGCTCGAGCGCATCGCGGACCACGCGACCAAGATCGCCAACCTCGCGCTGGACGTCGGGGAGATATCCGGCGACACCGCAGACCTGCTCGACCAGTTGCGAGAGGAGGCCACTGCCGTCCCCGAGACGGCGATGGACGCGCTCCTGGCCGAGGACTCCGACGAGGCCGTCGAACTTGCCAACAAGGCCCGCGGGAAGATACGCGACGTCGACGACACCGCCCGCGAGGTCGACGGCGAGATCAGGGAGTTCGACCCACAGAGCGCCCAGGTACTGGGCCTCGTGGTCGACTCGCTGTCGCGCACCGCCGACTACGGGGGAAACATCGCCGAGAGCGCCCTCCAGAAGGCCGCACCGCGTCCCTGACCGGGCGCCCGCTCTTTCCCGGCGGTCAGCCGTAGTACCGTTTCAGGGCCGCCGCCGCGCCGTCGCTCGTCTTCAGGTACCTTCGGTCGCCGTCCGGTGTCCGCACCGCGTAGTCGTACGTGTCGCTGTCGGGGACGTACCAGTGCTCGGCGAACCGCTCGAGGGGAGCCTCCGCCGTCCGGCCACCGTTGGCCGCTGGTTCGTCGGTCCCCGTCCCGTCCGCCGTGCCCGCACCCCCGGCGTCCCCGTCGTCGACTGGTGCAACGAGCAGGTCGCCGTCGACCGGGTAGTCGCTCGGGACGCCCGTGACCACGTCCTCGTTCCGGTCGGCCTTCATCGCCTCCCGCATCAGAATCGCCTGCGTGTTGACGACGGGGTCGTCCTCGTCGGGCGTCTGCTGGTGGTACCGACCGTCGCTGCCCATCAGCCAGCGCTTGCTGTTGTCCGCTAAGATGAGCTCGAGGTTGAACTTCAGCTGCCGGCGGATGTCGCGGTCCTCGACCGGGGCCACCGCCTCGACGCGGCTGTCCAGGTTACGCGTCATCCAGTCGGCGCTACCGATGTAGTACTCGGGGTCGCCGCCGTTCTCGAAGTAATAGATACGGGAGTGTTCGAGGAACCGCCCGACCAGCGAGTGGACCTCGACGTTCTCGCTGATGCCCTCGAGGTCGGGTCGCAACCGACAGATGTCCCGCACGACAAGATCGACGTCCACGCCGGCCATCGACGCCCGGTACAGTTCTTCGACGATATCGGGGTCCTCGAGTCCGTTTATCTTCACGACGATTCTGGCCCGCCTTCCTTCGAGGGCATGCTGCGCTTCGCGGCGGATGAAGCGGGTGAACTCCCGGCGCATGGTCACCGGCGCGATGAGCAGTTTGCGGAACTGCTCGTCCATTCCCGGCCCGGTAAAGGAGTTAAACAGCGTCACCAGGTCCTGACCGATGTCGCGGTCCTCGGTCAGCAGGCCCAGGTCGACGTAGCCTTTGGCCGTCTCGGAGTGGTAGTTTCCGGTGCCCACGTGGGAATAGAGATTGACGCCGTCGTCCTCCTCGCGGACGACGAGCGCCGTCTTGGTGTGGGTCTTCAGGCCGATGGTGCCGTAGGCGACGTGGATGCCGTTCTCCTCGAGTCGCCTGACCCACTCGAGGTTGTTCTGCTCGTCGAAGCGTGCCTTCAGCTCGACCATCACCGCGACCTGTTTCCCGTTCTCGGCGGCGTCGATGAGTGACTGGATGACCTGTGAGTCGCTGGCGGTCCGATAGATGGCGGCCTTGACCGCGAGTACGTCGGGGTCTTCGGCCGCCGCCGAGAGGAACCGCTGGACGGTCTGCCCGAAGTCGTGGTACGGGTGGTGCAGGAGGATGTCGCCGTCGTCGATGTCGTCGAAGACGCTGGTCCGGGGACCGTCCTCGTGGTCACCGAAGGGGTCGCCGCTCGACTGCTCGAGCCGCGGGTGGGGCTGTGGCGTCCACGGCTCGAGTTTCAGGTCCGGGCGCTCCAAGTCGGTCAGCGACATGAACTCGCGGTAATCGAGCGGTCCCGTGAGCGGGTAGATTTCGCGGTCCTCGAGCTCGAGCTGTCGCTGGAGCGTCTCGCGAATCCGCGGGTGTGTGTCGGCCTCGATTTCCATGCGCACGACCGTGGCAAAGCGGCGCTGTTCGAGCACCTCCTCGATCATGTCGATGAGGTCCTCGGCGACCTCCTCGTTGCGCCGGACCTCCGCATTGCGCGTGAGGCGAAACAGCGCCGTGTCGATGATATCGACGTTGGGCAACAGCAGGTCGAGGTTCGCCCTGATGACCTCCTCTAGGAGCACGTAGCGGTGGTCGTCGCCGATCTGGACCAGCCGGGACTGGTTCGGCGGAATCTTCACTCGCGTGAACGTCGGGTCCTCGGCGTCTGGTCGACGGGTCAGCACGGCGAGCGACAGCGAGCGGTTGGAGATGAACGGGAACGGGTGTGCCGGGTCGAACGAGAGCGGCGTCAGCGTCGGCAACACCGACTCCTCGAAGTAGTCACGTACCCGGGATTGCTCGCCAGCGTCCAGGTCGTCGTAGTCGAGGACGTAGATGCCCTCGTCGGCAAGTGCCGGCCGGATCGTCGCCTCGTAACACGCCGTCTGCCGTTCGAGCATCGGCGCCAGCGTGTCGTGGACCTCCTCGAACTGCTCGACCGGCGTCCGACCGTCGGCCGTCTCCTCGGTCACGCCGGCCTCTATCTGCTGTTTTAGCCCACCGATGCGTTTCATCACGAACTCGTCTAGGTTCCGCGTGACGATGGCCAGGAACCGGACCCGTTCGAGCAGCGGGTTCCGGTCGTCCAGCGCCTCGTGCAGGACGCGGCGCTGGTAGGCGAGTTCGCTCAGTTCGCGGTTCAGATACAGCGACGGGTCGTCGAGCGACACGTCTCCCGGGTCGTAGGGTTCGGGAAGCTGCGACTCCTCGTTGTCCATGCTATGGCAGCGGGACGGGTCGGGGCTCGACGATGCTGTCCGACGACCGTTCCTCGTAGGTCTCCGGCGGGTCGACGGATATCAGTTTCCGCGCAGCAGTGTCGTAGGCGGTCAGTTGCCCGCCGTAGACACAGCCGGTGTCCAGGCCGACCGCGTAGTCGGTGACGTGGGGTTCGGCGAGGACGGTGTGACCGAAGAAGACGCGGGGGCCCTCGCGGCGCTCCTCGAACCAGTAGGGCCGGTCGTAGCTCCCGTCCGGGACGAGCGAACGCATGTTCAGCAGTTCCGTCAGCGAGTGTTCGACGACCGGTTTCCGGTGGTCGACGCCGCCGTGGGCGACCATGGCGCCGTCCCACGAGACGACCACCGGCATCGACTCGATGAAAGCGAGGTCCTCGTCGGTCAGCGCGTCGATGGACTTGCGCCCGTCGACGAGCTTTTGTTCGTTGTTCCCGCGGACGCTGAGGAGGTTCGGTCGCTCGCGGACGAGGTCGACGACGCCCTTGCTGTCGGGGCCCTTGCGGACGAGGTCACCGACGAAGACGACCAGTTCGTCCTCGCGGGGGTCGAGGTGCCCGAGGAGTCGCTCGAGGGTGTCACGGCACCCGTGAACGTCCCCGACCACGTAGATGTTTTCCCACTGCGTCGCGTCGATTCGTCGGTGTGATGCATCGACCGTCGGATTGAGCGTAGGTCCAGCGTCCATGTGTGGGTCACCGCCCCGCGAGCGGGGTATGTAGGGGGAACTAGGACTGGGCATACTTAGGCAGTTTATATGTTCGCTATATATCGAACAGTAGGATTATATTCCGCTGGGTGGCGATCCGGCGCGGCACCGCCGCTGGCGGCGGTCGCCGACAGGAGAAGACCGACTGCGCCGTGTCTACTCGAGGACGGCGTTGACCTGGCCGTCCTGGCCGGGTCGGGACGTCACGCGGGCCGTGCCCTCGGACGTCTCGACGAGCGCGCCCTTCGTGATGATGTTCCGGCGGGCGTAGTTGGGGTTCGAGGGGTTCTCGACGACGTTCTCGATGGTCGCTTCGACCGTCTCTGCGCCGTCGGCGACGCTCGCGACGTTCGTGGTGACGGCACGCACCTTGCTGGTGTTGCCGCGGGAGTCGACGACCTTCAGCTTCTGGTCGCCGACCTGGGTCTCGGTGGACTCCTTGCCCAGCTCGTGTTTCTTCTTCTTGTGGTTCGGTCGCCGACGACCGCCAGTCCGCTTGCGAGGGGAGCGTCCCTGGTCTTTCATACTCCAGGGATGTTCCAGCGGCTACTTGAACCGTTCGATGCCGACCTGCCGGCGGCCACAACCGTAACCGTTAGGCCCGGCCCGCCCGCTCCCCACAACGATGAGCCTCAAGACGGCCGTGGCCGCGCCGTTCCGCCAGCGCGGCACGGAACGGATGGCCGAAAGCGAGTTCGTCGTCGCGCTCTCGCTGGACCGGAGCTGGTTCTCGCCCGACCAGGCCAAGACGCTGGTCGACATCGCCGCCAGCGAGGGGCTGGTCGAACGCGACGGCGACGACCTCGTGGCCGTCTTCGACCCCGGGGGCGTCGACGTGCCGGACGGGTTCGCGCCGGGCGAGGAGATACTCCAGTCGCGGTCGACGTTCGAGCGCGTCCTCGACTCGGTGCTGGAGACCGGCGTCGAGAAACAGACGGCGGTCGCCGAGATAAACGCCCTCCAGTCCGAGCTCGGACTGACCCTGGAGGCCGCGGCGGTCGTCTACGCCCGCAGCGAGGGCGTCGACGTCACGGCCGTCGCCGCGGAGGTCCGGGAGGGGTTGTGATGGTCGGGGACCGCGTCACCGACGGCAGGCGCATCGGCCAGTTGCTCGCCTCGGAGCTGACGGGGCTAAAACGGGGGCCCCTGGCCGACGTCCGGGTCGTCGACGCGGACCCTGACGTCGAACCGACCGCCGACGGGGCGTTCGCGTACGCCGTCGAGTACCGCGACGAGCGCGTCGGAACCGTCCACGTCACGCCCGCGACGGCGCGACTGACTATCGCCGCGGCGCCGTCGCTCGCAGTCGAGCGAGAGGACGTCACCGTCGAGTCGACGGCGAGGGGAACGGTACTGGTCGCACACAGCGGGGCCGCGGTCAAACGACTCGTCGACGAACTTGCTGCCGTCCTTGAGAGCTAGACCGAGTTCGGTTCGGCGATTGTCTCTGCCGTCCAGGCGATAAAGCCCGTGAGCACGAGCGCCGCGCCCACGAACGCGAGCGTCGCCGCCGTCACGAGAACTGGCATCGACACGCCGAACGGGATGCCGACGATGACGACGACGGGCGCGAACGTGATGGCCAGGCCACCGGTCGCGACGGCCTGGCGCTGGTGGTGCGAGAGGTCCACCCCGAACTGGAAGTACGGGTTCTCCGGTTCTGGGGCCGCCAGTCCCACGCAGAACAGCGGCACGCCCAGGAACACGAGCGTCGCCGCGACGGCGTTGGCCCAGAACGCGAACGAGAGCGCCGGTGGCACGAGCGAGAGCAGCGCGCCGATACCGAGCAGTGTCATCCCCCCGGCGAGTCCCAGGGGACGGAGTCGGGGGTCGTCCAGTAACCGGCCGAGATCCGGGAGCGTCTCGGCTACGTGTCCGACGTTCAGTGAACGGTCCATAGCCCGTCTTTCCGAGGGAGTGGTTAATAGCCGCCGCTCCAGTTATCATATATGATATCGTAGGGTGGAGAGGGAAACGCTTGTGTCGCTGCCACTCGCCGCGCTACCCATGCACTTCTTCGACCGACTCGCAGACCGTATCTCTGCCGCCGACAGCGTCGTCTCGGTGGGTCTCGACCCCGACCCGGACCGGTTGCCCGAGGCCGTCCGCGACGCCGACCTCCCGCGCTGGCAGTTCAACCGCCGTATCATCGATGCGACCCACGAACACGCCGCCTGTTACAAACCGAACGCGGCGTTCTACGAGGACGCCGACGGCTGGCGGGCGCTCGAGGAGACCATCGCGTACGCCCACGGGCGGGACGTGCCCGTGTTGCTCGACGCGAAGCGGGGCGACATCGGCAACACCGCCCGCCAGTACGCCCGGATGCTCGACGACGAGGACGGGCCGGCGGCCGACGCCATCACTGTCAACCCGTTCCTCGGGCGCGACTCGCTCGAGCCGTTCCTCAAACGGGCCGACAGGGGCGTGTTCGTTCTCGGCCGGACCTCCAACCCCGGTGGCGCGGACCTCCAGGACCTCGAACTGGCCACCGGCGAACCGCTGTACGAACGGGTGGTCCACCTCGCCGACCTCTGGAACGAGAACGGCAACGTGGGGCTCGTCGTCGGCGCGACCAACCCGGACGAACTCGAGTCCATCCGCGAACTGGTGCCGGACATCCCGTTCCTCGTCCCCGGGATCGGCGCCCAGGGCGGCGACGCCGAGGCCGCCGTCGAACACGGCCTGGCCGACGGCGTCGGGCTGGTCAACTCCTCGCGAGGCATCATCTTCGCCGGCGAGGACGCCCGTGGCGACTTCTTCGACGCCGCCGGCCAGTCGGCAAAACAGCTCAAGCGACGGCTCAACCAGTTCCGGTAGTCAGAACCGGTAGGTGTCGACGCCGTCCGGCCGGTCGGTCGACTCGGGGTCCCCGCGGCCCCGCGACCGGCCGACCTCCGCCGCGCACTCGACGCACAGGCCCGTCTCGGCGTCCCAGTGCTCGTCACAGACCAGGCTCCCACACCGGTCGCAGGTGTGTTCTACGTCCGGTGCGTTACAGACCGCACAGAGTCCCGCGACGCTCATGCCATCTCGTACCACGCCCAGCGCCTTGAACGCTTGGCCCGCTGACAGGCGAGACGCTTACATTTCTGTGGGCCGAAGGCTGGTTCGTGCAGTACGAGCGGCTCATCACGGGCGTGGCGGCGGTGTTCGCAGTGCTGACGGTCGCACTCACAGCCGTGGGCCTGTTCGCGAACCCGGCCGTGCTCTTTCTCGCGGCGATGTTCGCGGCCTCGACGTACTTCATGTACTACCACCTCAGCGGGAAGATGGCCGCGAGCGTCTACGAGCGCGTCGAGCGCCGGGCAGCCACCGGGAACGGACGCGGGGGGTTCGGCGCCGGCCCGCGTGAGGCGTGGCGACCGCCGCGCGACGGCCAGGGTGCGACGGCCCGGGAACGGGCGCGGGGCGCACGACAGCAGCGCCGACAGCGGAGGACGCGAACCCGCCAGCAGGGCCAGCGCCGCCAGCGCGTCCAGCAGTCACGTGGGCTGTCGACCGCAGAGGCGTACCGACGACTGGGACTGGACCCGAGTGCCGACCAGCGAGCGGTCAAGCAGGCCTACCGCGAGAAGGTCAAGGAGGTCCACCCGGACACCGAGGCCGGCAGCGAGTCGGAGTTCAAGCGGGTGAAGGCGGCCTACGAGACGCTGACCGACGACTGACCGCAACGGGGAAACCACCGGACTCGCAAGGGGGCGTATGGCCGCCCACAGCGACGTCCCGCCGCTGGTCGTCGACATCGACGGAACGCTGACAGACAGCCACCGCGCCATCGACCCGCGCGTGTTCCCGGTCCTGCGGTCGTGGCCGGATCGCGTCGTCGTCGCGACGGGGAAGGCCATGCCCTTTTCCGTCGCTCTCTGTGAGTTCCTCGGCGTCGAACGGACCATCGTCGCCGAGAACGGGGGCGTGGTGTTCGTCGAGGCGACGGACACGCTCACGCTGGAGGGCGACAGGGACGCTGCGCTCGCGGTCACCGACGCCTACCGCGAGGCGGGCCACGACCTCGGCTTTGGCCGCGTGGACCTCGCGAACCGCTGGCGCGAGACGGAAGTGATCGTGAACATCGACCAGCCGCTGGCGCCGCTCGAGCGGTTCGCGACCGGGCGGGGCCTGCGCGTCCTCGATACCGGGTTCGCCTACCACGTCGTCGACCCGAGCGTCGACAAGGGCCGTGGATTGGAGACGGTCTGTGCGGAGCTGGACCGGACGCCGGCCGAGTTCCTCGCGGTGGGCGACTCCGAGAACGACGCCGAGCTGTTCGACGTTGCCGGCGAGTCGGTGGCCGTCGCGAACGCCGACGAGGCGGCGCGGTCACGGGCCGACCGCGTGACCGACGCCGCTTACGCAGACGGATTCCTCGAGGCCGTCGGGCCGTATCGGGGCTGAAAGGCGATGCCGCGTGGCGGCCCACGCGGGGTGGCGTCGCACTCCCGCTAAGTCCCGCGTGGCGGGGGGCGTCCACGTGGCGGAGTGGGCCCGGCATCACGGATACATAGTCGCACAGGGAGTCGGGTGAGAGAGTGAGTCACCCAGACACCTCAATAGACGGTAGCGGCCCGGAAACCGGGGAAAGCTTTTATCTCGTCCTCCGCTACGGAGGGACATGAGCCCCGACCGGGCCGTCCTCAACCGCGCCCTGCAGCGCGGCGAACAGGAGGGTGGCAGCGTCGAGTTCAAAGAACGGCTCACCGAGAACCTCCACCTGTCGGAGGGGCGACTTGAGTCCCTCGCGGCCCAGCTGCGCCACCGCATTCTCTCCGGGGACGGGGAAGCGACGTACGTGGTCGGCGTCACCGACGACGGCGGCATCGCCGGCATCTCGCCGGCGGCCTTCTCCGAGTCGATGGACGTCCTCAGCCTGCTGGCCGACGAGGCCGGCGCCCACATCGAGGAGGTCCAGACCTGGGGCGTCGACGGCGTCGCCGACGCCGCGGTCGACGAGGACGACCCGGAGGGCATCGTCGGTGTGGCCACCATCACCGAGGGGTCGGTCCTGACCGACGACGACCACATCGTCGTCGGGACGGCGGGCCACGTCGACCACGGCAAGTCCACGCTCGTGGGGTCGCTGGTGACCGGCGAGGCCGACGACGGCCAGGGCGACACGCGGAGCTTCCTCGACGTCCAGCCCCACGAGGTCGAACGTGGCCTCTCAGCGGACCTCTCCTACGGCGTCTACGGCTTCGACGCGGACGGCCCGGTGAGGATGGACAACCCCCACCGGAAGACCGACCGCGCACGCGTAGTGGAGGAGTCGGACCGCCTGGTGTCGTTCGTCGACACCGTCGGTCACGAGCCGTGGCTCCGGACCACCATCCGCGGGCTGGTCGGGCAGAAGCTGGACTACGGCCTGCTGACCGTCGCCGTCGACGACGGGGTGACCGCGACGACCCGCGAGCACCTGGGCATCCTGCTGGCGACGGACCTGCCGACGATCGTCGCGCTCACGAAGGTCGACCTCGTCTCCGACGACCGGGTCGAAGCGGTCGAACGGGAGGTCGAGAGCGCGCTGCGCGAGGTCGGCAAGACGCCGCTGCGCGTCGAGCGCCACGGCGTCGAGACGGCCATCGAGGAGATATCCGAGACGGTCGTCCCGGTGCTGAAGACCAGCGCGGTGACCCAGGCGGGCTTTCGCGACCTGGACGCGATGTTCGAGTCGCTCCCGAAGACCGCCGGCGAGGACGGCGAGTTCCGGATGTACGTCGACCGGACCTACAACGTCCAGGGCGTGGGCGCGGTGGCCTCGGGAACGATCAAGTCCGGCGAGGTCGAGGCCGGCGACGAGCTCCTGCTGGGCCCGATGCAGGACGGGGCCTTCCGCCCGGTTGAGGTGCGCTCCATCGAGATGCACTACCACCGCGTCGACGAGGCCCGCGCCGGTCGCATCGTCGGCATCGCGCTCAAGGGCGTCCGCGAGGCCGACATCGAGCGCGGGATGGCGCTGCTGCCACGTGACGCCGACCCGACGCCCGTCCGAGAGTTCGAAGCCGAGGTCATGGTTTTGAACCACCCGACCCGCATCGGCGAGGGATACGAACCGGTCGTCCACCTCGAGACGGTGAGCGAGGCGGCCGTCTTCAGTCCAGACGACGGACAGTTGCTCCCCGGCGACGCCGGGCGCACTCGCGTCCGGTTCAAGTTCCGGTCGTACCTCGTCGAGGCGGGACAGAAGTTCGTCTTCCGGGAGGGCCGTTCGAAGGGCGTCGGCACCGTCACCGACGTCTCGCCGGCGGAGTGACGCCTCGTTAGGTATCCGCTATTTTATTGTCGCGTGCCTTGACGGGAGTAGCCACAATGCACATTCTCCTCTTCGGTGCAACCGGCCGGGTCGGGAGCGAGGTCCTCAAGCGGGCCCGGTCCGGGGGGCACGACGTGACCGCGTTCGTCAGGGACCGCCGGTCGGTGCCCACGGACGTCTCGACCGTCGTCGGCGACGTCCTCGACCCCGAGGCCGTGATGGAGGCCGTGCCGGGTCACGACGCCGTCTGTAGCGCGCTGGGCCCCGGCGAGGACGACGACGTATCGGTCGTCGACGAGGGGCTGGCGAACGTCGTCCAGGCGATGGAGCGAGCGACCGTCGACCGACTGGTCGCCGTCGGCGCCGACGGCATCCTCCAGGCCACGCCGGCGCGCCTCAGACTCGAGACACAGGAGTTCCCCGACGAGATGCGCCCGCTGGCGGAGGCCCACTACCGGGCGTTCGAGGTGGTCCGCGCGTCGTCGCTCGACTGGACGCTGGTCTGCCCGCCGCTGATGCCCGACGGGGCGGTGACGAACCACTACCGGACGGCGACGAACTCCCTCCCGGACGGCGGCCAGTCGATACGCGTCGGCGACATCGCCGCCTTCGTCTACGAGGAACTGCTCGCGGACGACCACGTCGGCGAGCGGGTCGGCATCGCCTACTGAGCGGCGAGCGCGTAGCCCTCGCCGCCGGCGGTCAGGACCCCGAACGTGGCCCCCCACTCGAGCAGATGCTCGACCCGTCCGCGCCAGACCGCCGTCCAGTCGGCGTGCCGGTTGCGCTCCCAGGGCGGAATCGCCTCGCTGACCGCCGCGAACGCGTCGTCGACGTCCAGCGGACCGTCTCCGAGTGCCGCGACCAGTTCCTCGACCAGGAAGACCCGCTGTCGGAACGCCGTCCCCACCTGCTCGCGGTCGAGCGAGTGTTGCGTGCGGTAGTAGCCACGCTCGGCCTCGGCGACGAGGTCCAGCGCCTGGAGGAAGGTAAGCAGCGTGCGGGCCTCGTCACGGGTGGCACAGTCGGTTGCGTCCTGGATCGCCCGACAGCAGTCGGCCTCGGGTTCGGGCACCAGCGGAATCGCCGCGCGAGCGTCGGCCAGCGCGTCGAGCGGCCGGGCCGGCGGGGCGACCTTGTAGCGCACGGTTACAGGCCGAAGCTCTCCGCGAGCACGTCCTCGCTGGTGTCGCCGACGACGTGGGTGTCGCCACCGACGACGTCGACGGTCACCTGCGCGGGCGCGAACAGCTCGACGGGGAGGTCCTCGAAGGCCCAGTCGACGTCCTCGAAGACGGCCTCAAGCGGGGTGCCGTACTCGCCGGCCGCGACGGAGGCCACCTCGTCGAACCGGTCGAACGGCTCGTCGACGGTCAGGTGGACCTCGGCGCCGTAGGCCAGCGCGTCGGTGGTCCGGGCCATCGCCGTCGCCTCGTCGCCGGCCACCGGTGCGACCGGCACACGGGCGGTGGCCGACAGCACGGAGACGGGGTCGAAACCGAGCTCGGAGAGACGGAAGACGGCGAGTTCGGCGGCCCGCGCGGCCGCGACGACGCTCCCGGTGAGACTCGCCGTCGAGAACGCCGGGAGGAAGACGCTCGTCTCCGGCACGCCGGTCCGCTCGGCGACCTGTGCGGCGACGTCGCCGTCGGGCAACCGGTCGGTCTCGAGGGCGAGGACGGCGAAATCCGCCGACTCGCGGTAGCCGACGCGCTGAAAGACGTCCTCCTCGGCGACGAGCGCGCGGGCCGGTCCGCTTCCCAGGCCCTCGAAGTCGCCGACGCTGAGTTCCCACCCGCCCTTCTGCGAGCACAGCAGCGCGAGCGCGGGGTGGTCGGTCGACAGTTCGACGTGGGTCAGCGGGGCGCCCGCGACGCCGCCCATCGTCGTCTGGACCGTCGCCAGGCCGGCAGTCTGGATCTCGGTGAGCAACATCCCGGCCTCGACGGCCCCCGGCACCTCGACGCCGAAGTCGAGGACGGCCGCGTCGCCCTCCAGCGCGTGGACCCCGATGGTGAGTTCGTCCGCGAAGTCGATGGCCTCGTCGACGAGTTCCGTGGCCATGCGGTTGAGACTGTCCATGTCGCCCGGGTCGGGAGCGACGGATAAACAACTTCGCTTCTCGGGAGTCACCCGAGCTGGTTGCGTGGCTTCGTCGTCGCTCGTGTGGCGTTCGGCGGCAGGTTGCGCATCGGCGGTGGGAGTCGGTCATCGTGGGGCACGCGCACCGGGGCCGACGGTGTCAGATGGCTACCGCTATGTGGGGAGCCAGAACCGGAGAACCCACCCCACGGTGCGGGACTACTCGCCCGAACTCCGGGCCTCGCGGCCCAGTTCCGCCGCCACGGCGTCGACTTTCTCGCTGGCCCGCTGATCGACGCCGCGCTTGTCGTCTATCTTCAGGAACGTCTCGACCCGGTCGGCCTGCACGCCGACCGCCTCGTGGGCGGCGTGGGCGGCCGCGAAGAGCTCCTCGCTGTCGTCGGCCTCGATGATCGTCCCCATCGGCGTCGTCTCGTACTCGACGTCGAAATCCGCCAGCGCCTCGACGGCGTCGGCGACGTAGGGGGCCATGCTCTCCTCGACGACCGGTGCGACCGAGAGGAACCCGATGCAGGTCATGGTGGGACGTACCGGGCCAACGGGCAAAAGTGGTGGCTGCCGACAGTCAAGAGCGTTCTTCCGCGTCGGTTCCCACGAGGCTCAGTCGTCAGTACCCCGGACGCCGTCGGTGACGTCCGCGACGGCGGCCGGCGGGCGGTAGTCTCGGTACTCCGAGACGGCAGTCACCACGAGGAACAGCGCCACGAAGGTGCCGGCGACCAGCGCCGAGTCGCCCGGGTCGAGGACGTCCAGGGTCCGGTGGAACCAGAACAGGTCGGCGACCCACGAGTCGTGGAAGGCCGAGAGCGTCGGGCCGGCGAGCGGCGCTAACTGCTGGAGGTCGGGGAGCAGCGCCATGCTGCCGCCAAGGAGGACGAGCGTCCGCGGGAACGGAACGCGGGCCCCGAGGAGGACGACGAGCACCGTGGTCAGCGTCGCGCCGAGCGCGAAGTGACCGATCGCGAGGGTCATCTACCGGATCTATAGGGCGAACGACGATTTATACTGCCCGCTGTGCACCCTTCGGGCGCCTACCTACGGTGCGGTCGCTCGCGGTGTGGCAGCGACAGAAGTGCGCTGGCCGGGATTTGAACCCGATGCAAATCCTCGCTCCGTTCGGATTTCCGTGATTCAAATCCTAGTGCGAGTTCGCGACTCACGAGTGACGAGCACACGCTACGCGGTGCTCGTCGGAATGGTTCGTCGTAGAAGTGCGCTGGCTGGGATTTGAACCCAGGTTGTGACCATGGCAAGGTCACGTGATACCACTACACTACCAGCGCGCACGTCGCCTCTCTGCATTCAAATCTGGCGGGGGTGATAGTAAAAAGCCTTCCGTTTTCCGGGGCGAATCGTGGGACACGAGGGCATTCACACCGGGTGAGAACGGGTTGCAACCGTGTGGTACGTATCCAGTCCGCAACGTTTCGAAAGCGGCAAATCCCGTGTGAGCGATTCACGCCCAGCGGACCCTGACGACCCATGTGAACGCGTCGCACCGCGCGCGTGAAGCGGGGTCTTTTTAAGCCAGGAAGGGGGACGTATCGGCACAGTCTAGTGGCGCGACGTGGAAGCGTCACGGCATGACGACCAGCGTACTCGTGCCGTCTTCCCTCACACGGGAAGCCGAGGACCGACGCGAGGCAACTCGCAAGCTCGGATACGTGGCCCGCGCGGCCACCGTCTTCCGGGCGGATCGGCTGACAGTGTTCCCCGACCCAGCGGGCGAGGGAAAGTTCGAAGACGGGTTCGTCGAAACCGTGCTGCGGTACGCCGCGACGCCCCCGCACCTCCGAAAGGAGATGTGGGATAAGCGGGACGAACTGGAGTACGTCGGCGTCCTGCCGCCGCTCCGCGTGCGTTCACAGACCGGCTCCGGATCCGAGGGTTCGGGGTCGTTAAGACAGGGAATCGTGACCGAGGTCGGAGCTGATGGGCGCGTTCGGGTCAATTGCGGACTGCAACACCCGATCTCCCTCCCCGTTCCAGACGGTATGGACGCGGGCGAGGGGGAGCGCGTGACCGTCAGGGTCTCTTCGCGACGGCCGGTCCGGGCGAAACTCGTCGACGCACCCGTTCCCGGGTACGACGTAGACGCCGCGGACCTCGATACGGCGCTCTCGCGTGCCGACGCCGGACTCACCATCGCGTCATCGCGGTACGGTGAGCCGGTGTCGACGCGCCGACTGGCCCAGGTGGCCACCCGACGTGACTCCGAGGGCGGTATGACAGTCGCCTTCGGCGCACCCGAGCGCGGGTTGCCGGCGATACTCGACGTGGACCCGGACTCCGTCGCAAGCGACCAGACAGGAGACGAGCCCGCAGGGTTCGACCTCTGGCTGAATACGGTTCCGAACCAGGGCAGCGAGGTCGTGCGAACCGAAGAAGCGATGTTCGCCTCCCTCGCCTGTCTAACCCTCACGGAGTAAACGAATGCCACAACCAAGCAGACCACGCAAAGGCTCGCTGGGCTTTGGCCCGCGCAAGCGCTCGACGAGCGAGACGCCTCGCTTCAACAGCTGGCCCTCTGACGACGGCCAGCCGGGCGTCCAGGGGTTCGCCGGCTACAAGGCGGGCATGACACACGTCGTGCTCGTCAACGACGAACCCGACTCCCCCCGCGAGGGGATGGAGGAGACCGTCCCCGTGACGGTCGTCGAGACGCCGCCGATGCGCGCCGTCGCCCTGCGTGCGTACGAAGACACGCCGTACGGTAAGCGTCCGTTGACGGAGGTCTGGACCGACGAGTTCCACGCGGACCTCGATCGGACCCTGAACCTGCCGGAGGAACACGACCCGGACGCTGCAGAGGAACAGATCCGCGACGCACTCGCGGCCGGTAATCTGGGAGACGTACGTGTGATCACTCACACCGTCCCCGACGCCGTCCCGAGCGTCCCGAAGAAGAAGCCCGACGTGATGGAGACTCGCGTCGGCGGTGGGTCCGTCGAGGACCGCCTCGAGCACGCCCTCGAACTCGTCGCGGAAGGCGGCGAGCACTCGATGAACGACGTCTTCCGCGCCGGCGAGTACGCCGACGTCGCGGGCGTCACCAAGGGCAAGGGGACGCAGGGTCCCGTCAAGCGATGGGGCGTCCAGAAGCGGAAGGGCAAACACGCCCGCCAGGGCTGGCGCCGACGGATCGGCAACCTCGGTCCGTGGAACCCATCCCGCGTGCGCTCGACGGTCCCCCAGCAGGGGCAGACGGGGTACCACCAGCGCACCGAGCTGAACAAGCGCCTCGTCGACATCGGCGAGGGCGACGAGGCCACTGTCGCCGGTGGCTTCGTCAACTACGGCGAGGTCGACGGGCCGTACACGCTCGTGAAGGGTTCGGTGCCCGGCCCGGACAAGCGCCTGGTGCGCCTCCGGCCCGCGGTGCGTCCGAACGACCAGCCGCGCCTCGACCCCGAGGTGCGCTACGTCTCTACGGAGTCGAACCAGGGATAACCCATGCAGGCAACACTATACGACCTGAACGGCGAGGCCGACGGCGAGATCACCCTTCCGGACGTCTTCGAGACGCCGGTTCGGGCCGACCTCGTCGCCAAGGCAGTTCGCGCCGCCCAGGCAAACCGCAAACAGGACTACGGCGCCGACGAGTACGCCGGCCTCCGCACGCCGGCCGAATCGTTCGGTAGCGGTCGCGGGCAGGCCCACGTGCCAAAGCAGAACGGCCGTGGCCGCCGCGTCCCGCAGACGGTGAAGGGGCGACGCGCCCACCCACCGAAAGCCGAGACGGACCGCTCGAAGGACATCAACGACAAGGAACGCCAGCTGGCCGTCCGCTCGGCGCTGGCCGCGACGACCGACGCCGAACTCGTCGCCGAACGCGGCCACGAGTTCGACCGCGACGAGGTGCCCGTCGTCGTCACCGACGACTTCGAGGACCTCGAAAAGACCCAGGAGGTCGTCGACGTCCTGGAGGCGCTGGGCGTCCACGCCGACGTCGAACGCGCCGACGAGACCAAGATCAAGGCCGGACAGGGGAAGGCCCGCGGGCGCAAGTACCGCCGGCCCTCCTCGATCCTCTTTGTCACCAGCGAGGAACCGTCGCGGGCCGCCCGCAACCTCGCCGGTGCCGACGTCGCCACCGCCCGGGAGGTCAACGCGGAGGACCTCGCGCCCGGCGGCCAGCCCGGTCGCCTGACCGTGTTCACGAAGTCCGCCGCCGTGGAGGTGGCCGACCGATGAGCGTCGACGTCATCAAGTACCCGTACGTCACGGAGAAGGCCATGAACGACATGGATTTCCAGAACAAGCTCCAGTTCGTCGTCGCCGACGGGGCCACGAAGGCCGAGGTCGCCGACGCCGTCGAACAGCAGTACGAGGTCACCGTCGACGACGTGAACACGCAGAACACGATGGACGGCCTCAAGAAAGCCGTCGTCCGCCTCTCCGAGGACGACGACGCGCAGGAAGTCGCCTCCAGAATCGGGGTGTTCTAACGATGGGACGACGAATCCAAGGACAACGACGCGGCCGCGGCTCGCCCACGTTCCGGGCGCCGTCGCACCGCTACAAGGCAGACCTGGCGCACCGGAAGGTCGAGGACGGCGACGTCGTCGCCGGCACGGTGGTCGACATCGAACACGACCCCGCCCGCTCGGCACCGGTCGCCGCCGTCGAGTTCGAAGACGGCGACCGTCGACTCGTGCTGGCGCCGGAAGGCGTCGGCGTGGGCGACGAACTGCAGGTCGGCGTCAGCGCCGAGATCGCCCCGGGGAACACGCTCCCGCTCGCGGAGATCCCCGAGGGGGTCCCGGTCTGTAACGTCGAAGCCAGCCCCGGTGACGGCGGCAAGTTCGCCCGCGCGTCGGGCGTCAACGCCACACTGCTCACCCACGACCGGTCGGTTGCGGTCGTCAAGCTCTCCTCCGGGGAGATGAAACGGCTGGACCCGCAGTGCCGTGCCACCATCGGCGTCGTCGCCGGTGGCGGCCGCACTGACAAACCGATGGTCAAGGCCGGCAACAAGTACCACAAGATGAAAGCCCGCGGGACGAAGTGGCCGAACGTCCGTGGTGTCGCGATGAACGCCGTCGACCACCCGTTCGGTGGCGGCGGCCGACAGCACCCCGGCAAGCCCAAGTCCGTCTCGCGCAACACACCGCCGGGTCGCAAGGTCGGGGACATCGCCTCGAAGCGGACCGGTCGAGGTGGTAACGAATGAGTTCAGAGTATCAAATCGGCCACGAAGGAGAGTTCTCCTTCCGCGGCCACACGCTCGACGAGCTGCAGGACATGGCGCTCGACGAAGTCGCGGAACTGCTCCCCGCACGCCAGCGGCGAAGTATCACACGCGGCCTGACCGAGGAGAAACACAAGCTCCTGGAGAAGGCACGCGACGCCGAAGAGGAGGCGACGGCCAACGACCCCATCCGGACGCACCTGCGCGACATGCCGGTGGTCCCGGAGATGGTCGGGCTGACCTTCGCCGTCCACAACGGCCAGGACTTCGAGCGCGTCAAGGTCGAGCCGGAGATGCTCGGGCACTACCTCGGTGAGTTCCAGCTCACCCGTACCTCGGTCGAACACGGGCAGGCCGGCATCGGGGCGACACGCTCCTCGAAGTTCGTACCGCTCAAATAACTATGGGAATCAGCTACTCAGTCGACGCCGACCCGGAGACCACCGCGAAAGCGATGCTTCGGGAACGGCAGATGAGCCACAAGCACAGCAAGGCCATCGCCCGGGAGATCAAGGGCAAGACGGCCGGCGAGGCCGTCGAGTTCCTCGAAGCAGTCATCGAGGGCGACCAGCCGGTCGCGTTCAAGCAGCACAACTCGGGCGTCGGCCACAAGAGCAAGGTCGACGGGTGGGACGCCGGTCGCTACCCGCAGAAGGCCAGCGAGGCCTTCATCGACCTGCTCGAGAACGCCGTCGGCAACGCCGACCACCAGGGATTCGACGGTGAATCCATGGAGATCATGCACGTCGCCGCCCACAAGGTCGGCGAACAGCAGGGTCGCAAACCGCGCGCGATGGGCCGGGCCTCCGCCTGGAACACGCCGCAGGTCGACGTCGAACTCATCCTAGAGGACAGCGAGGCCGCCGAAGCCTCGAACCGGAGCGGCGGAAGCCGCGAAGGGGGAGAGGAATAATGGCCGACGAACTCCAGTTCATCGAGGACGGCCTCCAGCGGACCCAGATCGACGAGTTCTTCGCGGACGAGCTCGGTCGCGCCGGCTACGGCGGCATGGACGTCGCCAAGACGCCGATGGGGACCCAGATCGTCCTGAAAGCCGAGAAGCCAGGGATGGTCATCGGCAAGGGCGGGAAGAACATCCGGAAGATCACGACGGAACTCGAGGAGCGGTTCGACCTCGACGACCCGCAGATCGACGTCCAGGAGGTGGACGAACCGGACCTCAACGCCCGCATCGTCGCGGACCGACTGGCCAACGCACTCGAGCGTGGCTGGTACTTCCGCAAGGCGGGCCACACCACCATCGACCGCATCATGGAGGCCGGCGCGCTGGGTGCCGAGATCGTCCTCTCCGGGAAGGTCACGGGCGCCCGCTCGCGCGTCGAGAAATTCAACCGCGGCTACATCAAGCACAACGGTGAGCCGGCCGAGGAAATCGTCGACAGCGGCGTCGGCGTCGCGGTGATGAAGCTGGGCACCATCGGTGTCCGGGTCAAGATCATCCCGCCCAACGCCGAGCTGCCCGACGACTTCGAGATCTACGAGGACGTCGAGATCGAGGACTACGTCGCGGACACCGACGGCGAGAGCGTCGAGGAGCTCCTCGAGGGCGAACCCGAGGACGCCGAGACGACCGAGGTCAGCGGCGAACCCGACGACGGCGTCGAACCCGACGAGGCCGCCGCAGCCGTCGACGAGGAGGTCATCGAGGAAGACGTCGAGGTCCCGACCGACGAGGACGTCGAGGACGTCGACGTCGACGAGCTCGAGGCCGCCGTCGACGAGGAGCTCAACGAGGACACCGCCGCCGAGGCGGAGGAACTGATGGACGAGATGGACGAGGCAGACGACGAGGAGGGTGACGACGAATGACCGTCCTCCACGTCCAGGAGGTCCGCGACATGACCCCCGCCGAACGCGAGGCGGAGCTCGAGGACCTCAAGACGGAACTGCTGAACGCCCGCGCCGTGCAGGCGGCGGGTGGCGCCCCGGACAACCCGGGCCGCATCAGCGAGCTGCGACGAGCCGTCGCCCGCATCAAGACGATCCAGCGGGAAGAAGGCGACCTGCAGGAGGACGAATAATGCCACTGACACCCGAGACGCTCCCACGTCACGAACTCGTCGGCCTCGACGTCGAGGTCGTCGCGGCGTCCAACCCGGACGTCGTCGGCATCAGCGGCCGGGTCGTCGGCGAGACGACCCAGACGCTGGCCATCGAGGGGGCCGACCGGGTGTGGCACGTGCCGAAGGACAGCGCGACGTTCGCGTTCGAACTCGACTCGGGCGAGATCGTCCGCGTCGAGGGCGAGCGACTCGTCGCCCGTCCCGCTCGACGCACAGAGAACACAGGAGATTCACAATGGCGCTAGGACTGAACGTACAGGAACCGGAGGAGACCTGTGCCGACCAGCACTGTCCGTTCCACGGAGAGCTCTCCGTGCGCGGCCAGACGCTGGACGGCGAGGTCGTCTCCACCGACATGCAGAAGACCGTCGTCGTCGAGCGAGAGTACGACGTGAAGGTGCCCAAATACGACCGCTACATGAAGCGGCGTAGCCGGATTCCGGCCCACGCACCCGAATGTCTCGAGCTCGAAGTCGGCGACACGGTCACAGTAGCAGAGTGTCGACCGCTCTCGAAGACAAAGAGCCACGTCGTCGTCGGCGTGGTCGCGGACGAGCAGGACGGTGATGCCTGATGGAGGCGCTCAACGCCGACGTCACGCAGGGCCTGGAGAAGGGCTCGCTCATCACGTGTGCCGACAACACGGGCGCACGCGAGCTCAAGGTCATCTCCGTCCACGGCTACTCGGGGACGAAGAACCGTCACCCGAAGGCTGGCCTGGGCGATAAGATCACGGTGTCGGTCACCAAGGGGACGCCCGAGATGCGTCGCCAGGTGCTCGAGGCCGTCGTCGTCCGCCAGCGAAAGCCCATCCGCCGACCCGACGGCACCCGCGTCAAGTTCGAAGACAACGCGGCCGTCATCGTCGACGAGAACGAGGACCCCCGCGGGACCGAACTCAAGGGGCCCATCGCACGGGAAGTCGCAGAGCGGTTCGGAAGTGTCGCGTCCGCCGCGACGATGATCGTATAGAACCATGACAGAGCAACCACACAAACAGCGAACGAGTCAACGACGCGCCTCGCTGCACGAGAAGCACAAGCAGGTGCGGGCGACGCTCTCGGACGAACTCCGCGAGGAGTACGGCCAGCGCAACGTCCGCGTCAACGCCGGTGACACGGTGGAAGTGCTTCGCGGCGACGACGCCGGCGAAGAGGGCGAAGTCCTCGAGGTCGACCTCAAAGACTCCGTCATCCACGTCGAGGGCGTGACCCTCGAGAAGACCGACGGCGAAGAGGTCCCCCGGCCGCTCGACACCTCCAACGTGCGAGTCACCGAACTCGACACGGAGGACTCGAAGCGAGTCGTGCGTCTCGAATCGGAGGATGATTCCGCATGAGTAACCACCAGAAACGCCTCTCGGTGCCGAACAGCTGGCCCGTAGAGCGCAAGACAGCCACGTTCACGGTCAAGGCCGGTGCCGGCCCGCACGGTGAGTCGGGGGTCCCCCTGCTCATCGTCCTGCGGGACGTGCTCGGCTACGCCGACAACCGCAAGGAAGCGCGCTACGCGCTCAACGAGGACAACGTCCGCATCAACGGGACGGCCGTCTCCGACGAGGAGCGGCCCGTCGGGATGTTCGACATCCTGGCTTTCACCGAGCGCGAGGAGTACTACCGGGTCTTCCCCGGCGAGGGCGGGCGGCTGGCGCTGACGGCCATCGAGGCCGACGCCGCCGAGTCCAAGCTCGGCAAGATCGTCACCAAGACGCAGGTCGCCGGCGGCGACATCCAGCTTGGCCTCCACGACGGCGAGACGCTCGTCGTCGAGGACGCCGACACCTACGACGCCGGCGACTCCATCGTCGTCGACAACGAGGACGGCTCCATCGTCGCCCACTTCGAGTACGAGGAGGGCGCGCTCGTCACAGCCGTCGACGGCACCCACGCCGGCGAGATCGGCACCGTCGACGAGATCCAGGTCACGCCAGGCTCCGCACAGAACAACGTCCTGGTCGCCCAGGAGGTCGGCGAGGGCTTCGAGACCATCGAGGAGTACGTCGTCGTCATCGACGAGAACTTCACGGGCGATTCGGACGACGAATCGGAACCCGTGAGCGGCGAAGCCGCGAGCGAGGGTGATGACGATGAGTAGCGAAACCGAATCGAGCGCCGACTTCCACGAGATGCGCGAACCGCGCATCGAGAAGGTCGTCGTCCACATGGGCATCGGCCACGGTGGCCGCGACCTGGCCAACGCCGAGGACATCCTCGGTGAGATCACCGGCCAGACGCCCGTCCGGACGAAGGCAAAACGGACCGTCGGCGAGTTCGACATCCGCGAGGGCGACCCCATCGGCGCGAAGGTCACGCTGCGTGACACTACCGCCGCAGAGTTCCTCGAGACCGCACTGCCGCTTGCCGACCTCAAGTCGTCGCAGTTCGACGACACCGGCAACTTCAGCTTCGGCGTCGAGGAGCACACGGAGTTCCCGAGCCAGGAGTACGACCCGAACATCGGAATCTACGGGCTGGACGTGACGGTCAACCTCGTCCGCCCCGGCTACCGCGTCGCCAAGCGTGACAAGGCGTCCCGGTCGATTCCCTCGAACCATCGACTCAACCCGTCGGACGCCGTCGCGTTCGTCGAGTCGACCTTCGACGTGGAGGTGAGCGAATGAGCGAAAGTGAAATCCAGGACGAGCCCGACGCCGACACAGAGGCAGAGCGGACCGGCCAGCTCGAGTCCTGCCAGCGCTGCGGGCGCCAGCAGGGACTCGTCGGCAAGTACGACATCTGGCTGTGTCGCCAGTGCTTCCGCGAGATCTCTCGTGGGATGGGCTTCAAGAAGTACAGCTAACAATGACAGGAAACGACCCATTCGCCAACGCGCTGTCGGCCATCAACAACGCCGAGAGCGTCGGGCATCTGGAGCAGACGGTATCGCCCGCCTCGAACGAAATCGGCTCCGTCCTCGAGGTCTTCTACGACCGCGGGTACATCGACGGGTTCACGTTCGTCGACGACGGCAAGGCCGGCGAGTTCGAGGTCGAACTGAAAGGTGCCATCAACGAGTGTGGCCCGGTCAAGCCCCGCTATTCGGCGGGCGCCGACGAGTTCGAGAAGTGGGAGAAGCGATTCCTCCCCGCCCGTGACTACGGGACGCTCGTCGTCACGACCAGCCACGGCATCATGAGCCACTACGAGGCCCGCGAGGCGGGCGTCGGTGGCCAGATCATCGCGTACGTGTACTAACAATGCCACGAGTAGAACTGCAGATTCCGGAGGACGTGTCCGCCGAGATGGACCACCTCGACGTCACCGTCGACGGTCCCAACGGCACAGTCACACGTCGGCTCTGGTACCCCGACATCGACGTCTCGGTCGAGGACGACGCGGTCGTCATCAAGTCCACGGAGGACGACGCCAAGACGATGTCCACGATGGGTACCTTCGAGAGCCACATCGAGAACATGTTCCACGGCGTGACCGAGGGCTGGGAGTACGAGATGGAGGTCTTTTACTCTCACTTCCCCATGCAGGTCAACGTCGAAGGTGACGAAGTCGTCATCGAGAACTTCCTCGGCGAGAAGGCCGCCCGTCGCACGACGATCCACGGCGACACCGAGGTCCAGATCGACGGCGAGGAACTCACCCTGACGGGCTCGGACATCGAGGCCGTCGGCCAGACCGCCGCGGACATCGAACAGCTCACCCGCGTCAACGACAAGGACGTCCGGGTGTTCCAGGATGGGGTGTACATCACCCAGAAACCCAACCGAGGTGACGCCTGATGGCAGACGACCCCGACAACAGAAGCACCGACGCCAACGCGGACGAAGAGGCACTCCCGCAGGACGAGACGCCCGACGAGGACGTCGAGTCCGAGAAGCCCACGGCGGGCGAGCCCGCCGAGGACCCCGACCAGGTCGCCGAGGCGGCGGCCGAAGACGACGGGGACCCAGACGAGGCAGACGACGAGATGGACCTGACCGACATCAGCGGCGTCGGCGAGGCCAAGGCCGACGCGCTGCGCGCGGCCGGCTTCGAGACGGTCGACGACGTCCGCCGGGCCGAGCAGTCGGACCTGGCCGAGGCCGAGGGCGTGGGCAACGCGCTCGCGGCCCGCATCAAGGCCGACGTCGGCGGCCTCGAGGTCGCCGAGGAGGCCGAGGCCGAGGTCGAAGACGAGACCGAAGAAGAGCCCACCGAGGACGTGGAGACGGAACTCCAGCCCCGCGGGCTCGCCGACAAGACGCCGGACTTGGACGACGAGGAAGCCCGGCTCCTGGCCCAGCGACACCGGGTCGGCAAGCCGAAGTTCAACCGGCAGGACCACCACAAGAAAAAGCGCGTCTCGACCTCGTGGCGCCGCCCCCGCGGCCAGCTGTCGAAACAGCGCCGCGGCATCAAGGGCAAGGGCGACACCGTCGAGGCGGGCTTCCGTTCGCCGACGGCCGTCCGCGGCAAGCACCCCTCGGGCTTCGAGGAGGTCCGCGTCCACAACGTGGCCGACCTCGAGGGCGTCGACGGGGACCGCGAGGCCGTCCGCATCGCCTCGAAAGTCGGCGCTCGCAAGCGCGAGCGCATCGAGGAGGAGGCGGAGGCCGATGGCATCCGCGTCCTCAACCCCACCTACGTCGAAGTGGAGGTGAGTGAGTGATGACGAACCTGAAAGCACAGAAACGACTCGCCGCGGACGTCCTCGACGTCGGGAAGAACCGGCTGTGGTTCGACCCCGAGCGCCAGAGTGACATCGCCGACGCGATCACCCGCGATGACATCCGCGAACTGGTCGACGAGGGCGCCATCACGGCGAAAGACGAGAAAGGCAACTCCCGTGGCCGCGCACGCGAACGCGCACAGAAGCGTTCCTACGGCCACCAGAAGGGGGCCGGCTCCCGCAAGGGCAAGGCCGGCGCCCGGAACAACGAGAAGGCGGACTGGACGTCGCGCATCCGCGCCCAGCGTTCGACGCTGCGCGACCTGCGCGACGACGGCACGCTGTCGAAACGCGAGTACCGCGAGCTCTACGACATGGCTGGCGGTGGCGAGTTCGACAGCGTGGCGGACCTCGAACGATACATCGCAGCAAACTACGGTGACGAATAATGGCGACAGGACCACGATACAAGGTGCCGATGCGGCGACGCCGCGAGGCCCGAACCGATTACCATCAGCGGTTGCGCCTGCTGAAATCCGGCAAGCCCCGCCTCGTTGCTCGAAAGAGCAACAAGCACGTCAGGGCGCAGCTGGTGACGCTCGGGCCCGAAGGCGACCGAACGCTGGCGTCCGCACAGTCGGGCGACCTCGCCGAGTACGGCTGGGAGGCGCCGACGGGCAACATGCCCGCGGCCTACCTCACTGGCCTGCTCGCGGGGCTGCGCGCACTGGATGCAGGCGTCGACGAAGCGGTGCTCGATATCGGCCTCAACTCCCCGACACCCGGAAGCAAAGTTTTCGCAATACAGGAAGGCGCCATCGACGCCGGCCTGGACATCCCCCACAACGACGACGTGCTCGCCGACTGGCAGCGCACGCGCGGTGGCCACATCGCCGAGTACGCCGAGCAGCTGGACGAACCGCTGTACAGTGGGGACTTCGACGCGACGGACCTCCCGGAACACTTCGACGAGGTCCGGGAGACGCTACTGGAAGGTGACATCGAACTATGAGCGCTGACAACGGCTGGGAACCCCGCACACGCCTCGGCAAGCAGGTCGCCGAGGGCGAGATCGACTCCATGCAGGACGCTCTCAACTCGGGGCTTCCCCTGAAAGAATCGGAAGTCGTCGACCAGCTCGTTCCCGATCTGGAAGACGAGGTGCTGGACATCAACATGGTCCAGCGGATGACCGACTCCGGCCGGCGGGTGAAGTTCCGCTGTGTCGTCGCGGTCGGCAACCGCGACGGACTGGTCGGCTACGCCGAGGGTCGCGACGACCAGGTCGGCGGGGCCATCCAGAAGGCCATCGACATCGCGAAGCTGAACATCATCGACGTCTCCCGTGGCTGTGGGTCCTGGGAGTGTGGCTGTGGCCGTCCCCACACGGTCGCGCTGCGCACCGAGGGCAAGGCCGGGAGCGTCGAGGTCGAACTCCAGCCCGCACCGCGCGGCCTGGGCCTCGCGGGCGGGGAGACCGTCCGCAAGGTGCTGGAACTCGCCGGCATCGAGGACATCTGGACCCGTTCGTCGGGCAACACCCGCACGACGGTCAACTTCGCGAAGGCGACGTTCAACGCGCTGCAGAACACGGCCGAAGCCCGTGTGCCCGAACGCACCTTCGAGAAACGTGAGGTGATCGAGTGATGCACGCACTGGTCCAGCTCCGTGGCGACGTCAACATGGATACGGACATCCACGACACGCTGAAGATGCTGAACATCCACCACGTGAATCACGCGACCCTCGTCCCCGACACGGACACCTACCGCGGCATGGTGTCGAAGGTCAACGACTACGTTGCCTTCGGCGAGCCAAGCCAGGAGACCCTCGAGCTACTCCTGGAGACGCGCGCCGAACCCGCCGAGGGTGACGCCGACGTCGACGACGAGTGGGTCGCCGAGAACACCGACTACGACGACATCGCCGGGCTGGCGTGGGCGCTCATCTCCGAGGAGACGACCCTGCAAGAGCAGGGCCTCTCGCCCACGCTCCGTCTGCACCCGCCGCGTGGCGGCCACGACGGCATCAAGCACCCGGTCACGGAGGGCGGCGAACTCGGCCGCCACGACTCCGAGGACATCGACGACCTCCTGGAGGCGATGCGATAATGACGAGCAAGAAACGACGACAGCGCGGCTCGCGCACGCACGGCGGCGGCTCGCACAAGAACCGACGCGGGGCCGGCCACCGCGGTGGCCGCGGGGCGGCCGGCCGCGACAAGCACGAGATGCACAACTACGAGCCGCTCGGCAAGAGCGGCTTCAAGCGCCCACAGAAGGTCCAGGACGAGATCGCGACGGTCGACGTCCGCGAGCTCGACGAGGACGCGGCGCTGCTGGCCGCCGACGGTGTCGCCGAAGACACCGGCGACGGCTACCGCATCGACGTCCGCGACGTGGTCGACGACGGCCACGACGTCGACGTCGTGAAGGTGCTCGGCGCCGGCCAGGTCCGCAACGAGCTCACGCTGGTCGCGGACGACTTCTCCGAGCAGGCGACGGCGAAGGTTGAAGCGGCTGGGGGCACAACCGAACTGACCGAACGCGGCCAGGAGCGCCAGGCCGCCGACGCGGACGCAGACGCCGACGCGGACGACGAGGAATAACGACCCATGACCTGGAAGGACACCGCCGAACCGCTGCTCGTCCGGATGCCAGCAGTCCGCCGTCCGGAGAAACACATCCCGTTCAAGCGCAAGCTGACGTGGACCGGGGGCGTGTTGCTGCTGTATTTCTTCCTGACGAACGTCGCGCTGTTCGGCCTCGACATCGACCAGAGCCAGGCGGTCTTCGGGCGCTTCGCCTCGATTCTCGCCTCCGGACAGGGGAGTATCATGCAACTGGGTATCGGACCCATCGTCACCGCCTCCATCGTGTTGCAGCTGCTCGGCGGTGCCGACCTGCTCGGCCTGGACACGCAAAACGACCCGCGTGACCAGGTGCTCTACCAGGGGCTCCAGAAGCTGCTCGTGGTCGTGATGATCTGCCTGACCGGCCTGCCGATGGTCTTCGCCGGCAGCTTCCTGCCAGCGGACCCGGCCGTCGCGCAGTCGCTGGGCATCGGCACCGCCGGCGTCCAGTGGCTCATCTTCGCCCAGATCTTCGTCGGCGGTGTCCTCATCCTGTTCATGGACGAGGTCATCTCGAAGTGGGGCGTCGGCTCCGGTATCGGGCTGTTCATCGTCGCCGGCGTCAGCCAGCGACTGCTGGGCGGTCTGCTGACGACGCCGGTCATCGGCGGCCAGAGCGGCATCATCCACACCTGGTTCCTCTTTATCACCGGCCAGCAGTCCACCGGCCCGGTGCTCGCACTGGAGGGACTCCAGACCGTCATCCTCGGCCAGGGGCGCATCCTCGCGCTCATCACCACCGTCCTCATCTTCGCGGTGGTCGTCTACGCCGAGTCGGTCCGCGTCGAGATCCCGCTCTCGAACGCCCGGGTCAAGGGCGCGCGCGGTCGCTTCCCCGTGAAGCTCATCTACGCCAGCGTCCTGCCGATGATCCTCGTCCGTGCGCTCCAGGCAAACGTCCAGTTCCTGGGGCGCATCCTGGACGCCCAGCTGGCGAACATGCCGGCCTGGCTGGGGACTTACTCGAACGGCCAGCCAACGGGCGGGCTGTTCTACTTCCTGGCCCCCATCCAGAGCCCGAACCAGTGGATGTGGTGGCTCGAATCGGCGAGCCAACCGGTCTGGCAGATCCTCGTCCGCATCGGCGTCGACCTGACGTTCATGCTCATCGGGGGCGCCATCTTCGCCGTCTTCTGGGTGGAGACCACCGACATGGGCCCGGAGGCGACGGCCAAGCAGATCCACAACTCCGGGATGCAGATCCCCGGCTTCCGCCAGAACGTCGGCGTCATCGAGAAGGTCCTCGAACGGTACATCCCGCAGGTGACCGTCATCGGCGGCGCGCTCGTGGGCCTGCTCGCCGTGCTGGCGAACATGATGGGCACCATCGGCGGTGTCTCCGGTACGGGCCTGCTGCTGACGGTCTCTATCACGTACAAGCTGTACGAGGAGATCGCCGAGGAGCAGCTCATGGAGATGCATCCGATGATGCGCCAGATGTTTGGATAGCCTGCCAGATAATCTGATTTAACTCAGCTGCTTCGGTGGAGATAAGCTCATAGCTGGCGCTAATACAAGTCGATAGTTCGGAAAATAAGCCAATTCTTAGAATATTCCAATTTCAGCGTAGTTTCTGAGGAAAAAACAAGTTCAGCCAGTACACCGCTGTGATCCTGCTGCGAAACGAACTACTCCAGTAACTGCAGTACTTTCCACCACAACTGCTCACCTGGGTCTTGCTAAGGGAATTTGGTCAATACTTGGTCTCTCAATTAGTCGCTTCAAGAATCGCCAGATCCCGTTCCAACGGCGGTTCGACCTTCGGGCTGCGGCAGTCGATATCGAGTTGCTCGTGTTGCCAGTGTCGCCCGTCCTTCCCGTTCCAGACGCCATAGAGTGTCACCTTGGGAAGCGTGATGACGCCGAACAGCACTGCGAGATAGTAGAGAAGCTCAGTTGCTTCTGTCCACGATCCTGTTGCGGTCCGTGGGATGTCGACCGGATACTCGATGTGCTGTGAGGGGATCCCAGCAGCAATCCCGCGCTCGACGAATCCACGGTCGTTGCTCAGGAGGAGTGCTGTCTTGCGACTCTCCTCGTTGAATCTCCGATACGCGCTGACGATTGCGTCATCACCCCTGTCACACTCGATGACGTCGGCCGTCCGGTGGGTCCGGAGGCGACGGTATTCGTACAGCCCGAGCAGCCCCTCTCTGTTCGCTCCCGCCGGTTGACTGTCCAGCCGTTCGAACTCATCCCCGAATGCCGACGTGAGTTCGTGGGTGTTGTAGTGATTGTAGTGCCAATCGAGTTCTTCTTTCACACCGGTTGCAAGCGCGTACCCGTTAGTGGGACGGCGACCGCGGTCGTCTGTGTCACCCACTTCGGCGTCGATGCCAAGCCGCTCGGGCAGCCGCCACGACATGATATTTGCATCCAGGCCGATGACGACAGGCTCGTGTCCGGCTTCGAGATCTGCATACCCGTGGCGGTCGGCAAAGGCGATGACATCGTCGATGTTCGCCAGATCGACATGGCCGCTAGCGACCATTGCGCGAGTATAGGTCTGGGCATCGGGGAGGTCGTCGTAGGCTGACTCCCCGTGCTTGGCTGGAATCGTCTCACGGTTATCCTGGTACGTCAATGTTCCCTGTGAGAAGCGAACGGTGGCCAGTCCGTCGTCTTCGAGTTCAATCCGAACCAGCTCACCGATATCCGCACACGGATGCGCTACAGGAATCGACTTGACACCCTGATCGTAGAGCGCATTGAGTAAGACCATCAGCCGCCGGCGCTCAATCTGCATCACAACTCCTCCGTGAAATCGATGAGGTCCGTCGCTGTCCGTGGGATTTCAGCGTACAACTGTCCGTAGTATCCGCCGGCTTTTCGATGGAAGTAGTAGACGTGATCCGCGCCGAATCGAAACCCTGCCTGAAAGGCAATCGCCGACATGAACTTCCGTCCGGGCGTGACGTCGACCGCAACCGAATCGTCGTTTTCCCTGGCTGCATCTATTGCTGACCGATAGAACTCGATAATTCCTCGAAAATCCGTCTCATCAGCAAGGTTGTATGTCGAGACTTCGGCGTCGCCTCGATAGGCATCAACGATATGCTCGGCATAGTCGCTCGCAGCGGTGACGGAATCTTCGACACCCGGATTCGAGAGGATCTGTGCCTCATCCGGGACGAATCCCTGGTCGCACGCAGCGGCGAGTGGATTGAGAATCGCTGGGGTCGTCGGTGTCCCGTTGGTCAACCAGATTCGTGCCATCACTTGTCACACACTTCCGGGTGTGAAGAGTGTTCCCGTCACTCACCTGTGGTTACGATTCTTGGTTTCAGGCATCCTCCCCCAAAACTTCATTCCATAGTCGCCTGACAGGGAATACATCATATGGTACCTCGCCAGTTGTATACCGGGCCACAGTATCCTGCTCTCGAAGCTGTGTCTTTCGACCGTCTCTCCAGTACGGTCACCGACGCGCCTCGATCTCTCCTCTACATCTCCCGAAACGATCACGCCGAACGGCAAACCAGAAAGCGGTGGCGTGATTACGGCCCACCGCTCTCACTCTCCATCGAGACCTTCGACAGTCTAGTCAGCGAGTGCTACGAACGCGAGCAGTTCGCTGGGCGGAGTACGCATATCGACCAACCGCTCAGAGACCGACTTGTCGAGTTGGCTGTCGAGACACTCGAGAACCCAAGCAATCCGCTCGCGGCACCTGACCGATTCCCGTCTGCTGGACTCTGTCGACAGGTCGAGGACCTCCTCTCACTGATGGAGTTCGCCGATTTACACTCGCCAGCAGCTATCGACGAGCGCCTCGAGAGCGAGGGTCTGCCCGAACAGGGGGCAATCGTGAGTGCCCTCACGAGTGCGTTCGAGACAGTGCGTGGCGAGATCGACGAATCGGGTCGACGGACCCTTCGGGCGGAACGATATCATCACGTACTGACGAGCGAGACGGCACTTTCCACGTATTTGGATTCAGTCGATGCCGTCGTACTTGCGGGATTCACCCTGTTCTCCCCGCTCGAGCGCCAGCTCGTCGAACGAATTGTGGACACATGGCCAACGGTAGCCATCCTCCCCCGGCTCAACGACACCACAGAACCCGTCGGTGTCGATTCCGGGGTCGAGCGAGCCTTACAGGCCTATTCGGAACTCGGGTTCGAGCGTGAATACGTCGAGGGAGCCACCACAGTCAGTACTAGCGTCGCCCGACAACTCTACCGGCCCGCACGAGCCAAAGAGGATATCGATACACGACCGATCGACGGCGCACTCGAGCTTCGACAGCCCGAAACCATTCCACAGGAACTTCGCTACGTCGCCCGGGATATCCGCCGGCGTGTCGCGGCGGGCACCCCGCCGGACGATATCGGCGTCGTCCTCACGGAGCATGGCGGGTACCACGAGCCCCTCGTCGAAACCTTCGAGCAATACGAGATCCCAGCGACACTCGCATTCGAACGCGGCTTCACCGACACGGCACTCGGTGAGGTCGTGTCCGAACTCGTCTCACTCAGTCGTGAGGACCCTGCGCTCGAATCGGTGACAGCTCTCCTCTCGAATCCCCTGGTTACCAGTCTCGATGGGGACGTAGCGGCCGATCATAACGAACTCGCAAACCTGGCGAGCCGTCTCACGTCGCGCCGACTCACGACGGCATACGCGCACCTCGATGACGACGTGGAGACCGCGATCAAGTCGGTTGTCGCGGACGCGACGTCGTTACGGGACTGCTCGCTCGCGGATCTTGCTGACCGACTCGAAACCTTGCTCGACCGGCTCGGTGTGACGACAGCGCTCGATTCGGTGCCGAAAACACCACGTGGGAGAACAGAACGGGCGGCGAGACGGAGTCTCGACCGGACGCTCGAGACCCTGGCTCTGACCGACGGTGTTGCTGATCCCGAGCGTGCTGATCCGGTCGATCGGCTCGAACGAGCACTCACTGGCGTCACGCTGGACGCAGAGAGCGAACGCGAAGACGGGCACGTGCTCATCTGTGGACTCGACGACGCGGCGCCACGAACGTTCGCCCACACGTACGTTCTCGGCCTGACGCTCGGCCACTTCCCATCGAATCCGGAACGGCTCGCGTTTACGCGGCCGATAAACGAGGCCCACCGGGACTTCGAGCAAGCTGACATCCAGCAAGGTGCCCGGTACAGTTTCGGGCTCCTACTGGCCAGCGACGCGTCACTCACGCTCACCGTCCCCGAGCGTGATCTCGGTGGTGACCCATACGTGGAAGCCGACGTACTCACTGAACTTCGACGGGTCAGTGAGTTGGAACCCGAACCGGTCAATCCGTCGGACGTCTCACCAGGGTCGCGAGAAGACGTCCAGCGCTCGCTCGCACGACGGTTCGCTCACGACGGCGTGGACGAATACGCGCCGACGATCGAGGAGGCGGCCTCGGTGGGTGCGTTCGACGAATCTCGTCGCCAGCGACTTCAGCAGGGCGTGGCGTGTGCCGCCGCTCGTGCCAGCTCCGACCTGACCCCCTACGATGGGCAGTTGAGTCCAGAGACGGTGTCGGCGTGCCACGGCACCGATTCTCGGGCACCGTACAGCCCGAGTCAGCTGGAGACGTACGCGAAATGTGGGTTCAAGTACTACGTGAACCGGGTACTCGACATCAAGGAGCCCGACGAGATCGGACTCGAGCCCGATGCGAGAGAACGCGGCGGATTCGTCCACGACGTTTTCGAACGCTATTACGCCGACCAGCAGACCACCCCAGGCGAGGCATTACCGATTAGCGGTGACCGTGAGACGTGTGGAGCACGCCTGCTCCAGGCCGCTCTGAGCGTACTCGAGGACCGATTCGAGGACGACCCCGATCCAACGGCGTTCCAACGTGAGTGGCTTACTGCCGTCTTTGCGGGCCTCGGGCCCGAGGCTGATAACCCCTACTACGGCGACGATACCTACGGCAGTCCAGAGCGAGGCCTGTTCGTTCGCTTCCTGAACCACGAGTTCGACGAGGTGTCGAAAGCTACCGCCCGGCCGTCGTGGTTCGAAGCCCGCGTCGGCGACCCGTACGGCGACGAAACTGTCCTCCGTGAGGAACCAGTCGAACTCGACACGCCGAGTGGGCCGGTTCCGGTCGTCGGGAAGATCGATCGGATCGACGCGGTACCGGGGACAGAGCCAACGCAGCTGGTCGTCCGTGATTACAAGACCGGTGGCACACCCAGTGAGGCTGATACGCTGTCCGGACTATCGTTTCAGCTGCCACTGTACGCCCAGTTGGCCGAGGGAGCTCTCGACGACGTCGAGACCGTGGGTGGCGCGTACTATCAAACGAAGCCACCGACGAGCGTGAGTCACCGGAAAGGTCTGGTCGGCTCCCAGGAGCAGTCGACGTACGTTTACAGCGACTCCGTTGAAACCCCGATGCTCCGGTTCTCGAAACCCACGTTCACGACTCATCGTGCCTTCCGCGAGTTCATCGAGACCGAGACACCTCGACGACTCGGACAACTGACCACGGCGATCGAAGCTGGCCGATTCCAGCCGACCGTTCTCGACCCGATGGACGCCGGCTGTCGGTACTGCGGATACAGCGACGTCTGTGACGTCCGCTCTCATCGACGCCGAGACGTCATCGACGAGATCGACGACGAGGGAGTATCCGCGTACGTGCCCCTCGCTGCAAGAGATGCTGACCCTGCAGACGTCCTGGAGGTGGAGTGAATGGTCGACTTCGACGAACTCACCGAGGAGCAACGAGAGGCCGCGGACGCGCTCGACCGCAACGTGACACTCACCGCCGGTGCCGGGACCGGAAAGACAACCACGCTCACAGCGCGGTACATGCGGATGCTCGAGCGTGGGATGGAAGCAGATGCCCCGGCAGACGCCAACGCGCCACTGTTCCCCGAAGAGATAGTCACGACGACATTCACCGAACGGGCGGCGAACGAACTGAAACAAAGCGTCCGAGAAGCCATTCTCGACCGCGTTGCCGACGCACCGCCTGCGGAATATGCCGCGTGGCGTGACGTTGCAGATGGCCTCGAAGAGGGATACATCCACACGCTCCACGGTTTCTGTTCCCGTCTCCTCCGAGAACACGCGTTGAGTGTTGACGCGATCGACCCGGGGTTCGACACTCTCGACGAGAGCGAAACGACAGCACTGCTCGACGAGACTGTCGCGACGCTGCTCGAGACCCACGACGACCACGAGGCCGTCCAGACGCTCGCTCGTCGATACAGTCGGAGTGCGCTGCAGGACATCATCACGGATCTGTTGACCGAACGCCCGGGCGGTATCGAGTGGGCCCAGCGGTGGGCCGAGGCGTCCAGAGAGGAGTATCTGACCTACGTCGAGACTGAGGTCCATCCAGTGTCGCCAGAGCTGGCGGCCGAACGGCTTGCGAATCCATCGTTCGTCGACGCCGTCGCAACACTGCAGCGATTACACGACGCACCACCGGACGCACTCGAGACCGGTGGACGGGCCTGGACGCGAGCAGCGGATCTCCTCGACCGGTTAGCGGGGGTCCAGTACGAGGCGAGTGAGCCAACGACCGAGATTCGCGACTGTTTCCTCGACCTCTGTGCCCATCTCACCACGGGGACGGGTGAACGATACAGTAGCTATACCGGCGCGAAAGGACGCTGGAGTGATACAGGAGCCGACAGGGAGGCGTTCGACACCGCGATGGAGACCATCGTCGACGTACTCGAACCCGAAGATCACCTCTTTGCAGCCTCGGTCGACGCTGATGCGAATAGCTTCCCGTTCGTCCAGGCACTCGCTCGGGTGACGCTGCTCGCTCACGAGGCCTACACCGATCGAAAACGTCGTCAGAACGTCGTCGATTTCACCGACCAGGTCGAGCTTGCCCTCGAATACGTCACGGAGATTGCGTCCGACGAAGAGCGGGCTGCACTCCGTGACAGATTTGCGTACGTAATGGTCGACGAGTTCCAGGATACCGACCCGCGCCAGTGGGACCTCATAACCCATCTCACTGCCGACGACCCGGACGAGTTCGATGCCCGGAACGTGTTCGTCGTCGGTGACGTCAAGCAGAGCATCTATCGGTTCCGCAATGCCGACGTCACACAGTTCGGGGACACTGAACGGGACCTGGCCGCGGCGAATCCAACCGATTCCGACCCGGCCGATACTGAACAGCTCTCGACGAACTTCCGGACACTCCCTGGGGTCCTGGAGTTCGTCAACCGACTATTCGACGAACTCTTCGAGGAAGACGGCGAGCCCTACGAGGCAAAGCCACAGCCACTCACAGCGTACCGAGACGATCCTGAAGATCTTGCCAGTGCGGAGTATCTCGCCGTCCCGACCGACCCGGAGTACCGTGCCGGTCGCTTCGCCGACGACAACCCGATTGTGACGGCGCGACCGGAACACGACGCCGAACTCGAAGCGATGGCACTCGCCGCTCGACTCACACAGCTGTTCGACGAACCGGCACGGATCTACGACGAGGACAGCGACATCGACGATCCGGACAGTCGGGATCTGCAGCCCGACGACGTCGCCATCCTGCTCCGCAGCCGGACCCATCTCAAAAGATACGAACGGGCCCTGGAAGATGCCGGGATTCCATTTACTGTCGCCTCTGGACTCGGCTTCTACGAGACGCCAGAGATAACGGCCCTTCTGAACCTGTTCCGGGTGCTCGCCGACCCGGCCGACGAACGTGCACTGTACGGGGCTCTCCGGTCACCCCTGTTCGGCCACACTGATGACACGCTTGCGATGCTCAAACGCGACGACAGATCCCTGTGGCGTGCACTCGAAGATAGCGAGCACGGAGCACTACGGGCGTCGCACGAACTGCTACAGACCTGGCGAGAGGCCCTTGGACTCACAGCGGAGACGACGCCAGACCTCGACGGCTCCTGGGCGTCGTTTCTCACCCGTGTGATCGACGAGACGGGGTATCTCGCGACAGTCAGCGCAGACGAACGGCCACAGCAGGCTGTCGCGAACGTCGAGAAGTTCCGCGAACAACTTCGCGAATTCGGCGAGGAGGGTGTAACCAGCTTGCCGACGCTCGTTCGTCGGATCGAACGACTGCAATCACTCGGCAAGCAGGAAGGAGAGGCAACAATCCAGGGCGGCGGTGAGGGTGTAAAGATACTCACCGTCCACGACGCGAAGGGGATGGAATTCCCGTTCGTGGTGGTTCCCGGAATCGGCCGTGGATTCAACATGAAAGCTGCCATCGGGAGTGGTCGTATCGAGTTCGAACAACGCAACGGTGAGCACGTAGCCGGGCTGAAGGCACCCGATCCAGCGGACCCGTTCGAGATGAAGACGACGGTCGCCCGCGAGACCCTGAAACGTCGCCGAAAGGCCGAGGAGCGAGCCGAGGAGAGACGAGTGCTCTACGTCGCTGCGACCCGGGCCAGGGACCGACTCCTCCTTACCGGACTTCACGACCTGGACGGCGATAGCGGAACGCTCGAGGACATCAAATCAGCCGACCCGGAGGCGGCCGGTAGCTGGCGCGACTGGATCCAGCCCCACGTCCTGACTGACGAGACAATCCTGGGACTCGAAGAAGCGAACCGGGTTACGGGAACGCTACACGATGCGTCGTTCACGGTGTCACTCCCGACGGCACCCGTGGACTGGGCAGAGACGACTGCCCCTCCGAAAGCCGACCTCGAACTCTCGTCGACACCACCGAATCCCAGTGAGCAGTTCAGACTCTCCCCGACAGCTCTCGCGTCGTTGTTCGACGGGTATGGTTCCCTCCGCGTCGACGACCGGACGAACACGGTGTTCTACGAAGGTGACGGCGAGGAAAACGGAGACAATAGCACCGAAGGCGGTGTGGCAGACCCCACTCGGCTTCCACCGACTGTGTTCGGTGAGATGGTCCATCGACTCTGTGAACTCCGGCCACCCAGCGAGCGGGTAGACGACGTGCTACACCAGGTATTCGAGGCGGAAGATGCGCCCGGAGAACTCAGGGCGGCACACCGTGAGCGCGTCGTTGAACACGCGACCAGAGCGATCGAATACGTCGACGAGCGCCACGCCGAGTCCGATGTCGTCGGAACCTACGACGAACTCTCCGTCACTGCCGAGTTCGCTACCGGGGAGATCTCGGGACTGATCGACCACCTCGTCGTGACGCCGGACGAGTACCACGTCATCGACTACAAGACGAACGACATCGAAGCCGGCGAGATCCCAGAGGAGGCCGACTACTACCGGACACAGATGGAGGCGTACGCGATTGCGCTGCATCAGCAGGACTCGACTCGAGCGGTGGCTGCGTCGCTGTACTTTACCACGCCAGGGGAGGTTCGGCGGTTTGGCTGGACGCCGAGTGAACTCTCAGACCTGGAATCAGAAACCGAGGCAGAGATACAGCGAAGAATCCCGACGACTGAATAGTGACAACCAGGCCCTTTTACTGAGGTGTCGCTTTTTAGCCCCTGCCGGAGAGAGTGAGTACGCATATCTGTCAGTGAGGGCCGTGATGGTCTCTTCTACACCCCTACTGGGTCAGCGGTATCTGTCCGAGTTCTGCCAGACACTGCTGAGAGTCAATGACTCGCCTGCCACTCCGACCGAGGCAGTATCCCGGTGTTCGGGATTCAATACCGCTCGTACACAATGTGATAACATGAACCAGCTTGAGCGAGCCATCGAGATCGCGCTCGATGCTTATGCTGGACAGACAGATAAGGCGGACGCGACGTACATACGACACCCATTACGGGTGATGGAACAGATGGACTCAGAAACGGAACGCGTCGTTGCTGTATTGCACGACGTCGTCGAGGATGCGGACTACTCCCTCGAGGATATCGAACGGGAGTTCGATCAAGAAATCCGAGATGCAGTGGATGCATTGACCAAACAGAATGGGGAGGCGTATCTCGAGGAGTTCATCCCCCGAGCAAACTCGAACGCACTCGCTCGAAAAGTCAAACGCGCAGATATCGAGGACAATATGGATCTGACACGACTGCCAGCGGTCGATGATGACATCCTGCAAAAGCAGGCGACGTACCATCGGGCGCTCAAGCGGCTAGAAAAGTCTGAGTGAGTGTCGAACTCGAACTGTACTGCGGATGTGCAGTTCAGTTGGCTTGCTCCCGGGAAGGGCGAGGGGCTGAAGCGAGTGGCCGGATGGGACCGGAGGTCTCCGAGACTATTGTGTCTGTACTTTGTCCATCTTACACTGCACACAGAGATCGTCGGCTACACAGCCAACAGCATCGTACGGGCAGTCGTATTCCTCGACGTCGACGGCGAGTCGGTATTTCGCCCGTTCCCACTCGTTCTCCCGGTCTTCGATTTCCATCTCGACTGATGTGAAGACGACCTCCCCGTTCCGATCCTCGATTTTTGTCGTTGTTGCCGCTGGTTGCTCGGCCCTGACAGTCTGGATCGCTTCTTTGAACGACAAACGTACGGTTCGATCACGCCGATTCGGCTCCCCCAAGACGATGACTGTGAGTTCGTCGTCTGTCGTTTCAGTTGGCTCTACCCCCCTCCCCCGGGTCATGCTTCTGATTGGTTTCATCGAGTCATTTAACAGTTGGGTCGATATGCCGATGACTTCGACTTTCGACCCTGCCCAGACCGGGATTAGCGACTGCCATAGCTCACGCTTTTTGTCACGACGCCAGAGGGACCACTATGGACAGCGAGAGCGCAGCGGGCGTCCTTCTGGGGCTGGCGTGTGGCGACGCGCTCGGCCGACCGGTGGAGTTCAAATCGGCCAGTGCAATCGACCGCGAATACGGGACCCTCACAGAGATGGTCGGGTATGGAACGCACAACAAACCAGCCGGCACCGTCACTGACGACACGGACCTCGCACTGTGCGTTGCTCGCAGTCTCGTCGAGGCGGGCGGGTTCGACGGGCAAGACGTCGCCGACCGATTCCAGGGATGGTACGAGAGCGGCCCGTTCGACATCGGATTGATGACCGCTGACGCCATCTCCGAATACGAGCAGGGAACGTCCTGGCGGGATGCGGGCCGCGACGTCTGGCAACGGCGACCCGAAGGATCGAACGCAGGCAATGGCAGCGTCATGCGCTGTGCCCCGCACGCACTCGCGTACGGAGACGACCCGGACACGCTCGTCGACGTCAGTAGACAGTCCTCCGCAATCACGCACTACGATCCACGGTGTACCTACGGCTGTGCCGTCCTCAATCTCACTATTGCCGGCTACCGACGAGACGAGAGTGACCCACTGTCGGATGCACTCGACCGTGTCAGGGGTGACGCTCCGGACGAACTCGTCGAAACACTCAGACTCGTCCCCGATGTCGTCGACAGTTCTCAGTTAGAAACGACGGGCTACGTTGTCCATACGCTTCAGACAGCACTCTACGACGCGCTGACGGCCAAGAGCGCGAAAGAGGCTATCGTTACCGCTGTGAACCGCGGTGGCGACACGGACACTGTCGGTGCTGTTACCGGTGCGCTCGCCGGCGCTCGATTCGGAGCCGGGGCACTTCCTGCGGAATGGCTGGACACCGTAGAGTATCGAGACCATCTCGCAGCACTCGCCGGACAGCTTGTGACGCTCGATCTGGACTGAGGCTCGTTCTCGGAAGCAGTGGCCACCAGGCGTTCCTGGGAATCCGGGGAGCTATCCGAGCAAATGACTCTGTTGCAATCCTCAGCACTCGATACGTATCGCATGCAAGATACAGAGGATGTATGTACATACGGGACCCTAAGCTGCGGTCCCTTGGCGGTGGTTCGAGAGCGATGGTTGCGGGCTACTCGGTGACGTCGGTCTTTATCACCGTCGCTGGTCGCGTCGTCAACCGGAGGACCCGGTCGGTTACGCTCCCGAGAAGCGCCCGGTACTCCTCGGGTCGGCGCTTCGTCCCGAGCACCAACAGGTCGACGTCGCTCTCGTTAGCGTACGTCACGATCCGCTCCGCGGGGTGGCCGTGCTCTAGAGCCTCGACGACCTCGATGCCGTGCTCGTCTGCCCTGGTTCGGATATCGTCGATCGTGTCTCTGCCCAATTCTTCCAAGCCGTGCTCCGGACCTTCGGATTCGTCAACGTACTCATCACCACTATAGGACGTCACCACGTCCTCATCGACGACGTAGAGCACGTGCAGTACGGCGTCGTGGGCTGCTGCCAATTCGATTGCATGCGTTTCGGCCTCCTTCGAGGCAATTGTACCGTCGGTCGAGAGCAATATTCGGTTGTACATACGGCAGCATTTCGACGACGAAGGGGATAAATCCAGTCCTGGCTCGTATAAACCGGGGGAGGCGCGTGGAAAAGACGGGCAGGTCATCGGTGGGCTGCTCGCCCGGGTTTCACTTCTGTATGGTTGTCTGCAAACGGAGGGTACGGGGACCGGTGTACACATCTTCTCGGAACGTTCGAACGCGGCCTGACCGACCACTTCAGTTGGACCCTTCGAACTGACCGGACGCGTTGTTCTCCACCGATAGCCAAACTGTCGCGACCGACTCGCGCGCGGTATGCAGCAACAGCCGATCAAACACAGCATCAAATGAGTATTTCACCGGAGCCGGCCAAATTACGCCAAATCGACAGTCGGGTGTCTGAACGTCGCCTGGGATGGCAACTGGATAACTATCGTCACACATCCCGACGCGAAACCCGCTGAGAAGACACCGTCGACAATATCCACCGCAACTCTAATGCGCATAGGGCATATATACCTAAACAGATATGCTCGAAGGGCATTTTGAGTCGGCAGGTGCGAGTATCGAATACGGCGACGCAGATTGCCTGTTCCCTGTCGATGCACTCGATGCGACGATCCTCCAGTATCGGGATGCGCAGCTAGCACTCGACGATGTCGACGGTTCGGGCGTCATCGTCGTCGCCCCAACGAGTCTCGCAACCAGTTATCTGCTCACGCAACACGCGCTCACTGCAATCGCCGTCGAAACCCTCCCCACCGAGATCCAGAGGCAGATCGCTACCGTACTTGACGCCCCGCTCGAAGGGTTCGAACTCGTCCAGATCGGCAAGTGCAACAGCGACAGCCCTGACCACTCGCTCGCTGAATTCACCAACGCCTGACTGCCGACGTATCGACGCGCGAAATCAGATTCCCCCACTCACGACCGACTACTGTCTAAACCACTCGACGAAACGTACCCCGTGGCAGCTCCGTACATCCAGGAAGCCGTGGAGGAACACGGCGAAGAACGGGTTATGGAGCACTACTATGGGCATCTCTACCCACTAGGGCAACTGATGGAGATGCCCGATAAGGACGAGTTCCCGTTCTACGACCCGGACAAGCACGATACGATGGCCGAAGCGGAACTGGTGGAGATGTACCAGGCGCGGGCTGACTATCGGGAGAACCTCAGGACGTGATGATTTACAGGAGGTTCAATAGGAGAGATCCCTCCGATAACTGTCGGTATCACGGCCAAACACGTTGAGGGGCCCAGAGATTGATGTATGCGAACTTCCACTAATTCATATATGTCTCCGGTAGAAATTTCACGCGTTGATTATGCCAAGTGCAGCGGCCACTCGATGTACCTACACGTACGAACCGCCCGATGACGTACCTCGAAACCCCCAGGTCGAGATACCGCGCGGGAGCCCCGAGCAGTGTCCACACGATGCCGTCGATGAGACATCTCGACGATGTCTGTTCCACCATGGCGAAAGCGAGTATCCAAGCGACCGATTTACCGACCAGTTCCTTCAGGTACTCGCCGATAGCGAAACGTCACCCGTCTTCGCAGGGGGGTCCCTTCCTGGTCTCAAATTAGAGGACCGCACGATCACGACTCCGACCGATGCCCCCATCGACCTCCGAGGCGCTGTCATCGATGGCGACCTCGACCTGACCAACGCGACCATCGACGTTCCACTCTTACTTGATGGCGCCGCGATCACGGGGTCGCTCCATGCCGATGGCGCGGTCTTTCAGGCTCCGGTCAGCTTCGCGGGCGCAGATATCAGTGGGCGCGTTCATGCACACGAGGCGACCATCGACGGCGGCGTAGTCGCCACTGATCTGAACGCAGGATATGTCGATTGCCGACGGCTCACTGTAGACGGGCCACTCATCTTGGAGAAGGCATCCTTCGCGTCGAATCTCCTGCTGGCACACGCGACGATCGAAGGGGACCTCAGACTTGACAACGCAGTGTTCGACTGGAGTCTCGATAGTACGGCGGCGTCTATCGACGGCGACGTCACAGGGACGGCGATGACCGTCGATGCAGACTGCGACTTCGTCGCTGCCGAGGTCGAGGACGCTGTCGAGCTGCGAAAATCGACGGTAAACGGCGCGACGGACTGGAGCCACGCGACCATTGGTGGGGACCTACGCGCGGCCGATTGTGAGTTCGACGGCGAACTGAGTTTCGACGATGTCTCCATTGGTGGCGAGGCCCTCGTCTTCGATGGGGCGACCTTCCGTGCGAAAGCCGACTTTGCCACGATGGACCTGCGGCAGAGCCGGCTCTCGTTCGCTCACGCCTCGTTCGAGGACGAAGTGTGGTTCACCCACGCGACGATCGGCGAGGTTGCCACGTTCGACGGTGCCACGTTCGCTGGGATGGCACACCTCCGAGATGCGGTCTTCGAGGACGACCTGATACTCCGGAACACGGGTGGAACCGGGCAGTTCTTCTTGCATGGTTCGACGGTCGACGGGGAATGTGACTGCACCAGCGCCCACTTCGACCACTTCCAGTTTTCTGCGACCGTCAGGGGCACTACGGATTTCAGCCACGCCCGCTTCGACGAGAAGGCGATCTTCACGTCCAGCACGTTCGGGGACCGTGTCTGGTTCGACGGCGCGTCGTTTGCTGGCTTTGCGGACTTTAGCGATACCAGATTCACCGCCAAAGCGACCTTCGAGGATACCGAGTTCCTCGTCGACCCAACCTTCGACGCGACTCGGTTTGCGGTCGATCCGAATCTCCGTGCCGCGGACTTCTCGGTGGCAGACGCGATCGACTTTGCCGACCGACGCAGCCAGATGGTTCTCGCGCACCCCGAAACGCTGCAAAACGAGGGTGTGACCATTCCGCTGGAGCGCGTGACGGACACCGCATCCATTCCTGCGGCCGTTTCGAAGCTGGCCACCGACAAGCACTCGAATACAGAGCTGGTCGTCGACGCACTGTCCGATTTCGACCAGCAATCCTGGTACGACTTCTGTCGTCATCCCCTTCGAACAGCACGCACGGCCGTCGCCCGTCTCCCCGACCCAGACAGCGCTGTGCTCGTCTTCGGTATCTCTATCAATGCCACCGCGGACGGAGCCGCATTACTCCATTCGGCTCGAGTCGCCGGAGTGTACTGTCGGACTGACGACGAAATTGTCTTCGGCCACCTCGACCCGGCCCTCGATGACGTCGACTATCTCTTGCCAATTCCGGCCAGCGACGCGGCCTTCGAATCTGGCGCCGCAGTCGCAACGTCAACTGAACTCCACGAGGCAGCGCTTCGCAACGAGATGTTCCGGGCAGTCGTGTTGCGGAAACAGTCGACCGATGGACCGCCAGTACACCAGATGGTCCTCCCTGTACTCATCGGCGCTGAGGAGTTCGCGTAGGCGGCCGTCGTGGTCCTGTGTGGCCTCCTGGTCGGCGCGCTGTCCCTGCCTGGCGACCAACGGGTCGACCGGACCACGGAGAGTCCCCTCAGAGTACCGGGTCACGCTCTCGGCGAACGAGACCCGCGAGAACGCCACCTTCTACGTCCCGCTCCGCAGGTCGACGGTGAGTCCCCGCTCGGCGAGCAGTTCGGCGAGAGCGCCCGACACGACCGGTACGTCCCGGCGATCGGGGGCTCCGAGGGAGACCCGCCGCCAGTGAGCTTCACGTACGACATCGTCGAGACCGAACACGGGCGGACGCTGGCCATCTCGGCCGAGCGCATCGAGGTCTCGCGCGTGTACTCCCGCGAGGTGCAAAAGGAGACGATGGGGTGCGCGAACGGACTCCACGCGAGGAGGACGACCCGTCGGACCCGGCGACGGGCGTCCAGCACGACGGGAGTTTCACCGTCACCGTCGCGCTCGGGTCGAACGGGTCCATCGAGACGGGGACCCCCATCGTGACCGAACCGCTGCTCGAACCCCGATATGGGCAGCGAGACGTCGAATGCCAGTCCGGCCAGTCGGACAGACACCGGTGCTACGAGTGCGAGAGCCGGGTGTACACGGCCTGCGAGCGTCCGCCGAACGCGACGGTCTACCTCGGGACGGAGGCCGACGGACGGAACGAGTGGTTCTCCGGGGGCTGGACCGGCAACGAGTATCGCCAGCGGACCGCCGTCGAACGCCGCGGACCGGGCACGGGCTGGTACCGGACGGCTGGCGAGCTCGAGGTCGGGAACGGACGCGACCGGACTAGCCGGAAAGCGAGGCCGCGGACTCGTTGGTCGCCGTCTCGGTCGGTTCCTCGGTGGGTTCGTCAGTCGGGTCGTCCGTGGGTTCCTCGTCGGGCGTGTCCGCGGACCCGCCGTCGGTCGACTGGCCGCCGACGAGGAACTCCAGTAAGTTCCCGACGAACACCTCGTTGTCGGCGTCGTACACCTCGTTGTTGAAGAAGAAGTTCGAGTCCGCGACGAACACCATGCTGCCGTTACGAGCGGCGGTCACGTAGGTCCCCTCGCGGCGCGTCTCGAGGGTCCGTGTCCCCTCGGCGGCGGTCAGCAGCGTCTTCGTCTCGTCGGGGTTCCGGACGATGACCTGGCCGGCGGTGTCGAAGGTGACGGTGTCGACGCCGCGCAGCAGGCGCCCGCTCCCCGGCGGGGACGCGTAGATACTCTTGAAGTTGTTGTCGTTGGCGTCGTCGTCGAGGTTGTACAGCGCCTCGGAGCCGACCCGGAAGCCGTAGGCCCGGGCGAGTTCCGTCGGGCCGAACGACTCCTGGCGGGCCGACGAGAAGAGCCCGCCGCTGGAGCGGACCTGCGTCGGTTCGGCGAGGACGACCACGCGGCCGCCGTCGTCGATGAAGTCCTTCACGGCATCGCGTTCCGCCGGTTTGAACGCTCCCTGGGGGTTGATGACGAGGAGCGCATCGTGGCGCGCAAGCGTCTCGTCGTACTGGTCGCCGCCCTTCCCCTTCGAGAAGTTCAGCTCGTGGCCCGCCCTGAAGAGCGCGTCGCCGACGGGTTCGAGGTCCTCCTCGGAGAACCCGTTGCTGTGGCGCGTGTCGACGAGTATCGACTTCGACTCGGCGTCCGTCTCGACCGTTATCTCGCCGTCTTCGGGGTCCGCCGGGTCGGCGATGGCGCCGGGCTGGAAGTGCGAGGGTGACTGGCCCTGGACGGCCTCGCTCGTGTCACCGCCCACGTCGGCCCCGACGAAGCCGAGTATGGCAGAACCCGCGAGCAGGACGGTCACGACGACGATGAACGTGGCGACCAGCGTGACGACCCGGCCCTCAACCATCGGCCGTCACCTCCAGGGTCGTCGTGTTGCCACGTGGGACGCCCCAGACGGCCCAGTACTGCACCGGCTGGACGAACTGCCCCTGGTCCCGGGCGGTCCGGTTGACGTAGACGATGTCGCCGTCGACGCGTTCGACCTCGTTTTGCAGGACGATGACCGTCACGTCGGGACTGGCGCCGTCGTAGACGACGCCGTAGTTGTCGCCCTGGATCTCGTCGGACAGGGCGGCTGCGCGCTGGATGGCGGTGCCGCTGTCGCCGATGCGGTCGGCGAAGCCGTTCTCGACGGCGGTGGCACCGAGATACACGTCTGCGTTCTCGACTTCCTCGCGCGAGACCGTCAGGTCCTCGCCCCGGTGGCGCATGACCGTCCCGACGAAGGCGCTCTGGAGGGTCTCGATGTCCGAACGGATCTGGTCACGCGACACCTGTGCCTTGTCGGGCCCGGACCGGACGAGCGCCTCGCCCTGTTGCTCGGCGTCCTCGATGAGGCTCAGCGGCGCGGAGACGATGACGCCGACGCTCCCGACGGTCGAACTCGGTTTGACGATTATCTCGTCGGCTGGGGCGATGCCGTAGTACCCGCCCGAAGCCGCGACGCCCTCGACGTAGGCGACGACCGGCATCTCGCGTGCGGTCCGGTTGACGGCGAGATAGAACTCCTCGCTCGAGTCGACCGGGCCGCCGGAGCTGTCGATACTGAGGACCACGGCGGCGATGGACTCGTTCTGTCTGGCCTCGCGCAGCGCGTCCTGGACGGCGTTGACGTTCGCGTCGTTGGTCGACCCCCGCACCGAGATGACCGCGACTTGCTTTTGCTCCGGTCCGGAGGGCTGGACGGCCGTGATGAGGGCCGGCGCGGCGGTCGCGACGACGACGATGGCGGCAGTGACGACGACGATATAGGAGGCAACGGTCGCCGGCGTTGCTCTGTCGGCAATACCCATGGCTCTCCTTATGGCGTGAGGGCCCTAAAAGTTCGTCAACATATCGCACTCTCGCCCGGGTATCGGGAGGGGACGGTCGGGCGGGCCGAGTCCAGCGCCCCGTCTCACCCGAACAGCCGGTCGAGCAGGCTCCGCTGGCGGTGCTTCTCGGCCAGCAGCACCGAACAGTCCACGTCGTCGACCACGTCCAGCACGAGCGACCCGGAGACGAGCCGTCGCAACAGGCCCTCCTCGGTCGCCCCGATGAGGAGCATGGTCGCGTCCCCGGCGGCACGCTCGATGGCGTCCTCGACGTCGCCCGTCTCGGGCCGGAGCGTCGCGTCGGTCAGGTCGTGTTCGGCCACCCAGGACTCGAGGAAGGCCCGGGCATCGGCCTCGTCGTCGGCGACGTTCAGCACGGTCACCTCGGAGTCGTACTCGGCTTGGAGCATCCGGGCGATGCCGGCCGAGAGGTCCGAGTCCGGGCCGCCGGCGGTCGGCAGGAGGATGCGCGAGGGGTCGAACCCGCGGTCTTTCAGGACGAGGAAGTCACAGGGGACCGTCTGGGTGAGGTCGTCCATCGCCGACTCGACGCGGCCGGGCGACCCGTGGGCGTCCGAGCCCCAGCCCATCACCACGAGGTCGGCGTCGTGGGTCCGTGCAGCGTCGAAGATCTCCTCGAAGGAGCGATGCGAGAGGATGGTGTGGGTCTCGACGTCGACGCCGAACGTCTCGGCGTCCTCGCGGGCGCTCTCGAGGAGGTGGGCCGAGGTCTCGTCGATCTCGTCGGCCCGCTCGGCCGCGCTGGCAAGCGCCGTCTGGTCGGGGACGGTGATGATGTGCGTCGCGACCACGGTGCCCCCGCGCTGTTTCGCGACGGCGCTGGCGAGCGTGATGAGCTCTTTCTCGTGGGCGGGGTTCGCGAGCGGGACCATCACCCGGTACTTGCCGCCGTCCGGCTGGACCCCGGCGGCGGCGCTGACCGCCGCATCCGGGAACTCGCTCGCCTGCGAGAGGACGTGCTGCGAGAGGATGCCCTCTTTCTCCGTCCGCGAGCGGGCGTACGCGACGTACCAGACGATGGCCGCCGCGCTGATGCCGAAGGTGAGCAGGAGGGCGCTGGACTCGACGAAAGCGAGCAGGGCAAACGAGAGGATCGCGCCCAGGATGGGCAACAGCGGGAACAGCGGGACGATGAAGTCCGGCTGGTACTCCTCGGGGGCGACGTAGCGCATCACGATGAGCGCCAGGTTCAACAGGCCGTATATGACCAGGTGCAGGCCCGACGCCGCGCCCGACAGCAGCGTCAGGTCGCCGACGACGATAAAGAGGAGGATGAGCGCCCCGGTGATGGCGATGGCGCGGTACGGCGTCCCGAAGCGAGGGTGGATCTCGTTGAGCGCGGGCGTGACGATCCGGTCCCGGCCCATCGCGAAGTTGATGCGCGAGGACGCCAGGATGGAGGCGTTCGCGCTTGAGGCGGTCGCCAGGAGGCCGCCAAAGAGCAGCGCCCCGCCCATCAGCGCGCCCTGGAGGTACTGGCCGACCTCGACGACGGCGATGGGGTTCTCCTGCCCGCTCGTGATGACGTCGGCGATGAAGCCCTGCGGGACCGCGGCGCTCATGATGACCAGCACCAGCGCGTAGATGACCGTCACGATGACGACGCTCCCGATGACCGCCCGCGGGAGGTTCTTGCCGGGCTCTTTGATCTCCTCGGCGACGCTCGTGATCTGGACGAAGCCGAGATACGAGACGAAGATGAGCCCCGTCGTCTCCAGCGTCGAGACGACGCTGCTCGGTGCCGGGAGGTTGCCCGGCTCGGCCCGGAACGTCCCGAGAAGCGTAAACACCGCGAGGATGACGACCAGCAGGACGACGATGATGTTCTGCAGGCGGCCGGTCTCCTTCGCGCCGACGTAGTTGACGACGATGAACAGGGCCGCGCCCACGAGCGCGGCGATCTTGACCATCGAGATGGAGACTGGGCCGAGCGCGAGCGTCCCGCCGATGCCGAAGATGCGAGCGATGTAGCGGCCGAACCCGACCATGTAGAACGCGCTGGCGAAGGCCAGCCCGAGCCAGTTGGCCCACCCGGCGACCGAGCCAAAGAGCGGGCCGAGCGCGTGGTTGACGTAGTAGTACGCCCCGCCGGATTTCGGCATGGCCGTCCCCAGTTCGCTGGCCGACAGTGCCGTGAACATCGCGATGACGCCGCCGAGCACGAACGCCACCGACGCCAGCGACCCGGCCTTCAGGATGGCCTCGCCGGGCAGGACGAAGATGCCCGCGCCGATCATCGTCCCGACCCCGATGGTCAGTGCCGCCAGCGGGCCGAGGTCCTTCGCGAGTTCCTCGTCACCCATCGTCGGCCCCCGACTCCGTACCGTCGGTCGCGGCGTGCTCGGTGTCCGGCAACACGACCACCGGGCGATCGTTCTCGGTGATGAGGCCGAGCGCGACGTCGCCCGTGATGAGGCGGACGAAGCGGTTGCCCCCACGTGGTGTCACGACGATAGCCGAGGCGCCGATGTCGTCGGCGGCGTCGAAGATGGTCTCGACCACGTCGGTCCCGTAACGGATCTCGGTCTCGACGTCGCCCAGGACCGCGCTCGCCGCCTCGAACATCTCCTCGGCGGCGAGCTCGCGCTGCTCGACGCCGGCCTTGTCCATCGCGCCGCCGGCCTTCTCGACGACGTTGACGAGGACCACCTCGCCGTACTCCTGGGTCGCAAGCGCCCGCGCTGACGTGACGGCGTCCTCCTCGCTCGCGATCGGTAGGACAACGCGCTCGAGCAGGTCAGCCATGGTTCCGCCTCCGTACGCCTGTTGCTGGTGTCCGCACGGCCGTGACTGACTGATTCATACCCACCCACCGGAGCGCGTCGGTATTAAGCCTCGGGAATCTGGTCGGTTGCCCCGATGGAAACCCACTTCACCCGGCCGGCGTAACGGACTCGACATGAACGACGAGGTGGCGCGCCGATGTACGTCATAGTCGTCGGGGCCGGCGAAGTCGGGTCGAACATCGCCGAGAGCCTCGCGAACACACACGAGGTGGCCGTCATCGACATCGACGGCGAACGCGTCGAGAGTCTCGTCTACGAGGTCGACGTGCTCGGCGTCCAGGGCGACGGCGCCGAACTGGCGACGCTCCGGGAGGCCGGCATCGCGAAGGCCGACATGGTGATCGCCAGCACCGACGACGACGAGACGAACATCGTCACCTGTGGGACGGCAAAGACCGTCGCGGACGCCTTCACCATCTCGCGGGTCAAGAACGCGAAGTTCCTCGACACCTGGTCGCACTCGGAGGGTGCCTTCGGCGTCGACTACATGGTCGCGACGAACCTGATGACCGCAGAGACCATCACGCGGGTCATCGGCCTGCCAGCGGCCAGCGACGTCGAGACCTTCGCCGACGGCGTCGTCCAGATGGCCGAGTTCGAGATCGGCGAGGCCAGTCCCGTCGCCGGCCAGACCGTCGCCGAGGCCGACCGCTACGAGTCGCTGACCTTCGCCGCCGTCCTGACAGACGACGACGTTCTCATCCCGCGCGGGGACACGGTCCTCGAAGCCGGCGACAAGGTCGTCGTCATCGGGAGTCGCGAGAGCGTCCACACCTTCGCCCACGAGGTAGCACCCGACGTCGAGAGCGCGAAAGACGTCCTCGTCGTGGGTGGCAGCGACATCGGGTACCACACCGCCCGGATGCTCCAGGAGCGGGGGCTGCACCCCCGACTCATCGAGCGTGACCCCGAACGGGCCCGCGAGCTGGCCGAGGAGCTGCCCGGGACCACGGTCTTAGAGAGCGACGCGACCGACCGGGAGTTCCTCGAACGCGAACACGTCGAGGCCGTCGACGCCGTCGTGGCGGCCCTAGACAGCGACGAGAAGAACCTGCTGGCGGCCCTGCTGGCCAAGCGACTGGGCGCCGACCGGGCGGTGTCCGTCGTCGACGCCGGGGAGTACGTCCAGCTGTTCGAGGCCGTCGGCGTCGACGTCGCCATCAACCCCCGCGAGGTGACCGCCGAGGAGATAACGCGGTTCACCCACGAACATCAGGCCGAGAACGTCGCCATCATCGAGTCCGACCGGGCGGAGGTCCTGGAGATAGAGGTCGACGGCGACAGCGTCCTGGTGGACCGTCCCATCCGGGATTCCGTCGGGGACCTGCCCAACGGGGTGGTCATCGGGGCCATCACGCGCGACGGCGAGCTGGTCATCCCGCGCGGTGACACCGTCGTCCACGAGGGCGACCACGTCGTCGTCTTCGTCGACACCGACGTCCTCGACGAGGCCAGCACGGCGCTGTAGGGGCCCTAGCGCCGCCAGAACGCGCCGGTGAAGATGGCGAGCACGGTGATTATCTCCAGCCGACCGGCCCACATCAGCACGATCATCAGGAACTTCGTCGTGTCCGGCAACATCAGGTACGACCCGAACGGGCCCAGGCGCCCGAAGGCCGGCCCGATGTTGCCGATAGCGGCCAGGCTGGCACCGATCGCCTCGAGCGGGGTGAGCGTGATGCCCACGCGGATGGCGTCCAGCGAGATGAACACGGCACCCAGGCCAAAGAGGATGAGATAGAGGAGGGTGAAGCCGGTCACCCCCCGGATGGCCTCCTCGTCGACCACGTGACTGCCGAGGCGGATCGGGCGGACGGCCTCGGGGTGGGCGGTGTGGAACAGCTCCCGCCGGAGTACCTTCAGCACGATGAGCCAGCGGACCACCTTGATGCCGCCCCCCGTGGACCCGGCCGACCCCCCGATGAACATCGTAAACAGGAGCACGAGCTGGCCGTAGGGGGCCCACTGGGCGAAGTCGCTGGTGGCATAGCCCGTCGAGTTCAACAGCGAGGCGACCTGGAACGCGGCCTGCCGGAGCGCGTTCTCCGGAACGCCCGCGGTGGTCCCCCCGATCGCGAGCCGCGGGGCCGTGCCGGTGAACAGCAGCCCGGTGACGACGGCGATCAGAACGGCCGTCGCGCCGGCGTAGGCCCGGAACTCGGGGTCCTCGAACGGCCGCCGGAAGTCGCCGTCGAAGAGGTGCCAGAACAGCGCGAAGTTCGTGCCGGCGACGACGATAAAGGGGATGATGACCCACTGGACCGCCGCGGAGAAAGCGGCGATGCTGTCGGCCTTCGTGGAGAACCCGCCGGTCGGCAGCGTCGAGAACGCGTGTGCGACGGCGTTGTAGAGGGTCATCTCGGGCGCGAGGCCGACGAGATGGAGCCCGTACAGCAACGCGGCGAGCAGGGCCGTGAAGGCGAAGTAGGCCTTCCAGAGGATGCGGGCCGTCTCGGCTATCTGCGGGGTCAGCTTCTCCAGTTGCGGGCCGGGGGCCTCCTCGCTGACCAGCTGGGCGCCGTTGACCGACAGCTCCGGGAGGATGGCGACCATGAGGACGATGATACCCATCCCGCCGAGCCACTGGGTGAGCTGGCGCCAGAGCATCACCGCGTGCGAGTGCTGTTCGACGCCGATCGACCCCATCACCGTCGCCCCCGTCGTCGTAAAGCCCGACATCGACTCGAACAACGCGTTCGTCGGGTCGGCGAGCGTCGAATCGGTCCCCATCCCGGCGAGCACGTACGGGATCGCACCGACCACGGCGACGGCGAACCACGTGAGGGCGACGAACAGCAGCGCCTCGCGCGAGCGCAGGTCGTCCCCGGCATCGACTTGCTCCATCGCGAGGCCGGCCAGGACCGTCACGACGATGGAGATACCGAAGACGCCGACGTCCTCGCCGTAGGCCAGCGCGACGACCAGTGGCACGAGCATCGCCACCGCGAGGAACTTCACGACGGTTCCCGTCAGCGCGATGCTCGTCCGCCAGGCGACGACGGTGGTCAGTCGGTTCGACATCTCAGCGGGTGCTAGCGGTCGTGTTCGGGCACGGTGGTGCGTGCCGTGCGGGTGGCGTGTGGCGATACACGGACGGATATGACCCACTGTGTTGCCCCCACCCTCTTAAAACTGGCAGAGACGCGCCGGCCGCCAGTCCCGACTGCACGGACGCCGTGGCCCGATATAGAGTGCTATTGAGGAATATTGAGACAAGGGAAAGGCACTTATCCGCCAGGAGTGGACTGCCCCCAATGGCACGAGAATCATATCAGGAGCTGCTCCAGTCGCTCCAGGAGGACGTCCTCTACATGTCCGAAGTCGTCCTCGAGCGGTTGCAGATGGGGGTCCGTGCGCTCGAATCGAAGGACGAAGAGCTCGCCTGGGACGTCATCGAGGGCGACGACGAGGTCAACCAGCTGTACCTGGACCTCGAACAGGACTGCATCGACCTGCTCGCCCTGCAGCAACCGGTCGCCTCCGACCTCCGACTCATCGCCGCCTCGTTCAAGGTCATCACCGACCTCGAACGCATCGCCGACCTGGCGACGAACCTCGGCGAGTACTCGCTCGAGGCCGAACGCGACGTCTTCCCCGAGGTGGACATCCAGGCCATCGCCGACGGCGTCGTCGACATGATAGAGGAGTCGATGGTGGCCTACGCCGAGGAGGACGCCGAGCGCTGTTACGCCATCGCCGAGATGGACGACGACATCGACGAGCGCTGCGAGGCCGCCTCCGAGACGGTCGTCCGCGACCTCATCGAACGCGAGATCGACGCCGACTCCAGCGACGAGGAGATCGAGCAGATGATGGCCGACGTCTCGCGCCTCCTCCTGACGATCCGGGACATCGAACGCGTCGGTGACCACGCCGTCAACATCGCGGCGCGCACGCTGTACATGGTCGAGAACGACGCCGACCTCATCTACTGAGTGCGACCTACCGTGGCGCCTCCGGCCCGTCGGTGCCCACCAGTCCCTCGTCCGTGATGCTGAACTGGGCGGTGTCGCCGGCGGGCTTGGCACGGTGTTTCTCCAGCGTCGCTCGACGGTTACCGCCCCGATAGCGGTCGAGTCGGAGGGTGGCCCCCGACCAGTGATTCAGCGTGTGGCCGCCCAGCGCCGTCGAGCGGTCGCTGTCGGGGTCGGTGAACACCTGGTTGGTAAAGAGGACCGCGATGTCGTGTTTGCGGGCCAGAGAGAGCAGGTGGGTGATCTGCCGAGCGACGTCCCGGAGGGTCTCGCCGCCGTCCTCGTCGGTCCGGCGCAGGCGGTAAAAGCCGGTGGCGCTGTCGAGGACCACCAGTTCCACCTCGGCGGCGAACTCGGCGGCGTCCTGGACGGCTTCGGCCTGCTCGTCGTAGTCGAGCACCTCCGAGACGATGAGCCGACCCGCCAGGTCGTCGACGGTCTGGTCGGTGCCGGCCGCACAGCCGGCGGCGACCTGGCGCAGCCGGTCGGCCGAGAGCCCCTCGGTGTCGATGTAGAGGGCGGCGTCCCCGCCGGCGGCCACCTCCAGCGCCGCCGAGAGGCCGAGGTTGGTCTTGCCGGCCGCCGGCGGGCCGTACACCTGCGTGACCGCGCCGCGTTCGAGCCCCCCACCCAGCAGGTCGTCGATGGGCCCACATCCGGTCGAGACGTACTCGCTCACAGGAGGTGGTTGGACAGGTTCGGATAAAAACGCTCGCACCTGGCTCCCGGCGGACGTTACAAGCGAGGTTGGAGCCTCGGGAACCCTTTTTGTGCTCCTGGCAGACGGATGATCTATGGACGCTCGCTCGGCACTCGGGTCCCTCCAGCTCCCTGTCGCAGCACTCGGCCTCGCACTGGTCGTGTTCGCAGTCGGCGGCATCGTCTCCATGGACCCGCCACCCGCGGGGAGCGAGGGGTTCGTCGGCGGCCTCGCCGTCCTCTTCCTGTACTTTTTGGCGTGGGTCGGCTTCCTCGTGCTGTCGGCCGGGCTGGCGATCCCGCCGTTGAACGGCTACGGGCTCAGGTTCACCCGGTACCAGCGCGGCCTGTTCCTGCTGGCGGCGCTCGCGGCGTTCCTGAGCGCGGTCGGCCCGTTCGTCGCGTTCGGGCTCGTCTACTCGAACCCGGGCGCGATGGTCACTGCGTGGCTCGTCGTCACCGGCGTGGGAATCCTCTCGCTGCTCTCGGGACTCGTCTGGCGCGGCGTCCAGGTGTGGCGGGCCGACGTCGACCTCGTTGCCGCCGGTGGTTCATGACGGGGGGGGCCAGCAAGGAGCGATCTCGTCGCCAGCGACCCGCCGCGTCCCGACCACCGTGACCTCGTACACCGCCTTCGAACTCGTGTCCGCGAAGACCGTCTCGCCGTCGACTTCGACCCGATATGCGTAGGGCATCGCCACGCGCGCGCGGACACCGAACAGGGTGAGTCCGGTGACCGACGCGCGCTTCGTGACGGCACCCTCACTGGTCCCCCACTCGTCGAGACAGGGGGCCCGTTCGAGGTGGTCGACGACGTGTGCTTCCTCGGCACGCAGCGCACGCTGCTGGGCAGTGGTCACGGCGGCAACGCCACCGAGGACCACTACCAGCGCGAGCACCACACCGAGGGGGCGTCCGGAGACCATCGGTGTTCGCGTGTCCGAGAGGAGGCCTGAATCCCTTCGGGCCGCTTCAAGCGGCCTTTGAGCGTCCCTGAGTGCCTTTCTGCTGGCCGCCGGGCGTTCCGTCATGGGACGTACTCGAGCATCGACAGCGCGAGGGTGGACGAAGCGGGACCTGCTCGGTGGCCTCCTGCTCGTCCCGGGCCTCGCGCTCGCTGGGGTCGGTAGTTACCTCCAGTTCACCATCGCCACACGGGTGAGCGCGGGCCAGTGTGACGGATGTGCGTCCTGGCACCCGCTGTTCGTCGTCGCCCCGCTCGTCGTCGGGGCCGCGCTGGTACTCCTGGGAAGTTCCCTCGTCTATCGCTGACCCACGGTCGCCTGAGAGCGGTGCCGTGCCACGAGACGCGGCCGGGATAGAACAGTGTGCTGACGAACCCTCGCCGGCGACCACTGCTCGGCACTGACCCGGCAGGCTAATACTGCCGGCTGTAACATTTAGAAAATACTCGGCATCCCGGGGTGCCGAGAATCTTTACGAACTTACAGCCGGCAGTATAAGTCCCCGTCCCACCAACGTGTGACAGTGATAGTCGTCGCCACGGAGGACTTCGAGGTGTACCACGGCGTGGTCAACGAGCTGCGCGACCGCGGCGTCACCTTCACCACCATCGAACCCGGCGACGAGTGGCCCGACCGCGTCGACGTTGCCGTCGTCGCGACTGACGAGGCCGTCGACGTGCCCGACGGCGTCCCGGTCGTCGAGGCCGACCCGGACGACCCCCGGAGTGCAGTCGAGGCAGTCGTCACCAGCCTCCGGGGGACAGCGGGGCGGACCGTCGTCGGTATCGACCCCGGCGAGCGACCGGGTGTCGCCGTCCTGCAGGGCGACGTGGTGGTCGCCGCGTTCCAGGTGCCCGCGGCACAGGCCGGTGACCTCGTCCGGGAGGAAATCGAGGACGTGCCGGACCCGCTGGTCCGAATCGGGGACGGCGCACGCCTGGCGGGCGCACGCATCATTGACGACATCGAGGACGTTCCCGTCGAACTGGTCGACGAGTCCGGGACGACGCCGTATCTCGGGAGCGGCGCCCGCGGCATGGGCGACGTGCTGGCGGCGGTCAACATCGCCCGCCTGGAGGGTGAGAGGGTCTCGAATCGGACCATCGAACCGACCGCCGGCGAACTCCAGCGCATCCAGGACCGCTCGCGCGAGGAGAGCGAGACGAACCGCGCCATCGACGAACTACTGGCCCGGCGCGTGGCCGTCGGCGACCTCACCATCGCGGAGGCGCTGGCCGAGCACCGCGGTGAGAGCGACGGCGGGAGCGAAGAAACGGACGACACGGGCGACGCGGACCCGGCCACAAGCGGCGGCGTGGACGACCGGGACAGTTAGGACTGGACGGTCCGTTCCGCCCGGCGCATGACCTCCCGAATCGTCAGTCCGGTGGCCTCGGCGACGGCCACCGCGTCGTCGTACTCGGCGCTGACATCGTAGACCGTCCCCGTCCCGTCGGTGGCCACCTTCACCGTCACCTCGTAGGACTCGCCGTCGACGGACAGCGCGACCGTCTCGAACTCGCGGTCGGCGATCCAGCGGTGGCCCGCGCCGTGCTCCCTGACGCCCAGGGTCCCCGTCTCCACGGCCAGCCGGCGGGCGACGGTCTGGGCCCGTTCGGGCTTGCAGACCACCTTCACGAGGTGGCCCGGCCGGGACTTCTTCATCGTCGTCGGCACGACGGTGACGTCGCGTGCGCCGACGGCATCGAGCGAGCGCTGCAGGTCGCCCAGCACCTCCGGGGAGACGTCGTCGACGTTCGTCTCGAGGACCGTGATGTCGTCGCGGCGGAGGCGGCCGCTCGTCTCGCCGACCATCGTCCGGAGGACGTTGGGCCGGTCAGACACGTCCCGGGCGCCGGCGCCGTACCCCGAGTCGGCGACGTCCATCGGCGGGAGGCTCTCGACGCCCTCGGCGACGTGGGCCAGGATTGCCGCGCCCGTCGGCGTCAGGAGTTCGACCGCGACCGGCCCGCCGGCCAGCGACCAGTCGGCCCGCTCGGCGATTTCGACCACCGCTGGCGTCGGTACCGGGTAGGTCCCGTGGCTCATCTCGACGGTACCCTCGCCGGCCGACACCGGCGTGGTGACGACGCGTTCGACGTCGAGGTCCGCGAGCAGGAGCGCGGCCCCGACGACGTCGGCGATGGCGTCGTCGGCCCCGACCTCGTGGAAGTGGGTCGCGGCCAGGTCGGTCCCGTGGACGGCTGCCTCGGCGGCCCCCAGAAGCTCGAAGATCGATAGCGCGTCGGCCTCGACGGTCTCGGGAAGGCCCAACCCCTCGACGATGTCCACGACTTCGGTGTAGGTCCGGGCCGGGCCGTGACCTTCGGCGTGCGTGTGGTCGTGATCGGAACCCCCGCGGGTGTGGGCCGAGTCACTGTGGTCGTGCGTGTGATCGTGGCCAGACTCCTCGTGGTCGTGCGCGTGATCGTGGCCAGACTCCTCGTGGTCGTGCGCGTGATCGTGGCCAGACTCCTCGTGGTCGTGCGCGTGATCCTGCCCGGACCCGCCGAGCCCGTCGTCGTGGTCCGCTCCGTCCCCAGTCAGCAGGACCTCGATGCGCGTCGCAGCGACGCCGCTCCGATCGACCGTCGAGACGTCGTAGGTCACGTCGAGGGCCTCCTCGGCGGGGTCGAGTGCGGCGCGGTCGGCGCCGGCCGCCAGGAGCGCACCGAGGACCATGTCGCCGGCGGCCCCCATCCGGCCGTCGAAGGCGAGTGTTCGCATACGCGAGGCGAGGCGCCGGGCGGCTAAAAATCCACGCTGTCGTCGCTCACTGCTGCCGGACGATGTGGACGTCGAAGGCGTCGTCGTCGCCCACCTCGGTCATCGGCACGACGACGTCCTCGGTGTCGTTGCTGCCGAGGAAGAGGACGCTGGCATCGACGTCGCGGGCCACCTGCGTGATGGTCGCTGAGAGCTCGGAGGCCGAGTACGCGCTGACGTCCTCGTAGCGGAGCTCGGCGTCGTCGGTGGCCTCCTCGATCTTCCGGCGCAGGTCGCTCGCCGCCGTCTCGGCCGCGAAGTCCTCGGTCGGGTCGACGCGGCGGCGCCGCTGCGCGTAGTCCGTGCCCGTCGGGACGAGACTCACCGCGACGACGTCGGTGTCGAGCGCGCCGCCGTAAGTCACGGCGCGGTGGAGTGCGGTTTCCGCCTGGGGCGACCCGTCGAACGGGACGAGAAATACCATACTCGGCGTATCGGGGCCACCCTTATCAAAGACGGCGGTGCCGGCAGGTCCTGTGGACGACTCCGCGACGACGTCACGAACGGGGCCTGACGCCGTGCCGTCCGGCACGACGTGTGCCCTGATAGCACGACACGTAAATATCCGTCGCCGTCCCTCCTGACCGCCGGTAGCATAAAGCATATCTCTCGGGATACCCGACTGTACTGTAACCCAGTCTACTATGAACGAAGTGCAACTAGAAGTGGCGAAGGCGTACCCGAACGACTCGGGTCGCGGCATCGCCCGTCTGGACCCCGATACGTTGTTGCATCTCAAGCTCTCCCCGGGTGACATCATCGAGATCGAGGGCAGCGACACGACGGCCGCGAAGGTGTGGCGGGCCGACCGGCAGGATTGGAACACCGACACGGTCCGCATCGACGGCTTCACGCGACAGAACGCCGACGTCGGCATCGGCGAGCGCGTCACCATCCGGAAGGCCGAGGCCGAGAAAGCGGACAAGCTGGTGCTCGCGCCGCCCGAAGAGGCCAGCGTCCAGTTCGGCTCCGACGCCGCCGGCATGGTCAAACGGCAGATCCTGAAACGGCCGGTCGTCGAGCGCGACATCGTCCCCGTGATGTCCTCGACGAACCACCCGTTCATGCGCTCGCCCGGCCAGGCCATCCCGCTGATCGCCGTCGAGACCGAGCCCGAGGGCGTCTGTCTCATCACCGAGGACACCGAGGTGGAGCTGCGCGAGGAACCCATCTCCGGCTTCGAGAAGACCGGCGGCGGCATCACTTACGAGGACATCGGCGGCCTCCAGAGCGAGATCCAGCGAGTCCGCGAGATGGTCGAACTGCCGATGAAACACCCCCAGATATTCAAGAAACTCGGCATCGAGCCGCCCCAGGGGGTGTTGCTCCACGGGCCGCCCGGCACCGGCAAGACGCTGCTCGCGAAAGCCGTCGCCAACGAGACCTCCGCCAGCTTCTTCTCTATCGCGGGGCCGGAGATCATCTCGAAGTACTACGGCGAGTCCGAACAGCAACTGCGCGAGATATTCGAGGACGCCAGCGAGGAGGCGCCCTCCATCATCTTCATCGACGAACTGGACTCCATCGCGCCGAAGCGCGAGGACGTCACCGGCGAGGTCGAACGCCGCGTCGTCGCCCAGTTGCTGACGATGATGGACGGCCTCGAGTCCCGTGGCCAGGTCATCGTCATCGCCGCGACCAACCGCGTCGACAGCGTCGACCCCGCCCTCCGTCGACCTGGCCGCTTCGACCGCGAGATCGAGATCGGCGTCCCCGACGAGGTGGGCCGCGAGGAGATACTCCAGATCCACACCCGCGGGATGCCCCTCTCGGACGACGTCAAGCTCTCGAAGCTGGCGACCGACACCCACGGCTTCGTCGGCGCCGACATCGAGAGCCTGACCAAGGAAGCCGCGATGAAGGCCCTGCGCCGGTACCTCCCCGAGATCGACTTAGACCAGGAGGACATCCCGCCGAGCCTCATCGACCGGATGATCATCAAACGGGACGACTTCAAGGGCGCGCTCAACGAGGTGAGCCCGAGCGCGATGCGGGAGGTGCTGGTCGAGCTCCCGAAGGTCTCGTGGGATAGCGTCGGCGGCCTCAGCGACGCCAAAGAGCAGGTCCAGGAGGCCGTCGAGTGGCCGATGAACTCCCCCGAGAAGTTCGAGCGCATGGGCGTCACGCCACCGTCGGGCGTCCTGCTGTACGGCCCGCCCGGCACCGGCAAGACGCTGATGGCCAAAGCCGTCGCCAACGAGACGGACGCGAACTTCATCTCGGTCCGCGGGCCCCAGTTGCTCAGCAAGTGGGTCGGGGAGAGCGAGAAGGCCATCCGCCAGACCTTCCGGAAGGCCCGGCAGGTCGCGCCCACCGTCATCTTCTTCGACGAGCTGGACTCGCTGGCCCCCGGTCGGGGCGGCGAGATGGGGTCGAACGTCTCGGAACGGGTCGTCAACCAGCTGCTGACTGAACTCGACGGCCTCGAGGAGATGGAGGACGTGATGGTCATCGGCGCGACCAACCGCCCCGACATGATCGACCCGGCGCTCATCCGCTCGGGCCGGTTCGACCGCCTGGTGATGATCGGCGAGCCAAGCACCGAGGGCCGCGAGCAGATCCTCAAGATACACACCGAGAACACGCCGCTCTCGCCCGACGTCAGCCTGCGGGAGCTGGCCGAGATAAGCGAGGGCTTCGTCGGCTCCGACCTGGAGTCCATCGCCCGCGAGGCCGCCATCGAGGCGCTCCGGGAGGACGACGACGCCGACGAGGTCGAGATGCGCCACTTCCGGAAGGCCATGGACAGCGTCCGGCCGACCATCAACGAGGACATCCGGGACTACTACGAGCAGATGGAAGAGGAGTTCAAGGGCGGGTCCAGCCCGCAGCGCCAGGCCGGCGGCAGCGGCCGCATCGGGTTCCAGTAACCCCCGCCCGTCAGTCGTCCGCCCCGGCGTCGTCCGGAGCCTCGACGTCGACGTCTATCTCGACCGCCGCGGCCTTGTACTCCGGAATCTTCGCCCGTTCGTCGAGCACGTCGTTCGTCAGTCGGTTCGCAGAGGCGGCCGCGAAGTGCGGCGTCGTCCAGACGACGCCCTCCGTGATGTCCTCGGTGACGTCGGCCCGGACCGTTATCTCTCCCCGGCGGGACCTGAGTGTCACGTAGTCACCGTCCTCGACGCCGTATCGCTCGGCGTCGGTGGGGTGGATGTCGACGAAGTTCTCCGGGTGCTGGCGCGAGAGCGTCGGCGACCGGCGGCTCATCGTCCCGGTGTTGTAGTGTTCCTCCAGGCGTGCCGTGGTGAGCACGAGCGGGTACGCCTCGTCGGGCGTCTCCTTCGGTTCCTGGTGGACGACGCCTTCGATCTGTCCGAGGCCGTTCTCGGTCTCGAACGCGTCCTCGTAGAGGTACTGGTCGCCCTCGTCGCCCGGTTCGTAGCAGGGCCAGTGGACGCCGTCCTCGCCGAGGCGGTCGTAGGTCATCCCGTGCATGATGGGACAGACCTCGCGCAGTTCCTCGAACACTTCCTCGGGCCCGTCGAAGTCGAAGCCCTCGCCGAACAGGCGGGTGCCGACCGCACAGAGGATGTCGAGGTCGTGGCGGGTGTTCTCGTGGACCTTGTGAACCCCGCGCATTCGCTGGACGCGCCGGTCGGTGTTGGTGACCGTCCCGTCGCGTTCCGCCCAGGTCGTCGCTGGCAGCACGATGTCGGCGAGCTCGGCGGTCTCGGTCATGAAGATATCCTGGACACAGAGGAACTCCAGGTCCTCCCTGAAGCGCCGCTCGGCGGCGTTGCCGTCGGGTTCGCTCATGATGGGGTTCTCGCCCATGACGTAGAGGCCGAAGACGGAGTCGCCGATGGCGTGGGATATCTCGACGTTCGTGAGGCCGGGTTCGTCGGGGATGTCGAAGCCCCAGACGTCCTCGACGGACTCGCGGGCCTCGTCGTCGTCGACGAGCTGGTAGCCCGGCAGGACGTTCGGCATCGCGCCGACGTCACAGGTGCCCTGGACGTTGTTCTGCCCGCGGAGCGGGTTCACGCCCGTCCCCGGGCGACCGAGGTTGCCCGTGATGAGCGCCAGGTTGATCTCGTTTTGCACGTTGTCGACGCCGCAGGTGTGCTGGGACATACCCATGCCCGTGAAGATGGCGGCGTTGTTCGCCATCGCGTACGTCTCGGCGGCGCGTTCGATGTCAGAGAGCGGGACGCCACAGGTCTCTGCGGCGGCCGCCTTGTCGAAGTCTTCGAGGCGTTCTTTCAGGTGGTCGAAGCCCTCGGTGCGCTCCTCGATGAACGCCTCGTCGATCCAGCCCGCGTCGGGGTTCGCGTCGTGGTTCTCGAGGATGGTCTTGATGACGACGTTCAACAGCGGGATGTCCGTCCCGGGCTTCAGCTGGAGGTGCATGTGCCGCTCGGTCCCCTCGATGTCGAACGACCGGGTCGTCTTGTTGGCGTGGGGGTCGACCTGGACGACCGTCGCGCCCTCGAGGACGGCCTGGCGGAAGTACTGGCTGTTGGCGATGGGGTGCTGTTCGCCGGGGTTGGCTCCCTGGATCCAGAGGACGTCGGCCGCCGCCTCGAGGTCGGCCATGCTGTTTGTCATCGCGCCCATCCCGAGGCTGGTCCGGAGCGCCCAGACGGTCGAGGCGTGGCACATTCGCGTGCAGTTGTCGATCTGGTTGGTGCCGTAGCGGCGGGCGAGCTTCTGGAGGAGGTAGTTCTCCTCGTTCATCGTCTTCGAGGAGCCGAAAAAGCCCATCCCGTCGGGGCCGTGGGTCTCGCGGATGCGCTCCATCTCGGCGACGATGCGGTCGAACGCTTCCGCCCAGGTCGCCTCGCGGAACTCGCCGTCTTCCCTGACGAGCGGTTCGGTCAGCCGGTCCTCGTGGCCGACGACTTCCGTCGCCGCACCGCCTTTGATGCAGATGCTGCCCTCGTTGACCGGCGCGTCGCTCCACGGCACGAACCGCATGTCGCCGGGGTCGTCGCCGGGTTGGACCTGGATGCCACAGCCGACGCCGCAGTACGGGCAGATGGTCTTCACCGGGGAGTTGTTGCGTGACATGTGAACACTCGTCTCGTTCGTACGCTCCTCGCCCGAGCGAGTTGTACTTTTCCTCGAGGTGACCGTCGACGCCGGTTCGACCCTGTGGGGCGAACGTTCACCTGTCACAGGGTCGTACGGCCACGTGATGGAACTCACCGAGTCAGTGGTTCGGGACCGGGCGCGGGAGTACGCCGAGGTGGAGCCGCTGTACGACGTCGAACAGCAACACGTCGACATCCTCCCCGAGACGTTCGCCGGCGGCGAGTTCGGCCGCCGGGACGTCCAGTGGGTCGTCCGGTGGTACTTCCGGCGCTACCTCGGCGCCTACCCCGACCGGGACCGCCGCGAGGTCGAGGCCGCCTTCCGGGACAACGACTTCGGGGTCGTGCTGGAGACGCTCGAAGCCGTCGCGACGGACGCCGAGGAGAGCGACGAGGCGCTGGCGCTGCTGACCGACCTGACGGGCGTGGACGTCCCAGTCGCCTCCGCATTCCTCCAGTTCGTCGCCCCCGAGCGCTACGTCACGGTCGACGAGCGCACCTGGCGGGTCCTCCGGGCGGCAGGCGAGCTCGACGACCCCTATCCGGACCCGCCCGGGATAGCGGCGTACCGGACGTTCGACTCGGCCTGTCTCCGGGTCGGAGACCGGACCGGCGTCGACGCCTGGACGCTCTACCGTGCGCTGTGGCGGCTCTGGGCCGCGGAGTTCGGCGATGCGTAGCGGCGTCGTCGTCGCCGGCGGGCGCTCGACCCGCTTTGGCGGGGCCGACAAGGCCGTCGCGGCGCTCGCCGGCACCCCGATGGTTCGCCGCGTCGCGGACCGCCTCGTCGACGTCGTCGGGGAGCTGGTGGTGAACTGCCGGCCCGACCAGACGCCCGCCGTCCGCGAGGCGATGGCCGGCTATCCGCTGCCGGTGCGCTACGGCGAGGACGACGAGCCCGACCGGGGCCCGGTCGCGGGTATCCGGAACGGCCTGCGCGAAGCCAGCGGGGACTACGCGGCCGTCGTCGCCTGCGACATGCCATTCGTCGAACCGGCGCTGCTGGAGTACCTCTTCGACCGGGCCGCGGGCGCCGACGCCGCCGTCCCGCGACTGGCGTCGGGGTGGTTCCAGACCACGCAGGCGGTCTACCGGACCGAGGCGATGGTCGCGGCCTGCGACGTCGCGCTCGAGGCGGAGAACCCGCGGATACTCCGGCCCATCGACGAACTCGAGGACGTGGTCGTCGTCGAGGAATCGGCCGTCGAGTCGGTCGCCTCGACGGGATCCTTCGAGAATATCAACACCCGGGAGGAGCTCGCGGCCGCAGACGAGCGACTCCGGGAGCGAGAGGGGTAGGCGCGGCCCCCCGCTAGTCGACCACCGCGATCAGGGGGTCGTCGGCGAGCATCGACGTCAGCGCGACCCGCGGTACGTCCGCTCGCTCGTGAATCACCGCCGCGATCTCCCGCGCGACGGCCGCCCACTCATCGTCGTCGACCTTGTTGAGGAGGGGAATCGCCGTCGCACCGTCGGGCACGCCCTTCAGCCCGCCGTCCGGGCTCGACAGCACCGTCCCCACGTGTTCGGGCCGTATCTCCTCGCCCATCGAGAGGCCGGTGAGCGCGGCGACGCGCTCCGGTCGGTGGACGGCCGCGTCGGTCAGGGGTTCCCCGACGGCCTGGACGCTCGCGACGGGCACGACGACGTCGGCCGCCGCCGGAAGCTGTGGCTCCCGGTCGCCGGGCGCCTTGCACTCGCGGGTGCGCGCGCCGTCTGCCTTGACCAGCGTCGTGCCGACGGAGGTACCCGCGGCGATTCGCTCGACCGTCGCCGGGTCGTAACCCCGGTACCGGTCGGGGCGTTCCTGCCCGGGGACCAGGCCGAGGGGCCACGCATCCTCGCCCGCCGCGTCGACGACGTCGAGCGGCGACTCGGTGACGCGCACCGTCGCGACGTGGTCGTCGAATATCGGGATGCGAACGGTCGCCGTCACGACGGCGCGGTCCAGTCGCTCGGCGAGGGTGTACAGCGTTGACTTCTTGCCGCCCGCGCCGACGACACAGACCAGCCCCTCCCGGGCCTGGAGAGCCGCTGTCAGGTCCATCGTCCGGGCGCTTTGGCGCCGGCGCACCTCACTCTGCCGGTCGTCGGAGCGGGGAGGGGCGAGCCGGGAACGTCGGTCGGCGTCTGGAGTCGGCCTCCCGGGGTCCACGAGTCGTGTCTCCCGAACGGCGGGGAACCTGCGCTACAGCTCGCCGAGTTTCCGGAGCACCTGGCCGCGGTACTCCTCGTCGGCCTGGACGCCCTTGAGTTCGAGGACGTTGCGCTCGAGCTTGTCCAGCGCGACGTTGAACGCCATCTCGGCCCCGTAGCCCTCGCCGGACCCGGCGGCCTGGCCCTTGTTGGTCCGGAGGCGGATCTGGCACTGGATGAGCGGGGTGCCACGGAGTTTCTCCTTGTGCTCGTGGAACCGGACGTGGGCGTGCTGGACCTGCATCGCCTGGTACTTGTCCGCGACCGCGCCGATGTCGCTCCGGAGGTCCTCGCGGGAGATGGTGTCCAGCAGTTTGATGTTGGTGATCTGGACGTCCATGTGATCCTCCTCGGTGAAGGTCAGCGCCCGAAGCACGTCGGTCTTCGTGACGATGCCCTCGACCTGGGTGTCGTCGTCCTCGGGCGTGACGACCAGGCCGGCGAAGTCGTTCTCAAGCATCCGGGCCACCGCGTCGCGGACGGAGGCGTCGAGCGTCGCCGTCTCGACGGGGCTGCTCATCACGTCGTAGACCGGGATGTCGAGGATGCGCTGGATCTCGCCGGACCGGTCGCCGGTGGTCGCCTTGTTCATGTCGCGGACCACGACGTCGACGACGTCGTGTCGGGTGACCATCCCCGTCAGGGCGTCGGCGTCGTCCAGCACGGGGAGACGAGAGATCCCGTGCTCGCGGAGGTGGTTGATGACCTGGCCGACGTTGGTGTCCTCGGCGACGGTGACGACGTTGTCGGTGTAGATCTGGTCGACGGTGAGGGCGTCCAGGTTCTCGAGGACGGCCTCCAGGATGTCGTCCTCGGTGACGATACCCCAGAGGGAATCGCCCTCGAAGACCGGCGCGATCTTGGTGCCACCCTCGACGAGGACGCGGGCCACCTCCCGGACGTCGTCCCGGCGCCCGACCTTCGGCGCGGAGCTGGTCATCGCGCCGGCCTTGGCGTTGTCCTCGACGTGAGACTGGACGAGCTGTTTCTGCGTGATGACGCCGGCGTACTCCCCGTCGTCGGTGACGATTATCCCTTTCGGGTTCTCGCGCTCGAAGATAGACCGGACCTTCCCAAGCCGTTTGCCCGCGTCGACTTCGACAAACTCTCTCGTAGCGATATCAGCAATATCCATAGTACTTCACAGGCGGACCTTCGCTGTGAAGGGTTATCAAGGTTGGTTCGATTCCTGCGGGACGGGAAGCGGATTAGCCTTTAGACGGTGGCCACGCTGGTTGGAGTATGCTACCCGACATCGGCGTGTTCGGACCCTACACCTACCTCGTCACGGAAGTCCTCTGGGGGAGCGTCGCCGCCGGTTTGCTCTGGCGTGCCGGAGCGCTCCGGCGGGCCGCGAAGACCATCGTCGTGCTCTATCCCGTCGCGTACGTCTGGGACTGGTACACGCTGACCGTGGGCGTCTTCGCCATCCAGCTGCGCACCGGCGTCGACCTGCTGGGCATCCCCATCGAGGAGCACATCTTCATGGTCGTCGTCCCCGCGCTGGTCGTCGGCCTGCACGAGACGCTCCACGGCGACCCGACTGACGACGAGTGACCCGCCGGCCGACTCAGGCGCCCGCGCGAATCGTCTCGGCGTAGGACCCGAACCCCCCGATTCCCTCCAGGGTGTCGAGGACCGTCCTGGACTCGACGGCCAGTTCGTAGCCCGGTCGGCCCTTGCCGGTCGGGGACTGGACTTTCGTCTTCTCGAGGAGGCCAGCGTCCGCGAGGGCCTGCAGTGCCGAGATGACCATCTGGCGCTCGACACCGCCGAAGGGGTCCCGGTCGATGTCGTCGAGGTGGGCGCGCGCCGTCTCGGCGACCTCGAAGGAGTGGACCGGCGTGGCGTCCTCGGCGGCCAGTTCGACCACCGAGAGCAAGACGAACTGTTCGAACGGTTGTAACGAATCGAGTGTTTCGTCCATAGCAGACGCTCCTGAGGCTACTCAAAGAAACTATTGAAATACGTTCGGAGAGAGGCCACTTGCCCTGCAGGTCGGTGTCTGCGGGTCGAACGGTCCGGGCGGGTGCCGCCCATCCACTGCCAGCCACGAGACAAGAACGCGGGATCCGGCGAGCGGAGACGGGCGGAGGGCGACGACAGTACCGGACGGCCCGTCACGTTGGGGGGTAGTAGCCACCGTTTTCGGTCCAGGCAGGTGACGTAGTCCGAATGTAACACTGAGTAGATGGCCTATATACTCAGTTATACTGCAAATTCCAAACACCGCTCCGGAGGCAGCGACGACCACCCACAGTCGGTGCGTGGTGGTAGGAACTGTCGGGCGGGAGGGCCGAGTCGTAGGCTGACAGCGTTCACCCGACTCGTGGGGGAGTCAATCATGCAACGTCGTGACTTTGCCAAGACGGTTGGTGGAATCGTGGGAACGAGTGCACTCGGCGGTGGTGCCCTCCTGGCGGCTACCGGAGGGGCGTCGGCGACAGCCGGCGGCAGTATCAGCGACCCGGCCAAGGCGGTGAGCGACGACGGCCGCATCCAGTGGGTCGCCACGCAGACCACGGGGCGGCTGACCTGGGACGGCTTCGACGAACCGGTCGGGTACTTCAAGATCCTCGTCAGTGTCGAGCTCAAGCGCAGCGGCAACACGCTGTGGTCGGGCACGATACACCGGACCAACAAGATCGATACCTCCCAGGGCACCAGTTGGGGTGGTAGCGGCGAGGAGATCGTCCTCAACGGTGAGTACGGTGACGGCCGCGCCGGGCACATCGCCTCCGACACGGACTGGGGCATCATCCAGCGCAACCGGAACAACATCTACAACAACGGGTACGCGCTGCCGGACAACCCGGCACCGGCGTCGTACCTCTATGCTGACACCGACGGGTCGACGACGAAGACCAAGGTCATCCTGCGCTCGGAGTACGTGCTCTACGCCAACGACGGCTCGGAGCTGACGGGCACGTCGGGCTATCCCGACCGCCCCGAGTTCTCGACGTCGTTCGTCGTGACCGTCGAGAACGAGGCGGCGTCCACCGGGTCCGGTGACGCCGACGCGGATGGCCACACCGGCGACAGCGCCGACGTCGGCGTCTGACTGCCGGACGGCTCATTTTTCCGGCGGTGAGGAACGGAGCCCGGCTCGCTGCGCTGGTCGGTCGTGTCACACCAGTAGGTCCGACACGACGCGACGGTAGTGCGTAGTCAGGAGCGTTGAGCCATCGAGCGAAGCGCTGCGGCCAGTTCTCGGCGGTGTCCGGTTCGACGCGACGGAAGCGGTTTGAACACGACGGGATTCGACGCTTCAGCTCTCGAGAGGGCCGTTCGGAAGCATTCCGACTGCGTCAGAGACCCGGCGATTCGAGTGATTCGACGGCCGTCGACGACGAACGTCCCGCAACGTGTGACCGAATACCCAACGCCATCGCCGGCTCGGGCGTCCGCTCGCGCTCCACGGACGCCGAACCAGTCCACCCTCTATGACCGGTGGAGCGGGCGACCCCTGCCATAGACCAGCAAGAAATGCTCCCCCTTCACTGTTCGCGTTTGACTAACCACCGTCGAGCCGTAGTGTCTGGGAGGTCTTTCAGGTCCTGTTTCGAGGGGGTGAGAGTGCCGAGAGGATTCCAGAGCGGAGACAGAGACGGGTAGTTCTGTCCCGTCGCCACTGGACCTGTCAGTACGAGTCGTCCACGGAGGGGCGGACGATGCCGTCGTCCGTGGACTCTCTGAGCGAGACGAGCACGCGATAGAACTCCAAAAGCCTCAGCGCGACGTCGGAGACATCGACGTACAGTAATCCCGTCTACAGCGATGTGACACACGTCGTCTGCTCACGGGCGCTGCTTCTCGGCCCGAGCATGGATACGGTTGATTGTATCGCAGACGGTCGACTCGTCGACCGCAAACGCCCGTGCAGCGTACGTGATCGACATTTGGACCGCGAGATAGGTCATTCGTATCTCGTCGCTAGCGCGGGCGATAGCCGGTGGAACGCCCCGGTTTCCGGTCTGCTTCTCGTTGAATCCACCAGTAACAGTGTACAAGTCGGCATACAGTCGTGCCTCGTGGATACTCTCGAACGTTCTCATCCGACCGTTGGAGTCCTCGAAGTGGTACTGGTCAGGATAGTCCCGCACCTCGTGAACAATCTGGCAGTCCTGGCCGTACTCCTCGATGACCGTCTCTCGGTTGTCGCTCACAGTTGCCACATATATAGTCGATCCAGGGATACATCTGACGGGGAGATCGATAGCAGCTGTATCTGTGCTCGATCGAGCGTCATGCCCGGTACAGATCTTCCAGCTCGTTCGTGAAATAGATATACTGACGATCCACCGTTTTGAAGCCTGTATCTCCCCAGTCCACCTGCTCAATTTCGTCATCTGGCAAGGGAGTGTAACGGATGATTTCGTTGTGAGATTCAGTATACGCCAGTCCCTTCGCCTCCAAACTCCGCGCAACCTCGTCTATGTTATCGCCGCTACATAAGCTGCCGAATTCGTCCACAGGGACCCCTTCGTCGATCATGAACTCGAACGGATCTTGGTCCAGAGCCCTGCTGCCGACGTCCAGAACGAGTTCTACGAACTCTGTTTCATCTCGCTCTAACATAGCTGTGCCCTGTTTTCGATTCCAGCCCGTCGCTTACGTACGAACAGCGTATGTTCCATTGGCCCTGGTGAAACCCTCCGGTGATGGCACCCCGGTCTGTCCTGTCGAGACACTCCTCAGTCCCTGTTGCAGACCACGCTCAATAATTCATCGGTAGACGGAGTCAGGGCCCGACAGATATCACGGAGTCGTAGAGCTCGAGGCGGTCGATGGGTGACTACGAGGCTATCAGCCGCCTGGTCGGCGAGTTCGCGGCGCTTTACTCGTCGACGCCGAGGGTGAACGACGGCCGTTCGGTACCGGCTCAAAGGGTAGACGAATAGAGTGCCGGTGCGCTTCGAGTACCGCAGTGCGACGACGATAGAGTACATGTGAGATACTCGATACCGTCGAAGCGTATGCGGATGATGTCTTCTACGTGACAACTGAGCTGGATGGTTTTTTGCGAGCACATGAATACGTTGAATAGTCCCTGTCGACAGTCTATCGACAGACAATGATTTGTCCGGTCGCTCTTTCGTACGCTGGTGGTCGCTATGACTGACACGCCAGACCGAGAGCCCGTCGAGTCAGTCTTTGGCGAAAGTGTGACGGTATCGACTGAACCGTTCGGCCGTTTCGATGCGATCGAGAATTTTGAGCAGGTAAAGGCACGCCTCAAGCGGTCCGTCACCGAAAATGTCGGATATGACACGTTCGCGACGTCCTCGGTCCTTCTGTTCGGCAAGTCCGACCAGTCCCCAACGACGAAGCTAGCGAGAGCACTCACTGGAGAGTTTGACGACGACTATACATTCTTTCGCGTGGGCTCTGTTTCCGGCGGGTTCAGCGACAGCGGGACCAATATCAAAGCGACGCTCGAAGCCGCTCGTGAACGTGAACCGAGTGTCGTGGTGCTCGAGTGTGTCGACGACTTTGCATTCGACGAGGAAGAGTACGAGCATCTCCGGGGACACCTTGACTCGGTCCGTACGAACCACTCGCAGGTACTCGTCATCGCCACGGCGACGGATGATGATTCCGACCTGATCCGCAACGACGCACTTTTCGAGTTCGTGGTCGACGTCCCGGAACCGACCGAGCAGTATCGACATAGCGAGATCAGGAGTGCCGTATCGGATGCCGAAAAAGTGGGCATCGCGAGACTGGACACGCACGGGGAATGTCTTATCGAAGATCTGGATACGCACGATTTGTCGGTGCGAGATCTGCATACAGCGGTCAAGCGGGCTATCCTGTCCCGTCGTAGAGCGCGTGCTGATACACCTGTGACGATCCGCCCGACGGACATCCAGACGGCTCTCGACGAGATTAACGCAGAACGCTTTGATGAGTCGGCCGATGCCGGTTTCTTCGGATTTGCCAGCACGGACGAGCAGTTCGAGCCGGATGTCCCCGACATCTCGTTCCGGGATATCGGTGGGCTCGAGTCAGAGAAACGGCGGCTCCGTGAAGCTGTCACGATTCCCGTCGAGTACAGTGAGACGTTTCGCGATGCTGGCTACTCCATCGGGCAGGGGATACTCCTCCACGGACCGCCGGGTAACGGGAAGACGATGTTGGCGAAGGCAGTCGCCAACGAGTTAGACTACCACTTCCTCTCGGTGAAAGGTCCGGAGTTGGAACAACCCCTCGTGGGCGAATCCGAGCGTGAACTCCGGGAGCTGTTCGGGGCTGCCCGTGACCACGCTCCCAGTGTCGTATTCTTCGACGAGTTTGACTCGCTGGCCCCCAGTCGGACCAGCGATAGCAACGAGTACAAAGACGACATGGTGAACACGCTGCTGTCTGAACTTGATGGGCTCGAACCACTTGCTGACGTACTCGTCTTGGCGGCGACCAATCGATTGGATCAGCTCGATGCTGCCGTGCTCCGCTCTGGCCGGTTCGATACGTTCATCGAGGTCCCACAGCCCGATAAAACCGATACTCGGGCTATCTTCGAGATTCATGCCGATAGATTACCACTGGCTGACCCGGTAACGGCCGACTGGTTCGTCTCCCGTGACCTCCCGGACCTCTCAGGGGCCGATGTCGCAGCAATCTGTCGGAAAGCGCTGGAATTCGCCGTTGCCGAGTTCGACAGTGGTGACCGAGAATCGCTCGTGGTGACACGCAGGGACGTCCAAAGCGCCGTCGATGGGTTACGGACAGAGTCACAGACGGACGACCGCCACGGGTTTCGCTGACATCGGACTGACCGCGCTGGGTGACGATGGAAACGATCGACACCCCGACCGCCCTGCTGTCGTGCGCTCGGGTGAGCGTCGGTTTTCAGTGGCTACTGTAGCCCACTGCCGGCCGACAGCAGACGGCGCGGCGGACGTGGGCACCGACCCTGGCGTCCACCACAGTCGTTCGAAGAGACTGCTCGTACCCTGACGACGAGATGGACGTGATACTGCTCGGCCACACGCACCACCAAGACGGCGGGCTAGTGGATTCACCGGGCCAGGATATCCTCGTCTGCAATCCTGGGGCGGTCGGACTCCCGTTTCATTCGAGATGGCGGTGGCCCCGACGGGACCGGGATGGCTGAGTACGCTGTCGTGGACACCGAGACCAAGGCGTGTGCTCTCGCGCAGTCCGCGACGACCCTATTTCTCGGCAAACGAATCGTTCACCCCACGGTCGGAGCAAGCGAAGTCGACTATCCGAGTTCCTTCCGGGCGGTGTCCACATCGCGGATTCGTGAGTCGTCAGGGCAAGCGTCGAGAATTCCAGTCAGGGTATCCAGCGCAATAGGCCGAAAATTCAGCAGTTCGCTGCTGACGTTGACCCGACGCGCATCGGCTGCAACGAACGGATACGTGTCCGTGTCGTTGTTGTGCATGTGGCCGTGGATAGCCCAGCGGTCCCAGTCGTCCGGGATGTCTTCGGGTCGGTGTGTACAGTAAAACTCCCGTTCACCATGACTCAGAATACACGCGTCCAGGACCGGGAAGGGGGCTGTGTCGGCATCTAACCCGACATCGTGATTGCCACGGACCAATACATCGCCACCCAATCGCTCGAAAAACTCGATTGTCTCGTTCCCAGTCTGCATGTCCATCGCCACGTCACCCAGATGGACGAGTGTATCCTGCTCACCGACGGTCTCGTAGTGACGGTTCAGCAGTGTCTGATTCATCTCCCCGACCGAACTGAACGGCCGATCAGTGTATCCGATGATACGCGAGTGCCCGAAGTGATGGTCGGAAATCACATATCTGCTCATCGGTCCCCACCCCTTACCTGTCGAGACTCCATGATGGCAGGAAGGACAGAGAGGCATCTATAATTGATTGGTCGCGTCGCAAAGCGGTCTAGAGTTTGCCTCTGGTGCTCTCAATTGAGAGGTCACAGCTCATTGCTGTTTTGGTCGATCGCTGGAGCAGTTCGTCGAGGAACGATTGGTAGTGCTCTGGATCAGCGTACTTCACCAGCCGAAGCTGGAGTATCGCCTCTAATCCCTCCGTTGTCCAGCGCATCCACTGGTTCTTGCACCGTTTGCTGACCTCCCCCATCAACCGTTCGACGGGGTTCGAGGTCCACGGCACCTCGAACCCCTCGACAGCCTGATCGGCAAACGTCACGATTGACGGCAGCCACCGCCGAAGATACCCCGCCGCCTTCTCTGACCCGTACTGATCCAACTGCCACGCTGTCTTCTCGATACGCTCGGTCGTTCGCGCGATCCGTTCGCGGATCGCCGCGAACTCCTCGTCTGGACGGTGTTTAGCGACCGAGTTCTTCAGATGGAACACCTCGTCGATCACCTCCGAGACGATCTCGTTCCGCCGATCCAAGGAGAACACGCCGTCGTCCCAAAGGTTGTAATCAAGCGTCCGACCGACGTGGACGAGATCGAGTTGGTGATTACGATTTTCGTCGGTAAATGCCGTGACGATACCCTCATCAGCGTCACTGACGACCGTCGCGTCGTCAGTGACTGCGTCGATGTCTTCGAGTTCGGCGGCTGTTTCGTCCCAGTCAGCGTTGACCGAGAGATCCAGCAGGGAGCGCGACTCCTCGGCAGTATCTTCGCCGAGCGTGGCCTGGACGGAGTGGTACGAGCGGTCGTCGTCTTGACTGTGGCACTTCGTGCCGTCAGGAATAACAGCGTCAGCGTCTGTGTCAGCGACACAGTCTGAAAGGAACTGCTTGAGCTTGCTGCCGTATTCTCTGGCGCGGCGGTTGATGGTGGTCGGCGACGGCATCTCCGGGAGGATGCCATCGCCGTGGTCAGCAGCATCCCGATAGCTGAGCGAGGTGGCGAGATCGACGCTTTTGGCGGCGATGTCCTGCTGATAGCGGTTTTGCCCGTCGAAGTCGAGAACGTCTTCGACGGGGCGGAAGTGGCTGGGTTCGTCGTGGTCAGCGGCGGTATCTTCGACGTAGTGAAGGTCGAAGTCGTGTTCACCGGCGGTTGTGACGGCTGTACGGGTGTCGGTACCAGCTCGTTGGAAGCGTCGGTCACCGTTGCCAGTAGCGTGTTTCTCACCACAGAGCGCCTCGACGCGGCTCGCGTCGAGGCTCTCGACCAGTCCTTCGAGAAGAACTGATTCGACGTTCTGGTCGGTGATGAACTCGGCGAGCGTGGCGAGCGGTACCGTTTTGTCCTCGTCGATGCTAATCGTCAACCGCACGTCGATTGTGGCGTGCATGGGACACCTCTTGGGTGGACACCAGAGGCGTCCCGTTCCTCACGGGAGCCAGTTGCTACTGAACTCTAGAGGACTTTGCGACGCGACCAATTGATTGAAGCATGCTTCCAAAGCACAGGTCCTATTGGCGGTTTAACGAGAGGCGTTCCAAAGCCGTTTTCCACGTGTTACGCAGTGGGGGTTCCCTCTACAATTTGGGCCGTTTCGGTTGTTGTAGGTCCCCTTCGCATACTTCACGCCATCATGCCTGTTGACGTTTCCACGAACGTCCCGTCTTCACACTTCGGACACTGGTCACCGACGAGTTCTTGCTCGGTCCGTACCACATCACTCCCACACTCGGGGCATCGCCGCTCGTCCCGTTCTATATCAAGTTCGAACTGTTCAAGACAATCAATACAGACACAGTTGGAGTTGAAACCGGTCCGGGATTCATACTCCTCTTCGGACACGTCGTCGCCGAGCACGGCTCTCACTGTTTGTTGCTCCCCGGGATGAGGGCAGACAACGCGCTTGAACTCCTCGGCGTCGATAGTTTCTACGAGGGTTCCACACCCACTGCAGTAATCGTTGGTCTGCTTGAGTGTCTCGCCACAGAAGGGGCAAACCTCAGCCAGTACGTACATCTGTCCGCCCCATCCTCGAGCCATCTCGAAATCACAGTCGTTGCAGTGATATTGATTAATCTGTGGCATGTCTCGTTGTTTTATATTACCTCGAGATAAGCCTAACCCAATCCCAGAAATATAGCCCGGGTAATTATTATTGCATTCAGGTTATAATCGTGCAAAACAATGTCACCGGTTGATTCATCCGATTCGAATACTGAGAGGACAGCTGCTCTCGAAGAGATTCTGGATCAGCTATCTTGCCCGAATCGAGAAGTCCGGTTCGAAGCTGTCGAAACGTTGTGTCACCTCCTCGATGGAACGGAAATCGAACGGACGGTTCCTCCACTCGTTGAGACGCTTGGCGACGAGTCCCCGCGAGTCCGGTTCAAGGCCGCCGAGGCGCTCGGGAGAATTGCCTCTAAAAGCTGTTTTGTTCCGGATCCCGATACGGAATTACTCGAAGAAGCTGTTGTTGCACTTGAGGAAACAACTGCTGACGAATCGGTTGGTGTCCGTGGGCAATCGGTGACAGCGTTGGGGGAATTCGCACAACTTGAATCCTCGTTCGAAGAACAAATTGCGAAGACAGCAATTGAACGACTTGATGACGAATATTCACAGGTGCGGATGAATAGTGTGGATACACTCGATAAAGTATCGATCACGCTCAAACACGACGAGGACACTCACTTACCCTTGGTCAAGGACATATCTGAGGCAGTTGCTGAACGACTCACAGATGAAGACCCGGATGTGAGAAGTCGTGCAGAGTCAGTTCTCGGGAGAATCTGTGAGGTGGGTCCGGAAGAACAGTCGGTCGTAATCTCGATTCTCCTCACACTTTCGAATGATGAAGACGTTGCTACTCGAAGAGCCGCAGTATCTGCCCTCAGCGGGGTAGAGACGACTGCGACCGTAAAAACAGAAGATTTCACGGGATTCAGAGAAAACCTCGACAGGTTGATTGAATTACTGCTAGATGACGATTCGAACGTCCGGGAAAAGGCAGTCCCCTTATTTCGAGGGTTCGCAGACGAGGAAGCAACACTGGAGGTGGACGTGATCGAGAAAATCGCCGAATACACCGACGCGGAATCGTCCACAGCGCGTGCCAGAGCGGTTTCTGCACTCAGCTCACTTAGTTACGGTTCTACCGAAAATAGTGAGCGTACGTTCGAGAGTGTCACCGCAGCAACTGAAGACCCGGATCCGGAGGTTCGAGAACGGGCGGTCGTCGCTCTCGAACAGATCGGGAATAGCAACACGGAGTTCGGAAAACAAGCAATCTCTGCGGTGTCTGATGTATTGAACGACCCCGATCCGAATGTACGGAAGCATGCGGTACGCAGTCTCGGGGACCTCGGAGAGATCGACCTGCTAAACGATATTGATTCTTCGGTGGCGACAAAAGCAATCAATCAGCTTGCCGAACACAGAGACGAGGATTCCACAGTCCGTCTTGAAGCGGTAGCCACACTCGGGTCGCTCGGTCGTCAGGACGACGTCATTCAAAAGGAGAGGACGAGGGATGAGTTGCAGAAACAGGCGGTTGAGGCTCTCGGCGAGTACGCGAGCGATTCGGACGAAGACGTCCGTATAGAAGCAATTAATAATACAACTGAGATATTATCCCTGAACCCTGCGGCTGCTAGCGTGGTCCCGATAGTTCCGATAGTTGCGCTCGAGACGAACGCGGACGATCCGGTGGCCAGTCGGGCGGCCACTACGGTTCTCCAGAACGTCGCGCGTGAAGCGCCCTCTAAGTTCGAGAACGTCGATGTTAGCACTGAAGAGTATCTTGGCTGATCGTCGTCCTCATTGAGATTATCGTCTCCAGTAGATCCAACAAGCATTCAATTTGGAGTTGATTCCGCTGGAAACCTTACCTCAGACGTTCTTGATGCGGCGAAGGGGGCCGGCATGCTCGAGCGGCCGGTCGATTGCGACCCGGACATCACGGTCATCCCGTCCTCCCCACAGAACCTCAGCCCGCCGGACGGCGTCCGGAAAGGCGAGAAGAAGGACGAACAGTCCACGGCTTTCACTTCGGGACGCTGGTCGAACACGACAGGGGTCACAACGTGGATGTAGGTGGCCCAGGCGACGGGACGTGAACAGTTCGGTCGACTGTGGTTCGACGGCGGCGGACAGACAGAGTCGCTGCTCGTAGCTGCGACTCCCTGTTCCGTCGAGCGCGAGCCGATCGCTGCCCTGGAGTCCGCCTCCTCGCTACTCGGGGCGACTCTCACATCGCGGGCGATCGGGATCTCCGTCGAGTTGGTCTCTGAGAACCGATCGCACGCAGAGGTATGGGTCGGGTTTCGAAGGAGGGCTAATTTCGTCTCACGGTTCGTCCCCGTACGTGGCTGGCTCACCGGCAAGCAACCCGTCGACCAGGCGCGTGAACCGGTCGACCAGACGGTTTGCGATCGACGGCTCCACCAGCCGAAGCATCCGGGCAGTCTCCTCTGGGTGTGCGATGACGAGTGTGACGCGGTTGCGAGTATCGCGCTGCTTCTCGACGAGATCTTGTTCGACGAGGTGGTCGAGATGCCACTCGAGGGTGCTCCGTGCGATATTCACCCCGTCGGCCACTGCGTTGGGTGCACTCGGGCCGTTGGCCATGAGGTAGACGAGGACGTCCCGCGCGGTCTCTCGACGGAGCACGGCCAACGCTCCCCGTTCCCAGGTTCCGTACTCCGGCGTGTAATAATGCGTTCGGCCGTACAGCGATTCCTCGACGACATCGTCGGAGCCTTCGAGTTTCCGCAGGTGGTACTGGACCTGCCCTGGTGCGAGATCGAGCGTCCGGGTGAGTTCGTTGAAATGGATGCCAGGATTCCGACGAACCTGATGTGCAATTCGATTTCGTGTTCCGGTCATTGGTTGCTGTTCTCGACTGGGGAGCGAACTCACCGATCCAGCTGTACTGGTATCTTTGGGCAGTGACTTCTATATCTCACGGTCCACCGTTCGGGTTCGGCGATTGAACCACAACTTGTGAGTCGATCTGGCTACTGTGAGTAGCTACACCTGACCGGCCACGTCGGATTTCCGGGTCGCAATCACAGGCTCTCGATATCGTCACTCACCACTGACGGTCTATTACCACTCCATGCCGGAGTGTCACCGTCCGATAGCCTGCTTATCGTCGCCCTCGGCACCGGCACGGTGTTGTCGATACTGCTCGCGTTGCTCTCCGTCGTGGCGTTCGTTAAGCGACGGACGGTTTCCGACCTGCTCATCACGGTCGCCGTTTCGACATTCCTCGGGAAGACGAGCTTGGGACTCGTGTATCTTACCAGCGGTAGAGCCTGTCATAGAACGCGTCACGTACGAAGCAGCAGGGTGCGGAAAGTGTGTCCAGCAGAACCGCAACCCTGCAAGATGTGGATTCAGTAGACGACTTCTTGAATGTCGCGGCTACCGACACAGTACCGCTATTCGAGCACCTTGAGTTCGAGTTTCTGCTGGAGTACGACGTGTTCGCCCCTTCGAAGCGGGGGCGAACACGTGTACACAAGCCACCAGACCTCTTTCGCGGCTTTCTCCACTGCTACTACGAGGATGTTTACGGTACACGTCCGGTTACACGAGAACTTCAGCACGGCCTCGTCTGGTACTACTGCGGACTCGACAAACCGCCATCCAGAGACACGATTGATCGCTTTCTCACCGATCTCGAACACGTTGTCGACGACATCTTCGACAGGCTCGTCGAGCAGGCCGCCGCCCGCGGCCTGCTCGACTCCACGTACTCTATCGATTCGACGCACATCGAGGCGATCCAACACAACGACGCCGCCTCGTGGAACTACGACCCAACAGCCGAAGAGTCTACTACGGCTTCGGCTGTACGATTGTCTCGACTGGCGCAAAGATCCCGATAGCAGCGGAGTTCACGCAAGCCAAGAAGCGGATCAGGAGACGGCGATTCGCGTCACGCGTGACGCGCTCGCCGTCGACACACCGATCTGGATGCTTGGAGACAGCGCCTACGATATCCTCGATTGGCACGACTACCTGCTGGCTGCAGGGGTCGTGCCAATCGCCCCATACAACCCGCGAAATACTGACGACCCGAAAGACATCGAGTACAGGGTCGAAGACCAAATCAAGGAATACAACGGGGACGTGCAGCTGAAACAATCCATCTTGGACGAGACGTACAACTGCCGCACAGGAGTCGAACGAACCAACGACGCAGTCAAGCACTGCGGCCTCGGGCACGTCCGCGCCCGAGGCCGCGTCCACGCACGAACAGAAGTGTTCGTTGCGCTCTGCCTCCGGCTCGTTGTTGTCATCACCAACTACGAGCGCGGAGACAATCCGGGAAGCACGATCATCACGTTATGAGACTGTTTCTATGACACCCTCTCGGCAATAGCTGTCATACTCACCTCGGAATCATTCGATAACACCCGCAGTGTGGTCTATTTGTTACGGAGCTCTCGTTTTCGATCTTCGATCGCAGCCCGAATGTCGGATTTGAGTTCACCTAACGATTGCCTCATTGCGCTCTCTAATTTCGTCAGGGTTTCGTCTTCAGTGTACAATTTTTTTCGTATCCTTTGTAGGCATGGATCTTCCTCGTCTTCAGGTCGACGGCACGGAAGATGTCGATTCAGGCTCCGAGTGGAGCCCGACCTGGCCGGTCGAATGGGCCGTCACACGATAGTCACAGTACGAGAACTCGACTGACCGCTCGGAATGGGTGTCGGTGACGTTCGAATGCCGAAGCAACGCATTGAGGGCGTCTGGATCGATGGTTTCGTACAGAGGGGGTAACTCACAGATATCTACGCCAGTTTCTTCGGCAACTTTTTTACAAACCTCGTATGCCGCATCCCATCTTTCGGTTGTATCTGTGCTGACTATCATCACAACAAATCTACCACCCCGATTGATAAACACACTTCCCGTAATCTCAATCCCTGAGAACACCTCTGTAACTGGTTCGTACGTGACGCGTTCTATGACAGGCTCGCGGTATGAATACCGGTATGCATCACTCGTTCGAACACTCACTTGACGTCGTTATGATGGTGCTCGTCCTCGCTGCAGTCTATTACGCTCGCACCAGTGAAAGACGCCAGCGCAGACCCAACTGATCTACGCAGTACCGTGCGTTCCCCCAGCAATCGACAGGCGGGTATTTCGTCGCCAGGTGCTGGGCCACGACGATACATGGTGACCATCGCGCGCCGAATACGATTCGGCAACGACCACTCTGGTTCGGGATTCGAACGGGCCGCTATTCGGGAGCGCATTCTCCCACGCACACCGGGGAGGAACTCGCGTGAGGGCAGCCGTGAATCCGGCGTGCAGTGGTCGCAGCGACCGCCAACCTCTGAATGGACCTGTTCGAACACCCCGTCTCGCATCAGGGTGCGCTCGCAGTTGACTGCAATAACGGTCCCGATCGGCGAATATGGTATGGCGAAAACACTCGGAGTTCTAGCCCGCTGTTTCGTCTCTATGACGAGAGAAGCAGTATTCGAATCCTGGCGAGCGAGCACGGGCCGAGAGTCCACAGGGGCGGGTATTCGAGACCCGAACCAGATACCCCAAATGGTCGAGGTCGTAAATCCCGATTATGCACAGACGAGCGTTTCTCAGGTCGACCGGAGCAGTCGCAGCAATCGGTGGACTTGCCGGGTGTCTCGGGAGCGCTGGCCTCGGCGGTTCGAACCCCGACGTCGCTCTCGGGGAACCCGACCGTGAATTCGAGAGTAGCGACGTTCCGTATCCGGCGTGGGGCGAACGAATCCCGGATGTGACTGTCCCCGCGCCGGTCGATTCCCGAGAGGTTCGTCTTCGTGACGTCGAGACACCGTCACTCCTCACGTTCTTTTACAGTCATTGCCGAACCGTCTGTCCCGTCCTCATCTCGACACAGCGAAATATCCAGGCCCACGCGGAAAACAACGGGTACAGCGACGCAGTCTCGTTCTTCCCGACGACGTTCGACCCCGCCCGCGACACTGCCGAGCGCCTTCGGACGTACGCCGACGACATGAACGTCGACGCCGAGCGTGAGAACTGGCACTTCCTCCGGCCTGCCTCGAAGGAGCGGGCCAAGGCAGTCGTACAGGACCAGTTCGGCGTGGCCTTCCAGCGCACCGAACCCGAGGACATGGACATGTACATGTTCACACACTCGGCCCTGACGCTGCTCGTCAACGCCGACGGGTTCGTCGAGCGCGCCTATCGCACGAAGTCGCCGGACGAGGAGACCATCATCGCCGACCTAAGAACGGTGAGAAACGCGTGAAGCGCCGGCAGGCCGTCGCCGCGATCGCAGGGCTCGTACTCACCGGCGGAAGTCTGTGGGTCACCCAGAGCGGTTTGCCAGACGGACAATCGCGAGGTGAGGACCAGCTGCCGATCCGCGTCGAGACCCTGGACGCACGCGGATCGACTGCCGGGCAGGCGCTCGTCCCGACACCGGATACTGTCACCGTCGTCGATCTGTTCGCCACCTGGTGTGCCCCCTGCGACGACCAGCTCGCGATTCTGAACGCGATTCAGCCCGAATACGACGAGGTGTCGTTCGTCTCCGTGACGAACGAACGCCCGAGCGAGACGCTGACCAAAACTGACATCGCCGAGTGGTGGAACCGCAACGACGGTGCCTGGACCGTCGGCTCGGATCCCGGAAGCGAGCTGCTGGCGGCGTTCGGCGCGGGCGGACTCCCCTACATCGCCATCGCCGACGAGAACGGAACCATCCAGTTCGGTCACAGCGGGCTCGCCAGGGAGGAGACACTCCGAGACCAACTCGATTCACTGGTGTAAGATGGTCGAAACTGCAGTCGTTGGGGCGCTTGCCTTCGCCGCAAGCGCTGGCGTCGCGACGTTCTTCGCCCCCTGTGCGTTCCCGCTGCTTCCGGGCTACGTCGGATACTACCTGAGCGAGAACGATGGAGATACGAGTATGCTCGCACCTGCTGGTGCCGCTGCCGGCGGCGCACTCGGCGCTCTCGCCGCCGTCGCGCTGCTCGTCCTGGTGGTGGGTCAGTCAGTGAAGACCGCACTGCCGATCCTCGAACCGGTTATCGGGGCCGGGCTGATCGCCTTCGGCCTCGTGACGCTCCTGGACCGAGGGCCGGAACTTCGCGTCCCGCTTCCCGAACGACCGGCCTCGGTAACCGGATTCGGTGTGTTCGGCGCCGTCTACGCAGTTGCCGCAGCAGGCTGTGTGGTGCCCCTCCTCTTTGGCGTGGTCACCCAGGCGGTCGCATTGCCGGTCCACTCGAGTGCTCTCGTGCTGGCCGTGTATGCACTCGGGGTGACGGTCCCACTTGTTGGCGTGACGCTGCTCGCGGGCGCCGGAATCGACTCCTGGCGCTCCTTGGGAACGTACTCGAGACGGGTCCAACAGGGTGCGGCCGTGGTGATGATACTGGCCGGTGGTGGGCAGATCTACCTCGCAGTGTTCGAGCTCGGCGTACTGTAACGAGGCGGTAGCCAGCGGGAGTCCCGGTCGCGACAGATCCCTGGCTGTGGGCGATCTTCACTCGCTAAGTCGCCACCGCGAGGGCCGACGCCACAATCGTCAGCGCGAGGCCACCCGCGGCTACGAGTTCGTGTGCCGGGGAGACACCCCGGGCGGTGCCGTTCACGATCGCTTCGCTCGGCTTCCAGGGTTCAAATCGCCCTCACGGACGAGTTCGTCGCTCACGAATCGTTCGCGACAGAAAGAGTGGGTTCGGGCGGATTTGAACCGCCGGCCTCCTCCATGTCAAGGAGGTGTCATAACCGACCTAGACCACGAACCCTCGCTGCCGAGTGCAACTCATCCTTGCCGGGGGGTATAATTGAAGGTTTCGAATTCCGGACCCACACGGCGTCTGTTGATTCGGCCCACACGGGCCCCCCAACGACGTCGAGCCCGACAAGGTTAAGTGAGTGTACGGATTTGTACATCGTAACACGAAAGAGTTCATTGGTGGATACAATGCAGGAGTACATCGAACGCGTCACCGACGGCGAGGACCTGACACAGGACGAGGCACGCGCGGTCGCGACGCTCGTCTTCGAAGAAGCGACGGAAGCACAGATCGGCGCGCTGCTGGCCGCACTCCGGGCGAAAGGCGAGACGGAAGCCGAGATCGCCGGGTTCGCACAGGGGATGCGCGACGCCGCACGGACCATCACGCCCCAGCGCGAGACGCTGGTCGATACCTGCGGCACGGGTGGGGACGACTACGACACGATCAACGTCTCGACGACGAGCGCCATCGTCGCCGCAGGCGCCGACGTCCCCATCGCCAAGCACGGGAACTACTCGGTCTCCTCCTCGTCGGGGAGCGCCGACGTACTCGAGGTGGCCGGCGTGAACGTCGACGCCGAACCGCCGTCCGTCGAGGCGGCCATCGAACGCGACGGCATCGGCTTCATGCTCGCGCCGGTGTTCCACCCGGCGATGAAGGCCGTCATCGGCCCGCGCAAGGAACTCGGGATGCGGACCGTCTTCAACATCCTCGGGCCGCTAACGAACCCGGCAGGCGCGAACGCACAGGTGCTCGGCGTCTACGACCCCGAACTGGTCCCGATGGTCGCCGAGGCGCTGGCCCGCCTGGACGTCGACCACGCGCTCGTCGTCCACGGCGACGGGCTGGACGAGATCGGTATCCACGGCGAGACGACCGTCGCCGAGGTCCGTGGCACCCACATCGAGGAGTACACGCTGGTTCCCGAGGACATCGGCCTCGAGACGGCCAGCATCGACGCCGTCGCGGGCGGGAGCCCCGAGGAGAACGCCGCGGACCTCCGCGGTATCGTCACGGGCGAGGTCACGGGCGCGAAACGGGACATCGTCCTCGCGAACGCGGGCGCGGCCATCTACGTCGCCGGCGTCGCCGACTCCCATACGGAGGGGGTCGACATGGCGCGGGAGGCCATCGGCTCCGGCGCAGCCGCCTCGAAACTCGACGACCTGGTGGGTGAATGACGCGCGTGAAAGTCTGCGGGGTGACGAACGCGGCCGACCGCGACGCCGTCGTCGCGAGCGGAACCGATGCCGTCGGCGTCATCCACGGCGTCCCGGTGGACACCCCCCGCGAGGTCGACCTCGGGACGGCCACCGACCTCCTGGCGGGCGTCCCCCCGCTCGTGACCAGCGTCCTCGTGACGATGCCACGGACGGTCCAGGATGCCGTCAAGCGCGTCGATACGGTCGAACCGGACGCCGTGCAGGTCCACGACGGCCTCAGTCCGGCGGAACTGGGTGCGCTCGACCGCCGGGTGACGCAGTCCATCATCGCCGTCGTCGACGCCACGGCCGACGATATCGAGGCCTACGCCAGCCACGCCGACGCCCTGCTCGTCGACTCCGTGGACGCCGAGGGCGCCGGCGGGACGGGCGAGACCCACGACTGGGACCGTACCCGCGAGGTCGTCGATTCGCTCTCGGTGCCGGTGATACTCGCCGGCGGCCTCACGCCCGAGAACGTCGGCGAGGCCGTCGAGACGGTCCGGCCCTTCGCCGTCGACGTGGCTTCGGGCGTCGAGGAGTCCGGCGGGTGGAAGGACCATGACGCGGTCGAGCAGTTCGTCGAGGCCGTCGGCGCGGCCGACCGGGAGGTGTCGGCGTGAGCCTCGACGTCACCCGCGAGGAGTTCGTCGAGTACGCCGCGGCCGACCGGCCGGTGGTCGTCCGCGCCGCCGCGCAGCTGGACGTCGATGTCGAACCGCTGACGGCCTACGCCGCGCTGACCGGACGGACCGGCCACGTCGACGCCAACGACTACACCTTCCTCCTGGAGAGCGCCGAGAAGGTCGCCTCCAGCGACCCCGACGGCGCGTTCGCCCCGGAGACCGACGACCGTCACGCGCGGTTCTCCTTCGTCGGCTACGACCCGCGGGCCGTCGTCACTGTCCGGGGCGAGGAGAGCGACGTGGAAGTGTTCGACGAGCGATACGCGGACCTCGTGGGGACAAACGGGGGCGACGTGGTCGACGACCTGCGGTCGGCAATGCCCGACGCAGAGTTGCGCGGGTTCCCGGAGATGAACCGCCAGCACCTCGAGGGCGGCCTCGTGGGCTTTCTCTCCTACGACGCCGTCTACGACCTCTGGCTCGACGAGGTGGGTCTGGACCGCCCGGACTCACGGTTCCCCGACGCCCAGTTCGTCCTGACGACGGCGACACTCCGCTTCGACCACGTCGAAGATTCGGTCGAGCTGGTGTTCACGCCCGTCCTCAGAGTCGGCGAGGACGCCAGCGAGCGCTACGACGAACTGGCCGCCGAGGTCGACCACGTCGAGGCTGTCCTGCGCGACCTGGAACCGCTCTCGACCGGCGAGTTCACGCGGACCGACGAGGTCGCGGGCCCACAAGACGAGTACGAAGACGCCGTCGAGCGCGCCAAGGAGTACGTCCTCTCGGGAGACATCTACCAGGGGGTCATCTCGCGGACCCGCGAACTCTACGGCGATGTCGACCCGCTGGGGTTCTACGAGGCGCTCCGGGAGGTGAACCCCTCGCCGTACATGTACCTGCTGGGCTACGACGACCTGACGATCATCGGGGCCAGCCCCGAGACGCTGGTGTCGGTGGCCGGCGACCACGTCGTCTCGAACCCCATCGCGGGCACCTGCCCGCGCGGAAACTCCCCGGTCGAGGACCGACGGCTGGCCGGCGAGATGCTCGCCGACGGGAAGGAGCGAGCCGAGCACACGATGCTCGTCGACCTGGCGCGAAACGACGTTCGACGGGTCTCCGAAGCCGGGTCGGTGCGCGTCGAGGAGTTCATGAACGTCCTGAAGTACAGCCACGTCCAGCACATCGAGTCGACGGTGACGGGCAAGCTCGCGGCCGAGTGTGACGCCTTCGACGCGGCGCGGGCCGCGTTCCCCGCCGGAACGCTCTCGGGCGCGCCGAAGATCCGGGCGATGGAGATCATCGACGAACTCGAACGCTCGCCGCGTGGCCCCTACGGCGGCGGCGTGGGCTACTTCGACTGGGCCGGTGACACCGACCTGGCCATCGTCATCCGGTCGGCGACAATCGAGGCCGGCGACGTTGCCGACGACGGCCCGGCCGGCGACCGAATCACGGTACAGGCCGGTGCCGGTATCGTCGCCGACTCGGACCCCGAAAGCGAGTACGTCGAGACCGAACAGAAGATGGACGGCGTGCTCACGGCGCTCGAGCGCATCGAGGCGCCGCCGGCACAGCAGCAGTCCGCGAGCGTGGAGGGGGACCGATGAGTTCCGCCTCGGCCGCGACCGCCATGGAGGCCGTCGACGAGGACCTCCGGGTGCTGTTCGTGGACAACTTCGACTCCTTTACCTACAACCTCGTGGAGTACGTCTCGGAGTACGCCGAGACGGAGGTGGTCCGCAACACGGCGTCCATCGAGGACGTCGACGCCTACGACCCCGACGCCATCGTCCTCTCGCCGGGGCCGGGCCACCCGAAGAACGGGCGCGACGTCGGCGTCACGATGGACGTGCTCACCGAACGCAGTCCCCAGGTGCCGACGCTGGGAGTCTGCCTGGGTCTCGAGGCGGCCGTCTACGCCTACGGCGGCACCATCGGGCGCGCACCGGAACCCGTCCACGGGAAGGCCTTTCCCATCACCCACGACGGGAAGGGTGTCTTCCGCGGCCTCGAACAGGGGTTCCAGGGCGGGCGATACCACTCGCTGGTCGCCGTCGACGTGCCGGACGTCTTCGAGGTGAGTGCGACGACGCCGGCCGACGCCGCGGCCGGCAACGACCACGCCGACGGGGCGGACCTGGTGATGGGCGTGCGCCACCGCGAGTACCCAATCGAGGCGGTCCAGTTCCACCCCGAGTCGGTGCTCACGTCGGTGGGCCACGACGTAATCCGGAACTTCCTCGCGGACGTCTAGAGTATCTGGAAGCCCAGGATACCGAGCACCCACAGCGCCGCGACGGCGATGATGGCCAGGACGACCAGACGCCAGGCCACCTTCATCACGACGCGGCCGACGAGCAAGACGACGGCGAGAGCGACCAGGCCGACAAGCAGCGCCGGCGGCGAGGTGAACTGCCCGAGTTGCAACAGGGGAAGCATACGTAGTATGATGCATCCGTGACACAAGTACTTCGTGGCCAGCGAGCCCCTGCCAGCAGGCGGGCGGCCGGCGTGGTCGGGGCGCGCGCCCTGTGGCCACCGAGTTACCGACAAACCGCAGGACGGCAGGCCGTCGTACGCCGACGGGGAGCGACAGGCGCTGTGGCGCCGGCGCGCGATCTCCACCCGAAAACCCCCTCTGATTTCTACTGGATATTCCGACTTCGTCTGTCGGTTCTGTCGGGTCCGGTTTCACTTTCACTGCGGTCTGCTCACCATTAATAAGATGCCGCCGTTTTCTACTGGTCGTACGCGAGTCCGTTCGCGCGATCCAGGCGACGCACCGACAGACAACCACCGTAGTCACCACTCCGAGTGACCGACGGCACGCGAGAAATCTGCAGTTCAACAGGGTTATACGCCATCCATGAATACGTATCTGCCGCCAGAAATGACAGGGATTCGGCCAGCACTCACACGAGGTATCGACCGGCAGCGGGGCGCTGCGGGTGGGAGGACGGACAGATGAGCGACGCGGACCTCTCCGCCGACGAGCTCACGCTCCCGATCAAACGAACCGACGGAGACACGCTCGAAGAGCGTCTGACCGGGAACGCCTACAACAACATCCTCCCGGCGCGGTACCTCCGCAAGGACGCGAACGGCGACATCGTCGAGGCCCCCGAGGACCTCTTCGAACGCGTCGCGAAGAACATCGCGCTCGCCGAGGCCGTCTTCGAGGCCGAGAAACAGGACGTCGAGATCACGGTCACGCCGGCCCAGCTCAAGCCCGACCACCCCCGGCGCGACGAGCTCGCCGCCGAGGTGTTCGGCAAGGGGACCACCACGGAGGACGACGCCGAGACGACGCTCTCGGTGTACAACGTCAACAAGTTCGCCTACGACACCGTCGTCCCCGAGCTCCCCGAGGACGTGCGGAGTCACGTCGAGGAGACCGCAGACGCCTTCCAGGAGCAGATGGAACAGCTCTCCTTCATGCCGAACTCGCCGACGCTGATGAACGCCGGCGACGAGCTCCAGCAACTGTCTGCGTGTTTCGTCGACTCGCCCGACGACGACATCGACGACATCCACCAGACCGCCAAGGAGGCCGCCCAGGTCTTCCAGTCCGGCGGTGGCATGGGCTATGCGTTCTGGCGGCTCCGCCCCTACGGCGACCCCGTCGGGTCGACCGGCGGCATCGCCAGCGGCCCCATCACGTTCATGCGGACCTACGACCAGATGTGCGAGACCATCGCCCAGGGTGGGGCGCGACGGGGGGCCCAGATGGGCGTCATGCGCGTCTCCCACCCGGACGTCATCCAGTTCATCCACGCCAAGAACAAGGACGTCTCGCTGGCCGAGACCCTGCGGCTGAACGATCCCGACGACTTCACGCACAACTCATTCGCCGAGGCCCTAGAGGAGGCCCGCGAGCTCATCGACGACGATGGGAAGGTCCCAAAGCACCTCCGCAACGCCGTCGAGGGCCACCTCTCGAACTTCAACATCTCGGTGGGGATCACCGACGGCTTCATGGAGGCCCTGCGGAACGGCGAGGACTTTACCTTCACCAACCCCCGCACCGAGGAACCGCACGTCGCCACCGCCGAGACCGTCGAGCTGTACGAGATGTTCGACCTCGGCGAGTACGTCGAGGCCGGCGAGGTGCTCTCGATCCCCGCCGAGAGGCTCTGGGAGCGCATCGTCCAGGGCGCCCACGAGAACGGCGAACCGGGCGTCATCTACCTCGAACGCGTCAACAAGCAACACTCGTTCGACGTCGAGAAACACCCCGACCACCGCATCCTCGCGACCAATCCGTGTGTCACCGGAGATACACTCATCAGCACCGAGAACGGTCTCCTTCCGGCCGAAGAACTCTACGAGCAGGGCGCCGCTCGCGACGTCGTCGTCGACGGTCGCCTCAGCGAGGAGACAGTCAAAGAGGCCAGCAGCGTCTACAAAACCGGTGAGAAAGACGTCTACAAGCTGACTACCGAGGAAGGCTACGAACTCCGCCTCACCGCCGACCATCGCGTCATGACCGACGACGGCTGGGTCGAAGCGCGGGATCTCGATACCGGCGATACCGTTCACATCCAGAACCGCAAGGGCGCGTTCGGCCAGCACGGCACCGCTGCGGAAGGGCGCGTCCTCGGTTGGACCGTCGGTGACGGCCATCTCAAGCACGGCGAGGAGCGCGCCGTCCTGAACTTCTACGACGAGGACGCCGAGATATCCGAGCAGTTCGCCGAAGACGTAAACGAGGTCGTCCGCGACCCGGTCGGCAATGCGGACTACGATGTCGGCGTCAGCGAAATAAGTCGGGACGACGACTATCGCGGTGCGCAGGCCGTCGAGCAGCGTATCCGCTCGGCGCGGCTGTACGAGTACGCCGAGGACGCCGGACTCGTCGAAAAGAAACTCCAGGTCCCCGACGCCGTCATGCGCGGCAGCGAGGAGATGGCGCGTGGCTTCCTGCAGGCGCTTTTCAGTGCCGACGGGAGTGTGCAGGGGAGCAGTCGAAACGGGCGGAGTATCCGTCTTTCGAGTTCCGACCGCGAGCTCCTCAAACAGACACAGCGACTCCTTCTCAACTTCGGGATTGCAAGTCGTATCTACGAGGAACGCCGCCCCGCGCAAACGAAAGAACTTCCGGATGGGAACGGTGGTACGAAGGAATACGAGACGAAAGCACAGCACGACTTGGCAATCACGAAGGAAAACCAGATCCGGTTCGCCGAAGAGATCGGCTTCCTCCACGGAGACAAGGCCGATGAATTAGCGGAGAATCTGGAGTCGTACACCTACACGCCGGAAAGCGAGTCCTTCACCGCTACAGTCTCGAGTGTCACTCTTGACGGCCACGAGGAAGTGTATGATCTGACTGAGCCAGAAACCCATTCATTCGTCGCTAACGGCCTTGTGACGCATAATTGCGGGGAGCAGCCACTCGAGGAGTACGAGGCCTGCAACCTCGGACACATCAACCTCTCGACGCTCGCCGCCCAGGACGCCCCCGACTACCGCGTCTGGGCCGAGGAACACGCCGACGAGTACGACGCCACCGAGGACGCCATCGACGCGTTCCTCGCGGAGTCGATGGACTGGGAAGAGTTCGACCGCCGCATCGAACTCGGGACTCGCTTCCTCGAGAACGTCGTCACGATGTCGGACTTCCCGGTCGAGAAGATCGAACAGAAGGTCCGCGAGATGCGCAAGATCGGCCTGGGCATCATGGGCCTCGCGCAACTCTACATCCAGCTTGGCGTCGAGTACGGCTCCGAGGAGGCAAACGAGGTCGCCCGCCAGCTGATGCGCCACATCAACCACGGCTCGAAGGCCGCCAGCCACGACCTCGCCCAGGAACGGGGCGTCTTCGAGGAGTGGGACAACTCGAAGTACGCCGACCCGACGGCGTACCGCGAGTGGTTCGAGAACCAGACCGGCGAGGACGCCGACGACTGGGAAGACGGCTACCCTATCCGGAACCACAACACGACGACCATCGCCCCGACCGGGACGACGTCGATGATCGGCAACACCACCGGCGGGTGTGAGCCCATCTACAACGTCGCCTACTACAAGAACGTCTCCGACGACGTCCAGGGCGACGAGATGCTCGTCGAGTTCGACGACTACTTCCTGCGGGCCCTAGAGGAGAACGGCATCGACGTCGAGGCCGTCAAGCAGGAGGCCCAGGAGCAGATGGCCGAGAACCGCTTCGACGGCGTCGCCGGTCTCTCGACGGTGCCGGACGCCATCGGCGAACTGTTCGTCACCACCGGCGACCTCTCGGCGCGCGACCACGCGGGCGTCCAGGTCGCCTGCCAGGAGGGGGTCGACTCGGCCATCTCGAAGACGGTCAACGCCCCCAACGACTCGACCATCGAGGACGCCGCCGAGGTCTTCGAGTACATCTACGACCACGGCGGGAAGGGCGTCACCTACTACCGCGACGGCACCCGCTCGAAGCAGGTGCTGACGACGCGTGCCCAGAACGCCGAGTTCGCCGACATGGACGCCGACGAGATCGTCGCCCAGATCGAGGAGCTGTTCGGCGGCATCGAGGGCTTCCTCGAGGACGAGGCCGTCCAGGCCGCCCTGGAGGAGTCCGTCGACGACATCCTGAGCGTCGCCGACGGCGAGCAAAGCGAGTACGCCAAGAAGCAGTCCCGACCGGACGTGCTCCACGGCGTCACGCAACGCATCGACACGGGCTACGGGAAACTGTACGTCAACATCAACGAGGACCCCACGGCCGACCGGCCGTTCGAACTCTTTGCCAACATCGGCAACTCCGGCGGCTTCACCGCCTCCTTCACCGAGGCGCTGGCCAAGACCATCTCGACGGCGCTGCGCTCGGGCGTCGACCCCGAAGAGATCGCCGACGAACTGCAGGGCATCCGGTCGCCGAAGGTCGCCTGGGACAAGGGCGAGCAGATCCAGTCCATCCCGGACGCTATCGGCACCGCCCTGCGCCGGTACCTCGACGGCGACGTCGACAAGGCCTACCCGCAGCAGGTGACCCTCGAGGAGACCGCCGAGGACGAGGACGTCGCCGAAGCCGAGGCCGACCCCTCGACGCACACCGACGGCGGTCCGTCGTCAATCGACGACGGAGCACGTCAGACACAGTCTGACGGCGGGCCACAGGCCACACAGGGAAGTGCCAGTACGGACGCCACCGGTGACCAGCAGGAACTCATCGACGCGGGCGAGAGCCCGGAGTGTCCGGACTGTGGGTCGCTGTCGCTGTACTACTCGGAGGGCTGTAAGACCTGCGAGTCCTGTGGCTGGTCCGAGTGCTGACGCGGTCAGTGTGACACGCGGAGTCTGAATTTCGTCTTCGCCGTCGGCGGTTTCTATCGCGGGACGTCCACCCAGCCGCTGATCCAGGACTCTCCCTCGCCGGGGACGTACGCGACCCGGATACCGCCGAACTCGGTTACCTCGACGTCGTCCGGCACGGGGTCCTGCCGGCCGGGTGCCTCCTGGTTGCTCATCGGGGCCCCGTCTGTCGGCCGTCGGCGAGGCGGTTCGGGTGCGGGCGGGCACGATACATGCCAGTTCGACCGGCACTCTGTCGGCGAGCCACCTCGTTATGCACCGGTAAATCGCCGTAATCGACCGTGTACGCGGCCGGTAGTCGGGCGTTTCTACTCCGGGAACTGCTTCGAGACCCACCCGGACGGGCCGCTGGGGAAGTTGCCCGCGATCTCGTCGGTCTGGACCGTCCCGCTGTCGTCGACCATCCGGACGACGACCGTGTGGGTGTCCCCGGGACGGTCGTAGGTGTACTGCCACTGGCGCCAGACGTCCTCGCCCGGCAGCGGGTCCGACAGCGTCGCCCGGTCCCAGGTCGCGCCGTCGTCGGTCGAGACCTCGACGCGGGAGACCCCGCGAAGGCCGGCGTAGGCGTGGCCGCCGACGCGGCGACGGCCGTTCCCCAGCGTCTCGTCGTAGTGTAACTTCGCGACGGGTTTGACCGGGCCGGTGCCGTGCCAGCCGCGTTTCTCCCAGTAGCCGTCGGCCTCGCGTTCCAGCAGTTCGATTTCGGTGAGCCACTTGACGTTGACCTCGCCCCAGTGGCCGGGCACCAGCGCGCGGACGGGGTAGCCGTGCCCTCGGGGGAGGACGGCGCCGTTCATCCCGTAGGCGAGCAGGCCGCCACGCAGGGCGTCGAGCGGGAACTCCTCGAAGTAGCCGTCGGCGGCCCGGAGCATCACGCACTCGCAGTCGCTCTGGACGCCCGCTTGCTCGAGGAACTGGTCGACCGGGACGCCGGTCCACAGCGCGTTGTCCATCTTCTTGCCGTTGAGCATCTCGCCGACACAGCGCAGCGTCACGAAGCGGTTCTCGGCGTCCATCTCGCGGAGGTCGTCGTACTCGAGGGTGACCTCCTGCTCGACGGCGCCGGTGATGGTCAGCGACCACTCGTCGGCGTCGAGGGCGGGGTCGATGGAGTTGATGTCGACCTCGTAGAACCGGTCGCTGACGAGTGGGTCGAGTCCCTCGACGTCGAAGGAGCTGGCCTCGGCCACTGCGAGTTGCTGCTCGACGTCGGCGAGGTCCGCGCCGGGGGCCTCGAGCGTGGGCGCGTCGGCCCCGAAGGCAGTCGCGGGTCGGCGGTTCCCCAGCGTGTAACCCAGCGCGCTCACCCCCAGCGCCGCACCGATGGTCGTCAGCGCGCGGCGGCGCTTTGCCGACACCGGTGAGAGCCGGTCGCTGGCCTCGTCGAGCACCTGGGCGAGGACGACGACGGCCGCCGCCGCCAGGGCCGGCCCGGCCGCGAGGACGAACGCGCCGGTCAGTGCGGCCGCCACCGCCCACGTGACGGCGGCGGTACCGACGCCCGGGACGAGGCGGTTGTTCGTTGCCGCGCCCGTCAGCAGCGCCGCCCGTGCGGCGAGCGCGACGAAGACGACGGCCACGAGCAGCGCCACCGCGAGGTTGAGTCGCTGGCCGAGGTTGCCAAGGTACGTGATGGCGTACGAGACGACGACGCCCGGCATCGACCGGGCGAGCGCCCGTTCGATGGGGGAGGCGACGAACGCCGGCGCGTATCCCGTGACCGCGTACGACCCGGCGAGTCCGGCAATCCCGGCAGCGAGGCTGACCAGCAGACGGCCGCCCCGGGTCTCGAGGACGTCGTTCGACATACGGTATCGAAGGGCGTGGTCGGCAAAAGGGTTTGTTCCAATTTCGACCCGACTCGGCGGCCGGGGCCGTCCGCAAGAGCGAAGCCACCCGGGAACGAGGCGTCGACAATGAGCGATGACGCGGGGGGCCGGCCCTGTCCGATGTGCGACCGGCCGATGTACCACCGCCACTGCAAGTACGTCTGTCCGGAACACGGCGTGGTCTACGACTGCGCGGACACCTTCTACTGAGCCGTGTGTCGGATTTATACGGGCGGCCCTCGCAAGAGCGGGCAATGAGTAGCGACCCGGACGGCATCGACGTCCTGCACGTCGACGACGACCCGGACTTCGCGGCGCTGACCGCGGTGCAGGTCCACCGCGTCGCGGACGACATCGCCGTCACCACCGAGTCGGACCCGTCCGCCGCCCTCGACCGGGTCGAGACGGGACCGTTCGACTGCGTCGTCAGCGACTACGACATGCCGGTGATGAACGGCCTCGAGCTGTTCGAGGCCGTCCGGTCGGCGGCCCCCGACCTGCCGTTCGTGCTCTTTACGAGGACCGGCGACGTCGCGGGCGAGGCCATCGAGGCCGGCGTCACCGAGTTCCAGCGAAAGCGGACCGGGAGCGACCAGTTCGCGGTGCTCGCCAACCGGGTCCGGCGGGCGGTCGAGCACCGGCGGGCGACCGACGGGCTCGCGGCGACCCGACGACAAGTCGACCAGTACGAGACGCTGGTCGAGAACGTCGGGGACGCGATGTACGTCCTCGACCGGTCGGGGGAGGTCCGGGTCGCGAACGACGCGATGGCGTCGCACCTGGGCACCCCGAAAGCCGACATCGTCGGCGCCAGACCGGCGGCGTTCATGCCCGAGGCCGACGTCCAGCGGGCGACGGACGAGCTCCAGCGACTCGCGGACGACGACGAGCGGACGTGGGCCCGCTTCGAGATGCGCACCATCGACGCCGACGGGACGGCGACGGTAAACGAGAACAAGGTCGCCCCGCTGCTGGACGACGAGGGGCGGGTCGTCGGCTCTGTCGGCGTCATCCGGGACATCAGCGAGCGGAAGGCACGCGAAGAAGAGCTCGAGCGGTACGAGACCATCGTCGAGGCGGTCGGTGACCCGGTGTATACACTCGACGCCGACGGCCGGTTCACCTCCGTCAACGAGGCGCTCTGTCAGATGACTGGCTACGACCACGACGAACTGATCGGCGAGCACATCGGCCGTATCATGACCGAGGCTGACGTCGAGGCCGGCGAGTCGGTCATCCGCGACCTGCTCGATGGCGACAGCGACCACGCGACCCTGGAGATGGACGTGGTGACCCAGGCCGGGGACCACGTCCCCAGCGAGAACCACATCGCCCTGCTTCCGCAGGCGGACGGCGAGTTCACCGGGTCGGCCGGCGTGGTGCGGGACATCGCCGAGCGCAAAGAACGGGAGCGACGGCTCGCCGAGTTCGCGTCGGTGGTCAGCCACGACCTGCGGAGTCCGCTCAACGTCGTCCAGGGGCGAATCGAACTCGCACAGTCCTCGGGTGACCTGCAACACCTCGAGACGGCCGCCGAGGGCGCCGCGCGGATGGAGGAGCTCATCGAGGACCTGCTGCTGCTCGCCCGGAAGGGTGAACTGGTCAGCGAGACGGGCCCGGTCGACGTCGAACAGGCCGCCCGGGCGGCCTGGCAGCACGTCGACGCGTCGGCGGCGACGCTCCGGGTCGAATCGACGGCCGTCATCGAGGCCGACGCGGCACGGCTCGGGGAGGTCTTCGAGAACCTGTTCCGCAACTGCCTCGAACACTGTGGCGACGAGGTGACGGTCCGGGTCGGTTCCGTCGAGGGAACCGACGGCACCGTGACCGGCTTCTACGTCGCCGACGACGGCCCCGGCGTCCCCGAGGCGGAACGCGACCAGGTCTTCGAGCGCGGCTACACGACCAACAGTAACGGGACGGGCTTTGGCCTCGCCATCGTCCGGGACGTCGTCGACGCACACGACTGGACGGTCGACCTCCGGGCGAGTGCGGCGGGCGGGGCGCGCTTCGACGTCACGACGACTCCGGCCGACCGGTGACGTGGCGGTAGGCCGGGCCGGCGAGCACCAGCAGTCCCATCGCGCCAAAGAGCAGGACCAGCTGCGGGAGCGCCTCGATGGAGAGGCCAGACAGCGACAGCGAGCGCATCGAGGCCCCGGCGAGCACCTCGACGGCGACCCACGGAATCTCGCCCACGAAGGTACCGACCACGAACGAACGCGTCGAGACGCCGGCGAACCCGGCGCCGTAGGAGACTGGGTCGGCCGGTACGGGCGAGAGGCGCGCGGCGAGCACCCCACGGGTCTCGCCGGTCACCTCGATGATCTGGCGGCCCGAGTCGCCGAGCCACCCGAACATCCCGCCCTGCTCGCCGGCCCGGCGGGCGAACCGGTAGGGGATGAGACAGGTGACCAGCGCGCCCATCAGCGCCACCGGGAACCCGTACTCGAACCCGAGGACGAACCCGACGAACGCCGAGAGCGGCATCGTCGGCCAGGCAAAGAGCGGCCGGACCAGGTACAGGCCGACGATGACCCCTGCCAGGTACACCGGGTGGTCCGCGAGGTGCGTGACCTCTGTGACGACCCGTGCCGGGGAGAGGATCGCCGTCGCGACAGCGACGACGGCAACCAGGGCCGCGGACCCGACCACCTGCCGTTTCGCGAGACGGTCCATCTACCTCCGAGAGTGGGACACAGCGACAAACCTCTTGTGGTAAGGGTTAATCCGTCGGCCCGAGTACGCAGTCGCGTGCCCGACGCCGACCGCGACCCCGTCGAACTCGGGGTCGAACTGCTCGCCCACCTCGAGCACGCCGAGCTGTCGGTGGCCGACGCCATCGACCGCATCGAGACGGTGACGACGAACCCGCAGGTCCAGCGCGAGATTCTCGACACCGCCGCGATGCGCGGGGTCATCGACCGCGAGGACGGCCTCGTCAGGCCCCGCTCGCGGGGCACCTACGTGAACTTCGACGCCGACGTCGTGGTCCGCGAGGGGTCGTTCACCTGCAAGCGCTGCGGGGCCGACATCGGGACCGGCCACTTCGTGCAACTGGACGGCGGCGAACTCGGGGCCTTCGGCTCGACGTGTATCAGGAAAGTGCTCGGCCGGGACGACGAGTGAGCGGCCTCAGCGGCCCTGGCGGAGCTCTTTGATGAGCTGCTGTATCGTCTCTTCCTGGCGCTGAATCCGCTCGTTCTGTCGCTCGACGGCGTCGGTCAGCTCGGCGATCTGGGATTCGAGCGCCGTGATGTCCGGGTCGGACCCGTCGGTCGACCGCGTCGGCGTCGCCTCGGCGGTGGCCGATGCCGTCGCCGGGGACTGTGACTCCGCCGTGGCGCCGGTCGAGGACTGGGGCTGGACGGCCACCTCGTCGGCGTCGGCCGCCCCTTCGCCCTCGTCCTCGTCTGGCTCGTCGCTGACGAGCGGGTCGATGCCGCTCTCGAGGCCCAGGCCGTCGGCCGCGTCACCGTCCTCGTCCTCGTCGGGACCGACCTTCGCTGCGAGCTCGTCCAGCGAGGCGACGTCGTGGTACGCGAAGACGGCGTCCTCGAGCGCCCGCCGGACCGCGTGGGCCTGCTCGTTTGGCGCCTTGATGCGCTCCGGCCGCTCCCCGAAGGCGATGACGATGGCCGTCGCGACGCTCCCCTCCTCGAACTGGAGGTCGGTGAGGTCCGCGAAGGAGAACTGCTCGAAGTCGGCGTCCCAGGTCGCGCTCCCGACGTGTTTGAGCAGCTGCGCCTCGGTGACCACGAGGGTGAGTTCGCTGAAGCGAAAGACCCCGGTGACGCTCTCGTCGGCGTCGACGACGCCGCCGGCCCGGAGTTTCCCCTCCAGCAGCCGTTCGAGCACCGGGTCGCCGCGCTTGAGTGGGACGGTCAGTTCGCGTTTCTCGTCGACGTACAGCAGCGTGAACTTGGTCTTGCGTCGGCCCTCCGAGATGGCGAGGCGTTCGAACTCCAGCGGATAGGCTGTGACTTTCTCGTCGCTGAGCAACCCCTCGCCACGGTAGACGAGCGCCCGGGTCGGTGTGAAACAGACGACGTCGTCGTCTCCGAGTTTCACGCCGGCCCGGACAGCCTCGTCCCCGAGCTCCTGTCGGACGAGGTCCGGAATGTCCATGGGAGGGAATTCCTGCCCTGTGGCTTAAATCCGGGGGTCAGGTGTGGTCTGGCTGACGGTGTGCCCGTGTGAGAGCCCCACAGCCTGCGCGCAGATGAGAACCTTCAAGACGGCAAGCGGCCAACGACAGACTGCACCCGCGCCCGGGTGGCTTAGCTGGACATAGCGCCGCACTCATAGGGTCTTCCGACTCATGCGGTACCTACCCGACATGACCCGTGGGGTGCTCGTCACACCCCGGACCTGGGCCATGCGGAGATCGAGGGTTCGGAGCCCTCCCCGGGCATTTTCCGACGAACCGCGAACGCCAGCCAGCGGTGACGCCGTGAGATGGCCCGCCGGCGACGAACTCGACCGGCGAAGGAAACTACGATTCCGTTTCGTCGAGGTAGTCCTCGATGGCCGCCGTGACTGTCGCCGCTTGCTCCCCGTCGAGCGGTTGCTGCGGGGCCCGCGGGGCGGGGTTGTCGATCACACCGAGGACCTCCAGCCCCTTCTTGATCGTGATCTGTGGATTCTTGACGAGCACAGCGTCCTCGAGGCGGACCATCGCGTGGTGCAGGTCCCGGACGGCGGCCCCGTTGCCGTCCCTCCCGGCCTCGAGGAGTCGAACGGCGTCCCCGGGGAAGAGGTTGGCACAGACCCCGACGAGCCCGACGGCCCCCGCCGCCGTCGCCGGGAGGGCGAGCGAGTCCCAGCCAGACATGACGTCGAAGTCCATGTCGGCCGTCCGGGCACAGAGGTCGTTTAGCTGGCCCATGTCGCCACTGGAGTCCTTGATGCCGACGATGTTCTCGTGGGCAGCCAGCGTCTCGACGACGTCCGGGGTGATGTTGAACCCCATGCCCGCGGGGAAGTTGTAGATGACCAGCGGCAGGTCGACGGCGTTCGCGACGGCCCGGTAGTGTGCCACGGTGTCGTCCTCGCTGGGCCGGGAGTAGTAGGGACCGAGGACGAGCGCGCCGTCGGCACCGACTTCCTCGGCGTGGCGGGTCAGTTCGATGGTCTCCCAGGTCGAGGGCGACCCGGTGCCGGCGATGACGTTCGTCGAGGCTTCCTCGACGGCGAACTCGATGACGTCCCGGTGCTCGTCGGGCGCGAGGGTCGACCGCTCGCCGGTCGTCCCAACGGGGGCGAAGCCGCTCACGCCGCCCGATTCGACGTGGTCGATCACGTCCGCGAGCGCGTCGTAGTCCACGTCGTCGGTATCGTCGAACGGTGTCGGGATCGGAGGAATGACGCCATTGGCAAGTGATGACATACAGGGGGTGGATCGGCGGGCGAGTAATAGGTTCCGATTTGATATGTCGTCGCGGCGTCACACGACCAGCGGTCCGCGATGCTCGCGAACGCGAGTGACCACTCGGAGTGGACGCCACGTGTGGACGCGCTGGACACGCTCTCGGTGATGATTGCTGTCACAGAGTGGCGTACGGCGTCGACGACCACACCCGGACTGTCACTCCCACGGCGGCCCGAGCCACGACCCCGGGTATCCGGTGTGGATATCGTGACGACGGGCCAGTCAGTGTGAAATGTCACGCCGGGGTAACACAGGGGTTAACGTGTCGGCAGACCGTAGTGGACCCATAATGGTCACCGTCACCGGGGCGTGGACGTCGGACGAGGCCGAGCGGTTCCTCCAGTCGACCGTCGTCCCCCTCCGACTCGGCTGTCGGCGGCCGAGCGGCGACCTGTGGATGCTCTCGCTGTGGTACCGGTACGACGACGGCCGGTTCGAGTGTGCGACCTCGGCCGACGCCGACGTGGTCCGCTTCCTCGACGCCGACGCGCACGTCTCCTTCGAGGTCTCGACGAACGAGCCGCCGTACCGCGGCGTCAGGGGCAACGGCACTGCGAGCGTCACGCCGGACGACGAGAAGGCGGTGTTGGGCGCGCTCATCGAGCGATACCTGGACGACACCGACTCGCCCCTGGCCCGGCGCCTGCGCTCGCCAGAGCGTCGCGAGGTCACCATCACGGTGACGCCGGACCGCCTCCACACCTGGGACTACACCGCCAGGATGTAGAGCAAAGCGCGTGGTTTTGATACCCGGAGACCCTAGTCCCTCGCGATGACCGGCCCCGAAACGATTCGCTCGCTCGCGATACACGCCCAGGACCTTGTGGCGGCCGCCGAGGCCAACGCCCGCGAGACGAAACGGGTCGTCCTCCGGGTGACGCCGCCGTACAGCGGTCGGATGCGCGCACGCCTGCACGTGGTAGACGGCGACGGCGGCGAGGACGGAAGCAGCGACGAGGACGGCGACGGCGGCGAGGACGGGACGGTCCACGTCGAACCGGAGACGCTACTCGGCGACGCTGTCCCGCCGTTCCCGACCCCGGACGTGACCGAGGACGAGCTGCGCGAGGCGTCCGACGACGCCTACAGCGTCGAGCGACACCGGACGTACCACGAAGAGCGCGTGCGGGAGTGGCGCGAGGCCGTCCCGACCCACGTGGTCGACGCCGTCGTGGTCCCCGCGGTGGGTCACGAAGTTAGCATCTCGATACTCGGATCCTGAACGACGGGCACCGTCTGTCACCGCCCCGTGGCGCCGTTACCGGACGAGCGGAGCCAATAAAACGTCTCGGAGTTGCTCTCCCGGTGATGAAATGTCCTAGTCGCCGTGTTCGACCCCGTGAAACGAGCCGAAACGTGCCGAACTCTCGCACCGTTATAAGATATTCCCGTCTGTACCTGTGGGTGAGTCCCCCCATGTCGAGTTCACCAGCAAACGAGTTGTTCGCCCTGCTCGACAGGTCGGTCCCGACCTCGAGCGAATCCCTCCTGGTACCGATCCGCGGCATCGCGTTCTGGATGGCCATCGCCCTCCCCTTCCTGTACGTCCCGCTCCTCCTCTCGGGACTGGGGTCTGCGTCCACGCGGACGGCCTTCGTCGCCCTGGTCGCCTGTAACGCCGTCGCGCTGCTGGTCGGACACTCCCACCGCGGTCGCTGACTTTCCCGGGGAATATTTATGATGCAGGTCGAATAAGTAGACGTATGGCCGCATACGGCCGGCCGTCACTTCGGGACCTGTTCGACGAATCACCCACCCCTCACATTGCGCACCCGCCGCGCAGTCACCACCGAGACTTCTACATCGCGACCGACGGCTCCTTCCGTCCCCACGGGACTGGCGCGGGGACAGACGGCGCCTGTGGGGGCCTCGGGATCGTCGTCGAAACGCTAGACGGAGAGCGCGTCGTCCGCCTGTCCGTGCCCGACTCGGCCCCGGACAACAACGTCGCGGAGTACCGTGCGCTCCACCTCGGCCTGGACGTCCTGGCGGCGCGGGCGCCACCGGACGCCAGGGTCGGCCTGCTCATCGACCACGACCAGCTCGCCGAGAACGTCAACGCCGAGGTCCTGGCGACACACGGCTCTACCTACGACCCGCCCCACGCGGTGTCGGTGCCGCGGGGGACCGGGCTCCACTGGCGGGGCATCCAGGCCCGCATCAACGGCTTCCAGGAGGTCCGTGCCGCCCGTATCTCCGGCGACCGGAACCCCGCCCATCCGCTCGCGAACGCGCCCGACCAGTACGCCCACGTCAACAGCGAGGCCGACCGCTGCGTCCGCCCGGGGATGCGAGCGACCGACGAGCAGGTCCCACCGCCCTCCAGGGCCGAGCGCGGCGTCTCGGACTGACCGACACCGGCCACCGGCGTCCCTCTGTCCGGGGGAGCCTCGCCCAGCGCTGCCGATCAGTTCGAGGAGTGATCGTCGAACGAACGCAGCGGCGCCCGTAGCGACGGGTAGCACGTCCGTGAGGCGTTCTGTCCCTGTCGAAGCCTCTCGTTTTACTTACGGATAAGTTATGTGGATAGTCAGAAGCCATTTGAGGGAGAGTCGAACGACGTTCGCTCGTGGTCACGGGGGAAAATTTTACTACCGATCGATACATAGCTAACGACGGGAGGTGGAACGATGAGTACCGGTGACCGACGATACGACCGCAGCAGCGCGTATCGCAGCGAAACGACGCCCCTCGAGTCGTTGACCAGGTACGACCTGGTCCTGCTGGGTATCCCGGTCGCGTTCGTCCTGACGGTAGCCGTCTCGGGACTGTTCGACGTCCCGTTGCGAACGGCCCTCCTCGGCGGGGCGTTCGTCGGTATGCTCGGCGTCCTTGACACCCTCTTTCTCAACCCGCCGACCGGTGGCCGTCGGACGGTCTGACTCTCGCGACCGACGGCACAGACGGAGCGACGGCCCCGAATACCGCAGTCACTCCTGCTGGGCGTCCACGACGGCCACGCCGGCGAGGTTGACGATGTCCTTGACCTCGTCGCCGCGCTGGAGGACGTGGACCGGTTTGTCCATCCCGACGAGCATCGGACCGATGGCCTCGGCGCCGCCGAGTCGCTGCAGCAGCTTGTAGCCGATGTTCCCGGCCTCGAGGTTCGGGAACACGAGGACGTTCGCCGGGTCCTCGAGCTCGGAGAACTCGTAGGTGCCGTTCAGGATGTCTTCGACGACGGCCGTGTCGGCCTGCATCTCGCCGTCGACGGGGAAGTCGACCCGCGAGTCGTCGCGGAGGCGCTCGACGGCGCGCCGTGGCTTCCGGGTGCCGGGGGTGTCGACGCTCCCGAAGTTCGAGTACGAGAGCATCGCCGCCCGCGGGGAGACGTTGAACCGGCGGGCCAGGTCCGCGGTGTGTCGGGTCACCTCGGCCAGGATCTCCGCCGTCGGGTCCTGGTTGACCGTCGTGTCCGCACAGAAGACGACCCGGTTCTTGAACGTCAGCATGTAGACGCCCGCCGCGTAGTTCGCGTCCTCGGCCGTCCCGATGACCTGGAGCGGCGGCCGCAGGGCCGACGGGTAGTGGTGGGTCAGGCCGGTCAACATCGCGTCGGCGTCGCCCATCTCGACCATGACGCTGCCGAGGTAGTTGCCGTTCCGGACCAGCTCGTCGGCCTCGCGGCGGGTGACGCCCTTGCGCTGGCGGAGCTCGTACAGGCGGTCGGCGTAGGCCTCGACGTCGGCCGTCTCGGGGTCGACGACGACGGGGTCGAACTCCAGCCCGAAGCGCCGGCGCGTCGCCTCGATGCGGTCGGCGTCGCCCAGCAGGACGGGTTCGGCGATGCCCTGGTCGACGAGCTGGTAGGCGGCCCGGATCATCTTCTCGTCGTGGCCCTCCGCCAGCACCACCCGCTTGGGGTCGCTCTTTGCCTTGTTGAGGACGACCCGCATCATCTCGCGGGACTTGCCCAGGCGGGCCTCCAGGCGCTCGGCGTAGGAGTCGAGGTCGATCTCCTCGCGGGCCGCGCCGGACTCGACGGCCGCCCTGGCGACGGCGGGCGTCACCTCGAAGAGGACGCGCTGGTCGAGCGGTTTCGGGATGATGTAGTCCGGCCCGTACTGCATCGGCGTGTCGCCGTAGGCCTTGACCACGGCGTCGGGGACGTCCTGGCGGGCGAGCGTCGCCAGCGCCTCCGCGGCGGCGACTTTCATCTCCTCGTTGATCTCCGTCGCACGCACGTCGAGTGCGCCACGGAAGAGGAAGGGGAACCCGAGCACGTTGTTGACCTGGTTCGGGTAGTCCGAGCGGCCCGTCGCCATGATGACCGTGTCGTCGCGGGCGCGCTTGGCGTCCTCGTAGGCTATCTCGGGGTCGGGGTTGGCCATCGCGAAGACGATCGGGTCGCTGGCCATCGACCGGATCATCGACTGGTCGACGATGCCACCGACCGACAGACCCACGAACACGTCGGCGCCGGCCATCGCGTCGGCGAGGTCGCCCTCGGGGACGTCCCGGGCGAACTCCTCCTTGAAGCGGTTGAGGTCCTCCGAACGGGCGCGGGCCTCGGTGATGACGCCCGAGGAGTCACACATCGTGATGTTCTCCTTCCGGGCGCCAAGCGAGACGTAGAAGCGGGCGGTCGCGATGGCCGACGCGCCGGCACCGGAGAAGACGATATCGAGGTCCGCCAGGTCCTTGCCCGCGAGGTCGGCGGCGTTTATCAGGGCGGCCCCGGAGATGATGGCCGTCCCGTGCTGATCGTCGTGGAAGACGGGGATGTCCATCGCGTCGCTGAGGCGCTGTTCGACCTCGAAACACGCGGGCGCGGCGATGTCCTCTAGGTTGATGCCCCCGAAGGTCGGTTCCATGGTCTTTATCGTCTCGACCATGGTGTCGGCGTCGTCGGCGTCGAGTTCGATGTCGAAGACGTCGATGTCGGCGAAGCGCTTGAACAGGACGCCCTTCCCCTCCATGACCGGCTTCGAAGCCTCGGGGCCGATGTCGCCGAGACCGAGGACCGCGCTGCCGTCGGAGACGACGGCGACGAGGTTCCCCTTGGCGGTGTACCTGAACGCGTCTTCGGGGTTCGCCGCGATCTCCTCACAGGGGGCGGCCACGCCCGGCGAGTACGCCAGCGAGAGGTCGCGCTGCGTGTTCGTCGGTTTCGTCGTCGCGATCTCTATCTTCCCGGGCGGGTCCCGGCTGTGGTAATCGAGTGCGTCCTCGTCTAATCCCATAGCAGGAGGTGACACGGACCCAATAAAAATCCCGCTATTGCGTCAAATGACGGGTCTTTATTCGACGTTCGACGAATCCCCGCGGGGGCGTCGACGACCTCCTGGATGCCGTCGGTCACCGCCTCGACCCCATCTTTGGCCGCCGAGAGCACGCGGCCGACGACGCGACCTCGCTGGACGTGGCGGTGACCGCCTCCAGACCGGCGCTGACCTCGTGGACCGCGTCGGCAGCCGTCTCCAGGGCCTCGGTCTGTTCGGCGACGCGGGACCCGGCGGTCCTCGCGGCGGCGGTCTGGTCGATGGCGTCGGCCAGTTCGGCCGTCTGGATGCCGACCTGCCGGGTCATCCTCGCCAGCTGGTCGGCCATCCGGTCGAGCGAGTCGACGACGTCGTGCACAAACCACCGGAATTCGGAGAGGTCTGCCGACGACACGAGCACCGCAGCGAGTGTCGCGGACGAGGCGCACAGCGACCCGCTGGCCCGCGAACCAACGCGGAGAACGCGAGGGCCTGCAGGCTGTCTGTGGCTATCGTCGCTTGACTGGACACCCTCGAGAGCGAAAGGGCCGAAAATATATACCTACAGTCCCGAGGTCCAGCCATGACCGTCCGCTTTCGGCGACTGCTGGCGGCGACGACGGGGCTGACGTTCGCGCTCATCCTGCTCGGCGTGTACACGGGTGCCGTCGGGGCCGGACTGACCTGTGCGGGACGGTGGCCGTTCTGTGACGGGTGGCTCGGCCTCTTTCCCGCCAACTGGATGAGCTTCGTCGAGTGGTTCCACCGGTTCGTGGCGATGATAACCGGCTTCATGATTCTCGGGTCGGCCGTCGCGGCCTGGCGGGGCGAGTACGCGACCCGGATCAGGTACGCCACGGGCGTCGCGCTGGCCGTCCTGCCGGTCCAGGTGCTCCTCGGGGCCAACACCATCTTCAACTTCGGCGCGGTCGCACAGGTGCTCCACCACGCCGCCGCGCTGACGATCCTGACCGCTCTCGTCGCCGGGACGGCCTGGGCCTACACCGACGTCGGCGCCGACTCCGGCCGGGTGGCGGCCGACGCCGGGACCACCGCCAGCGCCGACGACTGAGCCGGTTTCGCCAGTTCGACCTCGTTCGTAACACCTATTCGGACCCTCTCCGACAGTGGGGGTATGTCAGAGTCAACCCTTTCACGCAGGAAGTACCTCACGACCGTCGGCGGGGCGGCAGTGACCCTCTCTGTCGCCGGCTGTTCCGGCGGCGGGGGCAGTTCACAGACCATCACGGCCGGCACCGCACCCGGCTTCCCGCCGTTCGAGATGAAGGAGGGCGGCGACCTGGTCGGGTTCGACATCGACCTGCTCGAGGCCGTCGTCGCCGAGACGGACTACGAGTTCGAGGGCTGGGAGGAGTTCGAGTTCGACTCCCTGATCCCCGCGCTCACCAACGAGAACATCGACGTCATCGCCGCCGGGATGACCATCAACGACGAGCGCGACCAGACCATCGACTTCAGCGACCCGTACTACTCCTCGGACCAGGCCATCGTCGTCCGGACGGACGGGAGCTTCTCGCCGGGTACCCTCGGCGACCTGAGCGACCGCCCCATCGGCGCCCAGAAGGGGACCACCGGCGAGGGCGTCGTCCAGGACGAACTGGTCGGCGACGGGATAACCGAGAACCAGTACAACGCCTACGACAACTACGTGCTGGCCATCCAGGACCTGGAAAACGGGAACGTCGACGCCGTCGTCATCGACGTCCCCGTCGCGGACACGTTCGCGGCGAACCGCCCCGTCGAGGTGGCCTTTACCTACGAGACCGGAGAGCGCTTTGGCTTCGGCATCCGGGACGGAGACACGGACCGCCAGACCGCCCTCAACGAGGGGCTGGCGACGGTCCGCGAGGACGGCACGTACCAGGAACTGGCCGGCAAGTGGTTCGGGCAGTAGCGCCATGCTCCAGGCTGGCGACTGGGCGTTCGTCTTCGCGAACGTAGACTACCTGCTGGCCGGCGCCGGCATCACCGTCGGCCTGACCCTGACCAGTCTGTTGCTCGGCTTCCTCACCGGGTTCCCCGCGGGGGCCATCGAGGTATACGGCGACGGCATCCTGGCGCGCGTGGTGAGCACGGGCGGCGTCGTCCTCCGCGGGACGCCCATCGTCGTCATCATGCTCGTGCTCTTTTTCGTCGTCTCCATCTCGAAGTCGGCGTTTATCACGGCGACGGTCGGACTGGGCCTGCGGAGCGCGGCCTACCAGTCACAGATCTTCCGTGGGGCGCTCCAGAGCGTCGACGAGGGCCAGATGGAGGCGGCCCGCTCGGTCGGCCTGAGCCGGTTCGAGGCAATCCGGTACGTCGTCGTGCCACAGGCGCTGCGCCGGAGCATGCCGGGCTTTCAAAACGAGTTCACCATCGTCCTGAAAGACACGAGCATCGCCTTCGCCATCGGCCTGGCCGAACTGCTGACCAGGGGGAACGACCTGTTCACCCAGAGCGGTCGGTCGACGGCCGTCCTGGAGGTCTTTCTCGCCATCAGCGCCATCTACTTCGTGCTGACGTTCGCGACGAACCGCGGCCTGGACCGGCTGTCCGACTACTACGCGATCCCCTCGGGTGAGAACAGATGACACTGCTACGCGTGGAGGACGTACACAAGTCCTACGGCGACGAGGAGGTACTGAAAGGCGTCAGCTTCGAGATGGACCGGGGGGACGTCGACGTCCTCATGGGTCCCAGCGGCAGCGGCAAGTCGACGATGCTGCGCTGTATCAACCGACTGACCGAGATCGACAGCGGTGACGTCTGGCTCGACGGGACGCCGGTCTACGGCCCCGAGACCGACGTCAACGAGTTGCGCCAGGACGTCGGGATGGTGTTCCAGGACTTCAACCTCTTTGCACACCTCACCGCCGTCGAGAACATCACGCTGGGGCTGAAGCGGGTGCTCGGCGTCCCGGAGGCCGAGGCCCGGGAGCGAGCGATGGAACACCTAGACCAGGTCGGACTGGCCCCACAGGCGGACTCGTATCCGGCCGAGCTCTCCGGGGGCCAACAGCAGCGCGTCGGGATCGCCCGCGCGCTCGCGATGGAACCCAAACTGATGCTGTTCGACGAACCGACCAGCGCGCTGGACCCGGAACTCGTCGGCGAGGTCGTCGAGGTGATGCGTGACCTGGTGGCGGGCGGGATGACGATGCTGGTCGTCAGCCACGAGATGGGATTCGCCCGCTCGGCGGCCGACGACATCCACTTCCTCGACAGCGGCACCGTCGTCGAGTCCGGCCCGCCAGAGCAGCTGTTCGAACGCCCCGAACACGACCGGACGAGGACCTTCCTCACCGGCCTGCAGGCAGAGAACAACCAATGAGCACCGACGAGCCGTCCGTCGCCGACGAGGTCCGGACCACCGTCACCGTCGACACCGACCAGCCCTGGGCGCTCCTCGGCCTCGCGGCGTTCTGGGGGTGGCTACTCGCCCGCTGGACCAACGACTTCCTGCTTCCCGCCGGGCTGGCGGTGCCCAGAGAGCAGTCGTTCTTCCCGGTCGGACCGTTCGAGGCCGCACGGGAGACGCTGCTCTCGGTCGCGGCCTCGCTGGGCCTGCTGGGCGCCCCGTTCGAGTTCTTTGCCGGGCTGTTGTCCTTCGTCGTCGGGGCGATTCCCTCACTGCCGGCGCTCGGTCGCGGCGCGTGGCTCACCATCGTCCTCACCGTCGGCGGCATCGCGCTCGGGTTCGTCCTCGCGGTGCCACTGTCGGTCGCGCGGGTCTACGGCGGGCGCGGGCTGCGGTGGGTCTCGCTGTCGTACACCGAGCTCATCCGCGGGACGCCGCTGCTGGCCCAGCTGTTCGTGCTGTACTTCGGCCTGCCGCTGACGCAGATCATCCGGGAGGTGCCCGGCGTCGGCGTCGGATACGTCCCCGGGACCGCAGCCTGGGTGGCCATCATCGGCTTCACGCTCAACAGCGCGGCCTACCAGGCCGAGTACATCCGGTCGGCCCTGGAGTCGGTCGACGTCGGCCAGCTGACCGCCGCTCGCTCGATCGGTCTCTCGAAGGTGCAGGGCATCCGCTACGTCGTCCTCCCGCAGGGCCTGCGCTACGCCATCCCCAGCTGGTCGAACGAGCTGGTCTATCTCATCAAGTACTCCTCGCTCGCGGCGTTCATCACGGTCCGCGAGCTGTTCTTCCAGGCCGAGTCCATCGCCAACGAGACGTTCCGCTACACCGAGTTGTACGTGCTCGCGGCGCTGTTTTACCTGGTGCTTGTCATCTCCGCGTCCGTCCTGATGAACGGCGTCGAGACCCGGACCGCACTCCCCGGCCTCGGCGGGAAGCGACAGACCTGACGACCGGTCACATGAAATCCGAGAGGCCGGACTGCTGGTCGTCGTCGGCGTCCGCGTCGTCCGCGGCCTCGTCCGCGGCCGGCTCGTCGCCGTCGTCGTCGCTGTCGCCGAGGAGCGTCGCCTGCTGGTCGCCGGCGGCGTCCTCCGCGGCTCCGGCCGCCTCGTCGCCGGCCTCGTCGTCGGCCGGTCCCGCCGCGGTCGCGCCCTCGAAGGCGCCCCCGGAGTGCTCGACGGCCGCGTCCTCCTTTCGCGCCTCGGCGTCCTCGACGATGGACTGGACCTTGTTGGTGTCCTTGCCCGATCCGGTGACGTAGGCGACGTGTTCGGCCTCCAGATCGTAGGCGGCGGCCATCGCCACCGTCAGCTCCCGGTTGCGGCAGTGGTGGGTCATCGTCGAGAGGAAGGGGAGAATCTCCCGGCGGGCGGTCCGCATCGAGACGCCGTCGACGACGGCGATCTGCTGGGCGACGTAGTCGCGGGTGTTGCGCGTCCCCTTCGACCGGCCGAGCTTCGACCAGTAGCTCGGCGGACCGTACCGGGTCCACCCGCCCTTGGTCCCGTCGCGGGCGGCGGCGACCCCCGCGGTCATCGCGTCGCCCGCGTAGCGCCAGAACGAGTAGTTCTGGGTCTCCCGGACCCGCCCGAGCCACTGGTCGGCATTCGAGAGGGCGGCGTAGGCACGGGCGAGTTCGGCGCCCTCGTAGTCCTTTGGCATGTTGTCCTCGATCCAGTTGATGAGGTCGTCGGGCGTCTCGTCGACGTCGTAGCTCGCCTTCAGGGCCGTCTCGGCGTCGGCCTCCTTCAGGACGACGTCCAAGTACTCGAAGATGCCCTCGGTGGTGTCGCGCTCGCCGGTCACCACGTCGTCGGCGGTGAGACGCTCGGCCGTCTCGGCGATGGCCTGGAGGTCCTTGATTGCCCCGCGCAGGTCGCCGGCGTTCTGCTCGGCGAGTTGCTCGAGCGCGTCGGACTCGTACTCGACGTCTTCCTTCCGGCAGATGTCCCGGAGGACGGGGACGATAGAGCGCGGCGAGACGTCGCGGAACTCGATGTCCCGGCAGGCGTTCCGGAGGCCGTTGGACATGTCGTAGAACTCGTTGGCGATGAGGACCATCGGCTGGCTGGCCTCCTTGACCAGCGCCGTCACGGCACGGGACCCGCCGCGGTCGGCGTTCCCGTGGATGTTGTCGGCCTCGTCCATGATGACCAGGCGGCGCCCGCCCCCGCCCGCGGTGAGCGTCCCCGACTTCGCGGCCTCGCCGGCGACCCGCTCGATGACGTCTTTCGTCCGGGAGTCGCTGGCGTTGAGCTCGATGGTGGGCCAGCCCATGTCGTTGGCGAGCGCGTGGGCGGCCGACGTCTTGCCCACGCCCGGCGCCCCGTGGAGGACGACGGCCTTGCGGTGGTCGTCCCACGTCCGGGCCCAGTCCTCGAAGGCGTCCCGGGCCTTGTCGTTGCCGCGGACCTCCGACAGCGTCGTCGGGCGGTACTTCTCCGTCCAGTCCATTACCGGGACGCAGGTGCGTGGCGGGGTTAGTTGTTGCGGAGTCTGCGGTTCGTGCCGTCGCCACCGCGTTCCACGCCGGCCAGAAGACATTTTCTCCCGGCACGACTCGACCGACGTGTTATGAACGAACCCCGCCGTAGCCTCGCGGCCGGCGCCGTCGCCGGGCTCGTGGCGTTCGTCCTCGCGTACGTGTTCGTCTACGCCCTCACCATCTCGACGGTCCGGGACTCACTGCTGACCGGTCTGGCCGAAGCCTTCGGGGACGAGAACGCGTCGTGGAAGATCGTCGGCTGGATACTCTTCAACGCGCAGTTCGTCACGACGACCATCACCGTCGACGTCCCGTTGCTGGGTGGCACCGACGCGGTGAACTTCATCGCCGAGTCCGAGGCGCTGTCGGCGCTGCTGTACGTGATACCCCCGGCGCTGCTGACCGCCGCGGGACTGGCCACCGCCCGACTCGGCGGCGCGACAGACGCCGCCGATGCCCTGCGGTACGGCCCCACCGTCACGCTGGGCTACCTCCCGGCCACGCTCGTCGGCGCCGTCCTGTTCACCGTCAGCGTCGGGGAGGGCAGCGGCGGGTCGCCGACGCTGCTTGCGGCCGTGGTGTTCGCCGGCATCGTGTACCCGGTGGTGTTCGGGAGCCTCGGTGCCGTCGGCGGCGCCGCGCTGGCCGAGTGACCGGCGGGCGACCGTTTTTATACGAGGACGGAACCAGGGCGTCGTGTGTCCGGCACACAGCATTCAGGACCGGACGACCGCGCGACCACGGCCGTCGTCGGCGTCGTCCTGCTGGTCGGTCTCACGGTCGCTCTCGTCGCCGTCGTCGGTGGGGCCGTCGGCGGCCTCGACGTCGGAGCGCTGGCCCCTGGGCCGTCGGTCAGCCACTCGACAGCCACCTTCCAGACCGGACCGTCGGCCGGCTGTGGCGAGAACGCCGTCCGGGTCGTCCACGAGGGGGGCGACCCCATAGCGCCCGCGGCCATCTCACTCGTCGTCAGCCTGCCGGCCCGGGGCGCGAGCGCACGCATCCGCGGCGTGCCCGTGGCCGGGACACAGCTCCAGGACCGCCACGTCGTCGACGATGACCACAACATCGTCTACGACAACTGCGTCGGCGGCGTCATCGCCGACGGCGGCCGGCGCTGGGTCGCCGGCACGGCCATCGCCGTCCAGCTGAACGGCGGGGGCGGGACGATAGCACCGGGCGACCCAATCGAGGTGGCCGTCGTCCACGAACCGACCGGAAACGTCGTCGTCGAGGCGACGCTCTCGGCGACCTGAGCCCCCGAGCGGCCGCCGTTCCGATACGCTTTAGTTCCAGACTCCCAACCCTTCGACCCAATGGCCCGGGGAACGCGAGCCCAGCTCGCCGAGAAGATGGCCGGTGAGGTCGCACTGAGCGACGACCCCGGCGCGACACTCAGGAAGTGGCGCACGGACTTCGAGGTGCCACAGACCGAGCTGGCCGACCACATCGGCGTCTCGCCGTCGGTCATCTCCGACTACGAGAGCGGGCGGCGCGACAACCCCGGTATCGGCATCGTCCGCCGACTGGTCGGGGGGCTGCTCGACATCGACGAACGACGCGGCGGCGAGCACATCCGCCAGCACGCTCGCGTCCTCTCGGCCGGGTTCGACAGCGACGTCGTCCACGACCTCCGGGAGTACCCTGCCAACGTCGGCGTCGACCGGGTGTACGACGCCATCGGCGCCGAGGAACTCTCCCGTGGCGGCCAGGACACCGTGGCGGGCCACACCGTCATCAACTCCATCGCGGCCATCACCACGCTCTCCTCCGACGAGTTCTACCAGCTCTACGGCCAGTCGACCAACCGGGCGCTCGTGTTCACGAACGTCACCCGCGGCGAATCGCCGCTGGTCGCGCTTCGCGTGGTCTCGCCGACCCCCAACGCCGTGATCCTGCACGGCCTCGACGGCGACGCGGTCTGGGACCACGCCGAGGACCTCGCCCGCATCGACGACTTCTCGCTCGCGGTCACGGACGTCGACCTCGAGGACCTGCTGTCGGGACTCCGCTCGCTGCCCTGAAACAGGCGCGTTCGCGATTCGAGTGGGGCAGCGGTCGGTCGACGACCGCTGGGTACGCGCGCCTCGTGAGGCAGCCGTGACCGAGAACCGTGATTCGGGCGTCGTGGGCCAGGCCGAACCTGGGACGCCCGGACCGCGTCACTCGACGAAGCGGTACTTGCGCTCGCCCATGCGGCCCCAGCCGTCGAAGACGAACTCCTGTTCGGGGGCGGTGAACTCCTCGGCGTCGGATTCCTGCTCGTGGTTGTGGACGTCGTGGACCTCCTCGTACTCCGCGAAGGTGAGGTCGTGCCGGTTGCGGATCTGCTCGTCGACGTTCAGCTAGGCGATCTCCTGCTCCCAGCCGGGGACCACGCGCTCGGCGTGGACCTCGGCCTGGGCACCCGAGCCGTAGGAGGCCACGAGCAGTTGCTGGTCGTCCAGGTCGCGACCGTGCTCGCGGGCGTGCTTGAGCCCGGAGGCACGTGCGAGGTGGACCGAACCGGTGTACCAGTTGCCGACGTGGCGCGCGATGTCGAGCGTCGGTTCGATGGTGTCGGCGTACCAGTCACGGTAGCGCTCGGTCTCGGTCAGCGCGTCCGTGTACTCCCTGATGGCGGCGTGCCACTCGTCGTCGGTCTCGAAGTCCGCGGGCATCGGCTGATGGCCGATCTCCTCGGCGAGCAGGTCCTCGACGTCGGTCCCGCGGACGATGTGGCGATACCCCAGCGCCGCGGCCTTCCGGACCATCCCCGGGAAGGGGGTGTGAAACGGGATGAGCGGGTAGTCCTCGGGGTGGATGTCGCCGGCCACCGAGGCGTAGTCGTCGAGCGCTTCGCGCATGCGAGCCAGGTAGACGTTCACCGAGCGCTTGCCGTCGACGGAGGGGAACTGCTGGTTTGGCTTGAGGAAGTCCGTCTCGTCGGCGCTGCCAAAGCCCTGCTCGGCCGAGAGTTCGACCAGACCCGGGTCCTCGGCGACGAGCATCGCCACGGCACCGGCCCCCTGCGTCGCTTCGCCGGGGTCGTCGCGGGCGTAGAGCGCGGTGTCGGTGGCGATGACGATGGCCGCCCGGCCGCGGTTGCGTCCGGCGCGAATCCAGTTGTACGCGTCGTCGAGGCTCTGTGTCCCCGAGATGCACGCGAACTTGCGCTCGCCCTTGTTGGCGTGGTGGAAGTCGCCGTCGTAGACCTGCTCGAGACAGCCCGCGACGTACGTGGAGACGGGCTTCGAGTTGTCGAAGGAGCTCTCCGTGGCCACGTCGATGCGGCCGATGTCCTCGGGCGAGAGCCCCTTGCGCTCCATCAGTCGATAGGCGGCGTTGGCCCCCATCGTGACGATGTCCTCGTAGACGTCCGGGAACGAGGAGGCGTGCAGTCCCAGGCCCTTGGTGTACTTCTCGGGGTCGTCGCCTTGCGCGGGCGCGAACGTCTCGGCGAGGTCGAGTTTGAGTTTGCCGGTCCAGATCTCTATCGCGTCGATGCCGACGGCAGTCATACCTGGAGGGTCACTGCGGCCGCTTAAGGGTTTGTCGACTGTTAGTTCGACGGTCGTCGAAATAGTTTTTCATAGGCCTTGAGAGCCTGTCATAGAAACGTTCACAGGGATTTGATTTCGACCCAGATAGAACGAAATAGACGCTCAATGTGTCTGCGTATCGATCATCTGCCTTGCTTGTCCCAGCTGATCTGCGCCAATACTTAACACACTTCTTGACCTATTCTCAGATGCGGTTAGAACAATGGTAAGAAACGTTATCATCGTCGGAGCTGGTCGCGTTGGCCGCCGCGTTGCAGAACAACTCAGTGAGGTGCAGAACACGGTCACTATCGTTGAATTGGACCCCGAGAAGTGCGAGCAGGTGTCGCCAAAGGTCAGCCAGGTAATCGAAGGTGATGGAACGGACCCCGACATCCTCGAGCAAACTGATCTGGCCACCGCCGATGTCTTTGCTGCCCTCACAAATGACACCCGTGTGAACATCTCTGCCGCTGAGATGGTCCACGAGATGGCCCCTAATGTCCGAACGATCCTTCGGATTTCCCGGGATGGTGAGGAGGATTACGGGCATCGTCGGTTCGTTGACAGCATTGTATATCCTGCGGCCGCGGGTGCAACTGTCGCAGTTGATCAAATCACCAGAGATTGAAGCCGACAAACGGGGCGATAGAGAGGAGCGAGTGGATTACATTTGCCATGAATCCGTTTCGCCCGACCGAGAGAAAGAGCGCGCAAGAGACACCTACTGTACTGAGCGTTCCTTGCTGGACGCGACAGGGTTTGCGAACCGTTCTATGACACGCTGTAGGCCTTGAGGTAAGCCAACCATCGAGCCTAAGCAATGAATCCTATTTCGAGGCGGGAGCATTGATTTTCACTGGAAATTTTACTCACATCACACTCTACCGCTGTCAGGTCAAGTGTTGACGGCGACAGCACACAAGAACAGTCAAATAGGATGGAACGAGCGGGGACGACGAGCCCCAGAATCAGTTCACATTGAACGTATCCGTTGTGGAACTACCATCAGCGCCGGTGAATGTGACTGTGTACTCACCACCCGCGTTGTTGCCCGGAGTTGCGTCAACGTTGACAGTTGCCGTGTCCCCACTCGACTCACCACCCTCAGGTGAGTATGTGATGGTCTTCGCACTGAGCGAAACGGTACCCGAAGCCGTCTCGTCGTAGGTCGAGGCGTCCTCCGTTCCGTTTCGATAGACGTGGATGCGGCACCGAGAACGACGACTGCAGTCAACAGTAGCATCCCGATCAACTCCGATTGCGCACGTCCACGCCACATGCTGACTCTACCACTGTGGACTGTCGGGAAGATAGATGCGTGCGATTACAGCGTCCGAGAACGGAGCGCTATCGCGCTACAATATTCAGCGGCGCAACAATTCGTATCAGTAAATACTGTGATGAGGTGAGATACTCTGTATTAGTTCTGATTCTCGATGTCTGTGTCGACTTGACTGTCTTCGTTGCCGGCCGCGTCCCGTGCGATCACTCGGACCTGTGCAGGTGAGTTGGACCCAGTATCTTTGACGCTTACTGTCCCTGAGACACTGCCCGTCTGTGGATCACTCGGAGACAGGACTTCGACCACGTCGATGTCAGTTCCGCTACTGTCCTCGAGAATTACAGACACCTCCGAGAGATCGCCGTCGGAATCAGTCGCGCTGTAGTCGACCTGGTACTTGTTACCGTCGCCCGGATAACCGTCTGCGTCGGTCACCGATGGTGAGGCCGAACCACCGCCACCGCTCCCGACGGTCACCGTCTGACTCGCCGTCCCTGTCGCCCCATCGTTGTCGGTCACTCTGAGCGAGATGGGCTTGTCGCCGGAGGAACTGTAACTAGTCGAGACGGACTCGCCCGAAAGGTCGTCGTACGCCCCGTCGTCGTCGGTGTCCCACTCGTAGCTGACAATCGAACCGTCCGGATCACTCGAATCGCCCGCGTCGAGCGTAATCGACTGGTCGACATTGGCCGGGTCCGGTTCCGCGGTGAAACTGGCGGTCGGTGCCTGATTGCCACCACTACAACGACTGGAACCACTCGATCCCGCATCGTCGATGGCTGCGAAGTAGGTCCGGTCCTTATCAGCGCCGAAGAACGCGTTCCAGACAAAAAAGTCGCCGTCTCGGACGTCGTACTCACCGGTACCGTCGGCATTGCAGTAGAACTCGACGGTTATCGTACGGGTTTCGCCCGGCTGGAATTTGATGTCGACCGGCTCTAGCCCACCAACCCGCTCGGCGACTGTACCGCCGAACTTCATGCTCTCGGGCAATGTCACACCGGAACCGCTTTGGGCAGAGGCCGAATAGAATGGGAATCTGACCGACGTGATGTTCTGATAGTCGTTCTCGTTCGTATTCCGAAGCTGGAGTTCGACTACGTTGGGGTCGCCGGGGCTGCTGACGTCCTCGAGGACAACATCGTTTCCAAAATTGGGGTTGAGACTGTCCGAGTCTCCGCCGGTAGTCGGTTCGTTGCCAGGCGCTTCCCCTGCACCGGCAGGCGAACAGCGTATCTCGTAGGTCGTGCCGGCGGGGAACGTGATCTCGACGGCCTGCCGGTCGCCACCCACGGGTGCCACGTCGAGACCTTCGTCATCGAGAAGGTCTTCCCACTGACCTGCCGACAGTCGGGTCGGGAGAATAAGATCGAACTCGCCACTAACAGAGCTGTTGACGCCGGTCACGCCTCCCTTCAGTGTGACCGTTGCAGTACCACGCCCGCCTTCGTCGAACTCTCCAACTAGGGGGTACAGATGTATCGTATCGCCGTCCACCAGCTGCTGTTCAGCCTGGAACGACTGACCGCTGAACGCTCCGCTGGTGTAAACGACCGTGTTCTCGTACGAGATATTGCCGACGGAGTCGAGATAGGAGTACCCTGGACGGTACGTTGCTGTCCGCGTCGTCGGCGAATCTATACCACAGATATCAGTGATATCCGCGTCGGTACGTCGTAGTTCGATTTCGTTCGTCGAATCTCCGATAGTCGCTGTTCGTAACGTGCCGTCTGAACCCGCTGGCTGCGCGGCTATGAGTCGTGCTGGATACTCAGTACCGAGGCGGACATCGACGGGAACAGTTCGGCCCGTCTGTCCGGCCTCGATGACCCCATTCCGGAGGTCTTCCATCTCGGCTTGCGTCTGGGTGAAATGGTTGAACTCAACCTGCCGGTTTTGATTCGGCACGACGAACGCCTGATAGCCGGAAAAAGAGACGATGAGGACGGCAAAGAGCAAGACCGCCCCTATCTGGACGGACTGTCCGCGCTCGTCACCCACCAAACCCATGCACACGGCTTACGGAGTCCGCGGTAAAAAGGTATCCACCCCAGTATCAGAAATGTCGTCGCCGGGTCAGTCCTCGTCGTCCGCCTCGACGACTTCCGGGTCCGAGAGCGCCGTCTGGAGGCTGTCGAGGCCGTTGACCCACTCGGAGACGAGGCCGTAGTCGATGTTCTCGGCGACGTCCATCGCCAGGTCGTCGCCGTCGATGATGCGGGTGCCGGCCTGGACGCAGTAGCCCAGTGCGGCGTCGAGGTCGTCTTCGGCCTCGGCGTCGGCCGCGGCCTGGACGTACTCGGCGATAGTCGCATCGTCGGTCACGCCCTCGGCGACGTACTCCTCGGCGGCGTAGAAGACACAGACCAGCGAGGTCTGGACGCCGTCGATGAGCATCAGTTTCTCCTCGTCGTCGATATCGATCTCCGAGAGAACGATCTCGCGGACGTCGGCGAGTTCGCCGAGGGTCGTCTCTTCGTCTATCGTCCCGTCCTCGTAGTCGGTGAGTATCTTCGCGACGGCGATGGCAGCGTCGTCCTGGAGGTTCAACAGGAGGCGCGCGGAGTCCTCGTCCTCGGGGTCGACGTCCTCCTCGTCGATGCGTTCGATCCAGTTCTGCCAGCGTTCGTCGGTGTAATACTCCCCCGGCGGTGTGCTCATACCCACCCGTACGTCCGACCGGGGATAGTAGTTTCGACAGTGGCCTGCAGGTGGGTGACAGCCCCCGTGTGCGGCGGTTGTGCGGCCACGGACATCGTAGACCCGTGCGCCGGGGACGACCGTTGGTCCGGGCCGGTGTCGACCGAGCACACAGACGCGAGCATGTCGGGGATTTATCATTCCAGGGCGTGTGTCGTTATGACATGTCACAGCGGCAGCCCACGCGCGGTCGGCGACCCCCCATCAGTCCCGCACGAGTGGGCGCCGTGGCCCAGCAGGCGGGGCTCGTCGCCGTCGTCGTCACGCTGCCACTCGTCGTCGGCACGCTCGCCGGTCTCCTCGCGTCGGCGAGCTCGCCGCTGGCTGGTCTCGAAGCGGCCACTCGGGCGTTGTACGCCACGCCGGTGGTCGGCACCGGGCACGCGGCACTCTTCCAGCTCGGGACCTACGCGCTGCTCGTCGGGTGCTGGTCGGCCGGCCTGGGCCTCCTCCTGGACGGCCTGTTCGACTAGTCGCCGTCGCCGTCGGCGACGACACGCTCCTCCCCGGTCGCGATTCGCGCGTCGAGGCCGTCGTCGCGCCCCGACAGGGTGCGCTGTGGGAACGGAATCGTGATGCCCTCGCCGTCGAAGCACGTCTTGATCTCCCTGACGACCGACGAGACGGCCCGCCACTTCCGCGGTGGCGTCGGGTGGTCGATCCAGAAGCGCAGTTCCATGACGATCGCCGAGTCACCGAACTGCTTGGGGACGACCTGGGGCGGGGGCGAGTCGACGACGTGGTCCACATCGACCATCGCCTCGTGGGCGACCTCCTCGGCCCACTCGATGTCGGTGTCGTAGTCGACGCCGACGTCGAGCGTCAACCGCAGAAGTCCCTTCTGACTGCGGTTGGTGATGGCCTGGTCGGCCACCCGGTCGTTCGGAATGACGACGAACTCGCCATCGAAGTTCTCGACGCGCGTGTTGAAGATGGTGATGTCCGTGACGATGCCCTCGCTCTCGCCGATCTGGACCCAGTCGCCGATGGTGAACGGCCGGGAGAACATCAGCACGAACCCGGCGATGCCTGCCCCGAGGGTCTGGCGAGCGGCCATCCCGACGACGATGCCGAGGAAGCCGGCCCCGACCAGGAGGCCACTGAGGTTGACGCCCCACAGCGTCAGCGCGCTCGCCACCACCGTCACGACGATAGCGACCTGGCCGACCCGGAGGATGATCTCCTCCTGGTGTTGCGTGATTCGGTTGGAACCGTCGCCGAGGCGGTCGACGGTCGTCTTGAGCTGTTCGGAGACCGCGAACCCCAGGACGACGAGGAACAGCGTGAGACCGCCCTTGAGAAGGTCCGGGACCGCAGAGACGAAGAAGTCACCGAGCGTCACGGCCCACTCGAAGAGTCCCCAGACGACCAGCAACCCGAGGCTGGCGACGACCAGCACACTCAGTTGCGTGATCCGGAGGAGAAGGCTCGAAAACGAGGTCGGTACGTACTTGCCGACCGCGTCCGCCGTGTCGGCGACGTGGCCGGTCATATACCGCGAGGCGATGATCCGATTGATCTGCCTGACGACGAACGGCAGCACGAGGAGTGCGAGGAGGGCAGTCAACAGGAGAAGGCCGACGCTGACGGCAAAGCGGCCCTCGGTAGTGGTCAGCCGTTCCACCAGGTCGAGAGCCTGCTGTGTGACTCTGGCGACCGCTGACTGCTGCATACGCTGTCGCTAGGGGGCGGTTGTCTTGTGTGTTGTCTTCTCAGTAGACGAGAGAAGCGGTCTCACTCGAACGTCCGGTTCGCAAAGCGGTCGCGAATCTCCGGCTCGGGCACCGGACAGGCGTCTTTCTTGCCGAACACGCGATAGCGGTTCTCCGCGACGAGGTCGTACACCCGGTCGCTGACCCTGGTCGGGACCACAGAGAAGGCCGACAGCAGGGGCCAGGGGCCATCGAGGCGGCGGCTGACCCGGAGGACGGCTTCGGACTTCTTGTACACCTGGCCGTCTTCGACGAGGACCACGGTGTCGAAGTCCTCGGTCTCGAGACCGTGGCGCCGGGACAGCTCCTGGCCCACGTCCGACTGCAGCGGGGCAAACAGGAACTCACCGGCGTCGTCGAACTGCACGACGAAGCGGACGAACCCGTTACAGAGGTTGCAGACGCCGTCGAACAGCAGTAGTGGCTGGTCGAGTTCGTCCACGATGGTCGCCGCGTCACGGTCGGTCTCGGCGGGAGGGTCCATACGGGCCTATACGCCCCGGCCCTGCATCTTCTCTTCGTCCGGCAGGTCGACGTTGGCGTCGCCTTTCATCCCCTTGCCGACGTTCGTGCTGATCTCGGCGAGCGTCTCGGGGTCGTCCCAGTTGTTGACGGCCTCGACGACGGCACGGCCCATCGCCTCGGGGTCCTCGGCGCCGAAGATACCGGAGCCGACGAAGATGCCGTCACAGCCGTGATGCATCATCAGGGCGGCGTCGGCGGGCGTGGCGATACCCCCCGCGGCGAAGTTGACGACCGGCAGGCGGCCCATCTCGGCGGTCTCGTGGACGAGGTCGGCGGGAGCCTCGTGCTCGCGGGCCCACTTCTCGCGTTCCTCGTGGTTCATGCCCTCGAGTTTGCGGATCGCGCCCTTGATGTTGCGCTGGTGGTGGACGGCCTGGTTGACGTCGCCGGTGCCGGCCTCGCCCTTCGTGCGAATCATCGCCGCGCCCTCGTCGATGCGCCGCAGGGCCTCCTGGAGGTTGCGGGCCCCACAGACGAACGGCGCGGTGAACTCGCGCTTGTCGATGTGGTAGCGGTCGTCGGCCGGCGTCAGGACCTCGCTCTCGTCTAACATATCGGCCCCGGCGGCCTCCAGAATCTCGGCCTCTTTCACGTGGCCGATGCGAGCCTTGCCCATCACCGGGATGGAGACCTCGTCGATGACCGCCTGCAGGGAGGCGGGGTCGGCCATCCGGGCGACGCCACCGCGCTTGCGGATGTCGGCCGGGACCGCTTCGAGGTTCATGACCGCCACTGCACCGACGTCCTCGGCGATACGGGCCTGCTCTGGCGTGACGACGTCCATGATGACGCCGCCCTTCTGCATCTTCGCGAAGCCGCGCTTGACGAGTTCGGTGCCGCGGCGGAGGTCCTCCAGGTCGGTAGCTTCGGTCATTGAGTGCAGGTTGGGACTGGATTTACTTAACCCGTGTCCTTGGCGGTTCACACACGCCGCCGAGGCTGTGGCGCTGTCGGCCTATTCGTGCGCCCGACCGGTTGCATCGGGCGTTCAGTCGTGAGAGGCGATGGGATGATTTTTTATGAACGAACCGCGCTACTTCGAGTAATGGCGCTTTCGCGGGACCAGTTCGAACCGCCACCGACCGCGCAGGTCGTCCTCGTCGACGACGACCGCGAGTTCCTGGACCTCTCGGCGGAGCTGCTGGCCCGCCACGCCGACGACGTGACGATCACGACCCTCGCGGACCCGCTCGAGGTCCTCGACCGACTGGAGACGGCGACGGTCGACTGCGTCGTCTCTGACTACAACATGCGGCCGCTGAACGGCATCGACCTCCTGCGGCGGGTCCGGGAGGTCGACCCCGACGTCCCCTTCATCCTCTTTACCGGGCGGGGCAGCGAGGCCGTCGCGAGCGAGGCCATCTCGGCCGGCGTCACCGACTACGTCCAGAAGAGCGGGGACAGCGAGACCTTCGAGATGCTGTCGAACCGCATCCAGAACGCCGTCGACCACGCGCGCAGCGAGCGCGAACTGGCCCGCAAGAGCAGCCTGCTGGACAGCATCTTCGCACAGATCCCCCACCACGTCTACGTCAAGGACCGCGAGGGCCGTCACGTCCGGGTGAGCGACGCGTACGTCCGGGACACCGACGAGATGATCGGCAAGACCGACGCGGAGCTGTACCACGGCACACACGGCGAGGAGACGTTTCGCGACGACGTGCGCGTCATCGAAGCCGGCGAGGCCATCGTCCACAAGGAAGAACAGAAGGTCGAGGGCGTGGACGACAACTACAGTTCCGAGTACCTCAACGACAACTACGACCAGAGCGTCGTCGACGACCGGCGGCGCTACGACGAGTGGGTCCTCACCTCGAAGGTGCCCTGGCGCGACGAGGACGGCGAGGTGCTGGGACTCATCGGCGTGACCGTCGACATCAGCGACCGGAAGCACTACCAGCAGTCCCTCGAGCGCCACACCGAGCGGTTAGAGCAGTTCCTCGCCGAAGTCGCCCACGACATCCGGTCGCCGCTGCAGGTCGCCAGTTCGAACGCGGCCTTGCTCGAGGACGTCGACGAGGAGCGCATGACGGCAATCGAGCGGAGTCACGAGCGCATCGCGGCCCTCGCCGACGAGCTCAGCCGGTTCGCCCGCCACGGGGACGCGGACCCGACGCCGGAACCGGTCGACCTGGCCGACGTGGTCGAGCAGGCGTGGGCCAGCCACTCCACCGGGGAGGCGACGCTGTCGGTCGGCGACCTCCCCACAGTCGAGGCCGACTCGACGGAACTGGGGCGGCTGGTCGACAACCTGATCGACAACGCCATCGACCACGCTGGGCCGGACCCGAGCGTCACCGTCGGCCCGCTCGAGGACGGCGGGTTCTTCGTCGCCGACGACGGCCCAGGCATCCCGCCCGACGAGCGCGAGGCGGTCTTCGAGACGGGCTACACGACGGCCCTCGAGGGGACCGGACTCGGACTGGCAATCGTCTCGACGGTTGTCGAGCGCCACGGGTGGACGCTGTCGATAACCGAGAGCGAGGCCGGCGGTGCCCGCTTCGAGATACGGACCTGAGCAGGGAGCGGCGCCGGTGCGGTCGGTTCGCGCGACCGCTACCGTTTTCATCTCGCCTCCCCACGCCACGGATATGGCTACCGAGGAGAGCGTCGGCGGTCGCATCGAGGGCGCCGTCGCCCGGGTCTTCGACGCGCCGCTCCCGCCCCCCGAAGGGTTGCCCCGCTACGTCGCGCCGCTCCCGGAGTGGGTCGAGAACGTCGGCCTGCGGCTGGCCTGGCCCATCGCGCTCGTCAACCTGCTGGGGACGCTCTTTGGCTTCTGGTACTACGCCGGCCGGCCCCTGGAACTCTCGGCGCCGCTGGTCGAGGGGCAACTCGGCGCCGCGCCGGCCCTGGCCTACCCCCTGATCCCGGACTCGCCGGTGGCGACGCTGTTCATCGGACTCTCCTTTGCCGCCTGGAAGCTCGGTCGGGACGCCGAGTGGCTCCACGCGCTGGCCTTCTTTGGCTGTATCAAGCTCGGCCTCTGGACGCCGTTCGTGCAACTGGTCATCAACGGCCCGGAGGGCATCGCGGCGTGGCTCTACTGGTTCCTCGTCCTCTCGCACATGGCGATGGCCGTCGAGGCCTTTGTCATCCACCGCTACGCGTCGTTCAGCGTGCCGGCGGTCGCCGTCGCCCTCTTCTGGTACGGGGTCAACGACGTGGTCGACTACTTCGTTCCGGTGTTCGGCGGTCCACATCACACCTGGCTGCGGGGCGAGCCGCTCGTGGCGGCCGGCCAGTTCGACCACACCGTGCTGGCCCACGACCTGGCGGCCGGCTGGGCCGTCGTGCTGACGCTGCTGGCGACCTTTTTCGCGCTCGCGACCCGCATCGAGAAGCTGAAACGGCGGTCAGACGGGGCCTGATCGGACGGGGCCGGCTGCGGGCCGAGCACTCACCATCCGTCGACGGAGATCGTCAGCCCGGCCGCCCGGAGGCGCTCGACCAGCGGGAGGCCGATGCCCGACGCGGGGGTCAACACGCCTCCAGCGAGCGGCGAGTCGACCGCCCCGTTCGCCAGACACCGGGCGGCTTCACCGATCAGTACGCCGCTGGTGCCGTAGGCGTCCCGGTTGGCGGCGATGCGCCCCTCGACGGTGAACACGTCGCCCCCATCGGCCGCCGCGCCGGTCCCCCGGAGCCGGACCTCGAAGCCGCCGCGCTCGATGGCCTGCCGACTCGGACCCTCGCCCGGGTCCGGGAGCACGTAGCGCTCGAGCTGCCGGCGGAGCGGCCCGACGGACATGATCCCGTCCAGCAGTACCAGCCCGCCGGTGACCGCTCCGGCGAGGGCGGCCCCCGCGGGGCCGTCGCCGGTGACCATGCTCTCGTGGTAGGCGAAACTCCGACCCCACGGATAGCCACGGAGGGCGTTCGAGCGGTGGACCACCTTCTCGTTGACCTTGGCCATGAAAAAGGGCGCCGTCCACGTGCCGGCCTCGCGGTCGTACTGGGGGAGGGCTCCACGGACCGCCGACCGGGGGTCCGGGTGCCCCTCCGGGACGAGTGCGTGGGGGTCGGCGAGCGCCCCGGCCAGCGACGGGTCGTCCTCCAGGACCTCGTAGAGGTCGACCATGGAGGCCGCCGTGCCGCCGCTGAAGCCGCCCCCGTCCAGCGCGACGTTGGCACGGACCGTCGAACAGGGGGCACCGGACGTCTCCATCGCGTGGGTCTGGACCAGCAGCGTGCCGAGGTCGCTGGGCACGGAGTCGAACCCACAGGCGTGGACGATGCGGGTCCCGTCCTCGACGGCGCGCTCGTGGTACCGCTCGACGGTCTCGCGCATCCACTGGAGTTCGCCGGTGAGGTCGCAGTAGTCGGTCCCCGCGTCCAGACAGGCCTCGACCATCGGCGTTCCGTACTCGGCGTAGGGCCCGACGGCCGCACAGACGACGTCGGTCTCCTCGGCGATGGCGGCCAGGCTCTCGCGGTCGGTCGCGTCGCCGACCAGGTACTCGCGGTCCGCGAGCCCCGGGTCGATGTCGGCGAGGTCCTCGCGGAGCGACTCGAGTTTCGACGGCGACCGCCCGGCGACGGTCCACGAGAGGTCGTCGCCGCCCGCGCGCGCCAGGTGTTCGGCCGCGAGTCGGCCGGTGAATCCGGTGGCGCCCCAGACCACCACGTCGGAGGAAGTGTGTCTAGACATCGAGGGTCGTGTGCCGTGTCGGCCCGGAGCGGGGTAAGCGTTGGTCCGGAGTGCGTCGCGGCGCTGGAGGGCATCCCGAACCCGTCGCCGGAATCGAGGTCCCGGAACGCCCAGCGCGGCCGACCGGCTTACCGGACCACGACGACGGCGCGCTCGGTCTCGGTCATCTCGCCCTCGCCGGAGTACGTGCGCGATTCCTCGACGGCGAACATCTCGTCGTCGAGTTCGAACTCCCCGCCGGCGACGACGAGCGTGTCGCCGGCTATCTCGTAGTCGCCCGCCTCGATGGCGGCGTCGATGTCGCCCACGTCACTGCCGAACTCGGGGCCGACGATGGAGTAGTCGAGGTCGATGTCGCTGATCTCGGTGGTGATGTCCGGGGCGTCCTCGAAGACGTCCAGCGTCGCGACGTGCATCGCCTCGGCGATGGCTTGCTCGAAGCCCGCGACGTGGCCGTAGACCTCGACGTGCTCTACGTCCGCGTTCAGCGGGAGGCCGTGCTCGGTCTTGTACCGGCGCAGTGCGGAGACGACCTCCATCGCGGTCTCGCCGGCCTCCAGGTCGGCCTCGTAGCCACCCGGCGTCGGCCAGTCGGTGGTGTGGACCGAGCCCTCCTCGTGGTAGATCTGCACCCACAGTTCCTCGGTGACGTGCGGGAGGAACGGGGCGAACAGTTTGAGGAAGGTCCGGTGGGCGTGGACCAGCGTGTACTCGGTCGAGGCGTCGCTATCTCGCGGTCCCCGACCGCTCGATTGCTCCGAGGCGCTCCGCGCCTCGCTCCCGCCGGCCAGGCGCTGCTTGGCGATCTCGAGGTAGTCGTCGCAGTAGGTGTTCCAGAAGAACGACCGCAGTTCGTTGCGGGCCTTCGAGAAGGCGTAGTCCTCGAACTTCGCCGTCACGGAGTCGACCGTCTCGTCGAGTTCCGCCAGCAGCCAGCGGTCGACCGCCGAGAGGTCGTCGGGTTCGGCCGGCACCTCGGCGGGGGTCAGCTGGTCGACCAGCCGCGAGGCGTTCCAGAGCTTCTGGAGCAGGCGCTCGCCGGCCTCCAGGTCGCCCTCCTTGTACGGGAAGTCGTCGCCGATGGAGGTCCCGGCGGCCCAGTAGCGGGCGGCGTCGACCGGGAACTCCTCGAGCACCTCGCTGGGCGGGATGACGTTGCCCTTCGACTTGGACATCGCCTCGCGGTTCTCGTCGAGGACCATCCCGTTTATCATCACGTTCTCGAACGGGACCTCGCCGGTGTGCTCGTAGCACTTGACGACGGTGTGGAACAGCCAGAAGGAGATGATGTCGTGGCCCTGCGGGCGCAGGTCGAACGGGTAGAGTTCGGGCATCGACATCTCGAACTCGCCGGCCTCGACGCCCACCAGATCGGCTGTCTCGGCCGACCCGTCGGCGTCCACCGAGTCGGCTGTCTCGGCCGACCCGTCGGCGTCCACCGGGTCGGCTGTCTCGGCCGACCCGTCGGCGTGCCAATCCCAGCCAGCGTTGACCAGCGGCGTCAGCGACGAGGTGGCCCACGTGTCGAAGACGTCCTCCTCGGGCGTGAACTCGGCGTGGCCGCACTCGGGACAGGCGTCGACCGGCGGGTCGTCAGAGAGCGGGTCGGCGGGCAGCTGCTCGGGTTCGGCGAGGACGGGGTCGCCGCAGTCCTCGCAGTACCAGACCGGGATAGGGATGCCCGAGTCGCGCTGGCGAGAGATACACCAGTCCCACTCCAGGCCCTCGATCCAGTGCTGGTAGCGCGAGTACATCTTCTCGGGGAACCAGTCCATCTCGCGGCCGGCCTCGAGGTATTCCGCCTTCTTGTCGAGCAGTTTGATGTACCACTGCTCGGTGACGAGGTACTCGACCTCGACGCCGCAGCGCTCGTGAACCTGCACCGTGTGCTCGTGGTCGCGTGACTCGAGCAGGTACCCCCCGTCGTCTAAGTCCTCGATGATGGCCGCGCGGGCCTCGGTGGTGTGCATCCCCTCGTAGTCGCCGGCCAGGTCGGTCATCGTCGCCGACTCGTCGATAGCCAGGCGCAGGTCCAGGTCGTGGGCCTGGTACCACTCGATGTCGTTCTGGTCGCCGAAGGTACAGCACATGACGATGCCGCTGCCGGTCTCCATGTCGACGCGCTCGTCGGCGATGATAGGGACCTCCTGGCCGAACAGGGGGACCCTCGCGGTGCCCCCGACGAGGTGCTGGTTCTCGTCGTCGTCGGGGTGGACGAACACCGAGACGCAGGCCGGCAGGAGTTCCGGGCGCGTCGTCGAGATGGTAAAGGTCTCGTCCTCGACCGGCCCATCGCCGTCCTCGACGAGGTCGAAGGCGATGTCGTTGAACTTGGTGTGCTTGTCCTCGTCTTCCTGTTCGACCTGCGAGATGGCCGTCTCGCAGTCGGGACACCAGATGGTCGGCGCGCGCTGGCGGTACTCCCGGCCCTGCTCGTAGAGGTCGAGGAAGGAGAGCTGGGAGATGCGCTGGACGCGCGGCTCGATGGTCTTGTAGGTGTTGTCCCAGTCGACCGAGATGGCCAGCGACTGGACGTCCTCGGTGAACTCCTCCTCGTACTCGGCACAGACCTCGCGGCACTTCTCCTGGAACTCCCGGCGCGGGTAGTCCTGGTGGCGGATGTCGAGTTCGCGCTCGGTCAGGCGCTCTGAGGCGATGCCGTTGTCGTCGTAGCCGAAGGGGAAGTAGACCGTGTCGTCGGCCATCCGGTGGTAACGGGCCACGAAGTCCTGCAGCGTGAACTGGTAGAGGTGGCCCATGTGGAGGTTCCCCGACACGGTGGGCGGCGGCGTGTCGATGGTAAAGCGGGTGTCGGCGTCCCCGTCGTAGGCGTACGTGTCTGCGTTGACCCAGTGGTCCTGCCACTTGGGTTCGACCTCGCTGGGGTCGTACTCCCCGTCGAGGGCGTGCTGGTCGGCGGTCGATTCCTCCGTCGGTGGGTCCTGTGTGTCACTCATATCTGAAGGCTGCGTGGGTGGTCGAAAACGGTGCGGGCGTCGAGCGGGTGGTGTTAGTGGGGCGAGGGGGCCCCTACTACTGGTACGAGAACGGGCGGCGCGGGTACTCGACGCGGCATCTACCCCTAGATGGGCCAACCGGGGGCTAAACGACTTCGGTTTCTGAACGAGCACGGCGGACCCGGGGCTACGGGGTAGGGTGAAGTGCGTCGATAAAAAAGTGAGCGCGGTTCAGTACTGTCGCCGTCGGCCGACGATGGCCAGCCCGACTGCCAGCATACTCAGCCCGAGGTTCAGCAGCGGCGAGAACTCGCCGAGAGATGCCAAGGGTCCGGACGGCTGTGGGATACTGAGCGTCAGCGTCCCGGTCTCACCACCGGCGAAGGTCCCGTTCGCGACGGCGTACAGCTCCTGCTCGTCGACTTCGTCGTAGTCGAACGGACCCGGGAGGATGAACACCGCGAGGTGGAGGTCTCGCTCCGGGGCCCCCTCCGCGACAGTGAACTCGACGCTGACCTGCGTCGGGGCGTCGGCGTCGTCGAACGTGAACGACCGCCCCTCGATGGTGACGTTCTTCAGCTGGCCCGACCGCTCCTGGCGCAACACCGACGGGTTCTGGGTCACGCCGTCGTCGGAGTTGCCCAGCGCCGCCATCAGGTCCAGCCCGTTCGTCGCGTAATACGGCGGATCCGGCGGCCGGTCGCCCGGACCGAAGTCGACCTGCCAGTAGACCGTCTCCGAGTCGGGTGACTCGGTCGTAGTCGTGGTCTGCGTCTCAGTTTCCGTCTCCGTTTCCGTCTCGGTCTCGGTTTCTGTCTCAGTTTCAGTCTCGGTCTCGGTCTCGGTTTCTGTCTCAGTTTCAGTCTCGGTTTCAGTCTCGGTCTCCGTCTCCGTCTCAGTCTCGGTCTCGGTTTCTGTCTCAGTTTCAGTCTCGGTCTCGGTCTCGGTTTCTGTCTCAGTTTCAGTCTCGGTTTCAGTCTCGGTCTCCGTCTCCGTCTCAGTCTCGGTCTCGGTCTCGGTTTCCGTTTCTGTCTCGGTTTCAGTCTCGGTCTCCGTCTCCGTCTCAGTCTCGGTCTCGGTCTCGGTTTCCGTCTCGGTCTCGGTTTCCGTCTCGGTCTCCGTCTCCGTCTCCGTTTCTGTCTCGGTTTCAGTCTCCGTTTCTGTCTCGGTTTCAGTCTCGGTCTCGGTCTCAGTCGGTTTCGTACAGAACGCGAGGAAGCTGATACCCCTCTCCGTGGTGACTGTCCCGGACGTCGTTGCGGGGTCGTTCTCGATGACCTGCTCGGCCTGGTTACCCCCGCCAGCCTGGACCACGACGACGTCGACAGGTACCGTGGATTCCCACTCCACTTTGGTCGGGCCCTCTGCGGGTTCGTTGTCGGAGTACGTCTGGACGTCGAAAGTCACCACGTCGTCGCCCCGGTCGAGGACGAAGTCGTAGCTGCCGTCGACCGCTGTCCACTCGTACTTCGCGAGGAGTTCTTCCTCCGGGAGACACGGCGAGCTGGGGCTCCGGTCTTCGGAACCGACCTGATTCGACGGTTCGGCGAGGTCGGAGTCGACCTGATTCGACGGTTCGGAGAGTCCACTCACTCCGAGACCACCGCCGATAGTGGCCGAACCGACGACGAGAAGTATAGCCGCGAAGCCGATCGCGACCGTCGCGAGGTCGACGGCGCCCGAATCGCGGCTCATCTGTTCCCCCCTCCCGGACGGCGTGCGTCCGGACCTGCATGTGGAACTAGCACAGGGTGTGAACTGTCACCAGAGTGGTTTTGTAAATATCAAATTTCGACGATAGTGTCCCTGTACCGTACTGGGCGAGACAGCGCCTGTGTACCCCGGACGAGGAGGGGACCTGCACGTGGCTGCCGAACGGATAGGTTACGCCGGTAACAACGTGTTACGATACCGTTCCCCGTGGGACTCGCGGCCGAGAACGCCCGTCCGCTACAGCAGGTCGTGGTCGCGCTCGTCGGCCGAGTGCGCGCGGACCCACAGCTCGCCGATCCGCGAGAGGCGCGTCCGGTACGATTTCCCGTGTTCCTCCTGCTCGATGTAGCCCTTGCCGCCGGGCCCCAGGCGGTCGACGTTGTAGATGACCTTCGAGCGGAAGGAATCGGTGTACTCCTCGCCGAGGTCCCGGGCGAGTTGCTGGGCGAGTTCGGAGACGGACTCGAACTCGTCGTGCTCGCCGAGGGTGAAGAGGATGACCTCCTCGAAGGGCTTGACGTTCGAGAAGGAGGCGACGGGGAGTTCGACGATGTGCGAGTCGTCTATCTCCTTGGCGCCGATGGTGGTACCGCGCTCGTCGAACTCCGCCAGCAGGTCCCGGGCAGTCTCGAGGCGGTCGGTGGCGCGGTCCGCGACGTCGCTGTCACCGGACTCCCGGAGGTCCTCCAGCAGGTCGATCTGCTTGTGGAGTTCCTCGGCGAGTTCCGTCTCAAGGTACTTCTCGGGGACCGTGTAGTAGGTGTGGATGCGGTCGCGGTCCCCCTCGCGCTCGACCATGATGGAGTGGGCGGCCGTCGCGAAGGCAAAGGAGACCGTGCGGGGCATCGCCGAGACGTTGACCCAGACCTCGCTGCCGGCGTCGAGTTCGGCGTTGATGAGTTCGAACGCCTGCTCGAAGGCGTCGTCGTAGTCGTACACGTCCGAGATGACGAACCGCTCGGTCTCGGCGCCAAGCAGGTTCCGGAAGTCCTGCTCCAGTTTCTCGGCGAGGTTGCGCGAGTACTCGACGTTGGCCTCGGACCCGACCGCCCCCTCGAGTAAGATGACGCGGTCGACGCCGAGGCGCTCGCGGACCAGCGGCGCGATGAGCCGGTCGTAGTCGAAGCCGACCGGGACGATGTGGGTCTGCATACTACCACAGCGGCTCGCCGGCTATAAAAACCGTCAGACTCCGGTCCGCCACCAGCAGCTCACTCACACGAGTCGTGGACGATGTCGCCCTGGGCGTTGGGGCTGCGACGCTGGCCCGGGACGATGGGCTCGCCACAGAACGCACAGGTCAGCTGACCCCGCTGGGTCGCCGTCTCGCCGTCGCCACCGACGGCGACTGTCACCGTCTCCGTGTCGTCGGTCGCGGTCTCGTCGATGCTCGCAGTGTCGCTGTCTGCCACTAGGTCGCTCCTGTCCTCGATGTCGATGTCGGCGATGCCCTCGGCCGTGTCGATACCGAGCCGTGCGTTGGCCGGACAGTGCTTCGTGACGGCGGTGAAGCCCGCGACGAGCGCGCCGCCGGCGACGAGGAGGGCGCGCTTTCGCTTCCCGCTCCGGAACGCTCGAACCGCAGCGACGGTGAGGAGGGCCGCGAGCGCGGCGCGGGCCCGGCGGTCGTTTCCACCGACGTTCTCTGGAAGTTCCATACACCCCGGTAGGGCCCGGACGGTCTTGTATATTCACCTCCCGGCGAGGTCAGATACCGGCGCCCGGACGCGGTCGACGGCGCGGTCAGTCGGCCTCGACGCCGTCGACGCGGTAGACGCTGCGGTTCTCGTCGGGGGCCGCGGTGGTGACGAGCGAGACGCCGACGGTCAGCAGGAGGCCCAGCAGGATACCGACGACGCCGGGCGTCCAGCCCATGTAGGTGCCCGGAAGCGCCACCGAGAGACCGGCCAGTCCGGCGAGCGTCTCGACGACGGGGAAGACGTGCAGGACGTAGAACGCCTGCGTGCCCACGACACCGGCGTACATGCCGTAGCGGGTCGTCCCATCCCAGTACAGCGCCAGCGCGACGGGGACGGTGAGCTGCGCGAACCCGCTGAATGCGGTGTCGCCGATCTGGACGAGCGTCCCGGGCGAGTAGAGGCTGGCGACGAACGAGAGCGTCGCGAAGACGACGACGCCCACGCGGGCGATCAGCGCCTCGCGGGCGTCGTCGGCGTCGCTGGAGCCGGATCCGAGGGCGCGCTTCAGCGGCCGGTAGACGTCCCGGGTGAGGTACGACGACCCGGACAGCAGCATGGAGTCACTGGAGGACATCATCGCGGCCATCGCGCCGGCGATGACCAGCGCGGCGAACCAGGTCGGCGCGAACTCGCCCAGCAGGACCGGGACGACGTTGCTCCCCTGTGGGACCTCGACGCCGAGGCCGACGGCCCACGCACCAAGCATGAACGCGGGGACAAAGAGGAGGAGCACGAGCACCGGCCACAGGGCGAAGGTCCGCTTGAGGACCGTCTTGGAGCCGGCGGCGAAGAACCGCTGGTTTATCTGTGGGAACATCGTCACGCCGAAGGCGATGCTCACGGCGCTGGAGATGATGAACTGCGGCGTGTAGAGCCCGCCGCCCAGCGCGAGGAACTCGCCGTTGGCCGCACCCATCTGTTCGGTGGCGACGCCGGCGCCACCGATGTCGGTCAGCAGCCACGCGACGGCGAGCCACACGAGCGAGAGCATGAACAGGCCCTGAATAGTGTCGGTCCAGGCCACGCCGCGCATCCCGGAGACGGCGACGTAGGCGATCATGAAGAGCGTGATGCCGCCAGCGCCGACCCAGAACGGCACCGCGCCCTCGGTCAGACCGACGATGGCCTGGCCCGCGCCCTTCTGCTGGAGCATCACGTAGGGAAACAGCCACACGAGGCTGACACCGGCCACGAGCACGCGCAGCGGCGTCGAGCCGAAGCGGTCGCCGAGCATCTCGCCCAGCGTGACGTAACCGTGGCGTTTGCCGACGAGCCACTGCTTGTAGCCGATGACGTACCACAGGACGGCGAAGATGATGCCGTCCATCAGACCCATCACCAGGATCCACTCGGGGCCGGCGGCAAAGGCGAGGTTCGGGCCGCCGAAGAACGTGAACGCCGACAGGAGCGTTGCGAACGTGGTAAACAGGAGGACGACCGTGCCAAGCGTCCGGCTCGCGAGGTAGTAGTCCTCGGCGCTGCGGTCGGTCAGCCGGTAGGCGACGACGCCGACGGCGAGCGCGACCAGCATGTACGCGCCGACGATGCCAAGCTGGAGGGCGGTCTCGGCCATCTCAGGCCACCTCCTCGACGCCCAGGCCCCAGTCAGTCCGCGCGAAGACGGCGAAGACGACGCTCGCGAGCACCATCCAGCCGACGTGCCACCACAGCCACACGGGGAGTCCGAAGACGACAGTCGCGTCGCGCCAGAGGAACCACGGCACCGCGAGGGCAACCAGCAGCAGTGCGACGACGGTCCACCCGGCAGTCCGCACTAATCTCATATCGATCATGTCTAAACAGTCCGGGTATATATCAATAACGAATCTTCACCCTGTTCCGGTGAAGAATATTTTTCTTCAGTACACCCGTGTGCCAGGTTCGACGTCTCGTTCGGTCGTGAGGTGGACCACGCCGTCGGGGCCGTCGACGCCAGTGACCAGACACTCGCTCTCGAACCCCGCGACGGAGACGGGTCCGAGGTTGACGACGGCGACGACCTGCGCGCCCAGCAGGTCGGCCTCGTCGTAGCAGTCGGTCAGGCCCGCGGCGGACTGCAACACCTCGTCGCCGACGTCCACGCGCAGTCTGTAGAGGTCCTTGCGGGCCTCCGGGAACAGTTCGACGTCGACGACCTCGCCGACGCGCATCTCCACGTCCTCGAGGAACCGCTCCGGGTCGATGTCGGGTTCGGTGAGTCCCATACCCCCGCCACGGGCCCGGGGAACGTGAACCTCCGGGCCTCAGGGGGGCTACGGCCGCGCCCGACGGCGAGATGACAGCGAGCGAGGACGCTCCCGGCCGGTGCGCAAGGTTATTTTGTTGTCACCAACTACGTCTGGGCAGTGACAGCGGTTCGTCGGGTCGTGCCGGCCGACGGACCAGGTTCGGAGTCCGAGGATGAACGATACAACCAAATACCTGATACACGCGAACATCACCGCCGCGGGCGTCGTCGAGCGAAACGACGTAGTCGGCGCCGTGTTCGGGCAGACGGAGGGACTGCTGGGCGAAGAGATGGACCTGCGGACGCTGCAGGACGCGAAGAAAGTCGGCCGCATCGACGTCGATATCCAGTCGGAGGCCGGCCAGACGTTCGGAGAGATAACCATCGCGAGCGGCCTCGATCGCGTCGAGACGGCGACGCTCGCGGCGGCCCTAGAGACCATCGAACAGGTCGGCCCCTGCCGAGCCGAGATCGAGGTGTCGAACATCGAGGACGTGCGCAGCGCCAAGCGCCGCGAGGTCGTCGAACGGGCGACGGAGATCCTGTCCGAGTTCGAGGCCGAGTCGATGGGTGTCGAGGACATCGTCGAGACGGTCCGGCAGAAGGCCCGCGTCGCCGACATCGCCGAGTACGAGGGGCTGCCGGCGGGGCCGCGCGTCGCCGACTCCGACGCCATCGTGGTCGTCGAGGGACGGGCCGACGTGCTCCAGTTGCTGAAGTACGGCGTGAAAAACGCCATCGCCGTCGAGGGCACGAACGTCCCGGAGAGCGTCGCGGACCTGACCGCCGAACGGACCGTCACGGCCTTCCTGGACGGAGACCGCGGCGGCGACCTCATCCTCAAGGAGCTCAGCCAGGTCGGCGACGTGGACTTCGTCGCCGTCGCGCCCCGGGACCGCTCCGTCGAGGACCTCTCTCGGGGCGAGGTGATGGCGGCGCTGCGCGACAAGATACCCTACGAGACGGTCGCCGACGCCGAGTCACCCGCCCACGCCCTCGCGGACCGCGACCGCGAGGCCGCACGCACCGACGGGGCGGCGGCCGTCGAACACGCGCTCGACGCCACGGACGAGGAGGCGGCGGCCGTCGCCGCCGGCGAGGGTGCCACCGAGGCGACCGTCCCCGAAGCCGACGCGGAATCGACGGCCGAGACCGAGACGGAGACGGCCGCGTCCGCCGACTCGGAACCGACGACGCTCTCTGAGCACGTCGCGGCGGTCATCGAGCGCGGGAGCGACACGGTGCGCCTGCTCGACGCCGACGGCAAGATTCTCGACGAGGGGCCCGCTTCGGACGCCGTCTCGCTCGTCGAGGCCTGCGAGGAGCGCCCGAGCACCGTCGTACTCGACGGCGAGTGCACGCAGAAGGTCGTCGACGTGGCCGCACAGCGCGGGGTGGACGTCGTCGTTGCGGCCCGCGACGGCGAGTACGTGAAACAGCCCACCTCGGTGCAGGTCCGGACGGCGGGCTGAGTCGCAGTTCTCCGGACCCAGTCAGAGGTCCAGGACCAGCAACACGCCGTCGCCGTCGTCGTAGTGGTCCGGCAGTTCGGCGCGCTTCTCGAACCCGAAGCCGTCGTAGAACGACCGGACCCGCTCGTCGTCGGCCCGGGCGGTGAGACGAAGCGTCTCGAAGCCCGCCTCGCGGAGGCGTCCGAGGAGCGCGTCCAGAAGGCGACTCCCGTAGCCCTGGCCCTGGAGGCGGGGGTCGACGGCGAGCTCCGCGAGGTAGGCGACCGGGTGGTCGGGGACGACCAGCGCGTAGCCGACGACGACGCCGTCGGTTATCACGAGCAGTGTCGGCGGGCCGTCGACGGCCACGTCCAGCAGGCCCGGCCAGGGTGCGTCGAGCGCGGCGGCCTGAATCCGGCGGAGGCGGTCGTGGTCCTCCGTGGCGGCCTCGCGGATCATACCAGTCCGACGGCGACGACGATGCCGACGCCGGTGAGCGCGGCCACGAGCGTCGCCAGCATGTTGACGGCCTGGTTCCCGACGACACCGCCCTCGACGGTGGCGCCGAGGATGCTGTCGACGAACATCCCGACCAGTCCGCAGGTCAGGACCACCGTCGCGCCGAGCGACCCCATCTCCTCGAGCAAGAGCGCGCCGATGCCGGCGATGATGGCCGCGCCGGCCAGGCCCGCGAGGATGCCCTGCCAGGTTACGCCGCCGTCCGTGCCCGGTTCGACCGGCTGGAGGGTCGTGATGAGCCGCGGGTTGTCGTAGAGGCCGCCGAACTCGCTGGAGAAGGTATCGGTCATCGCCGCCGACACCGCCCCGGCGAAGGCATAGAGGAACAGCGTCGGGTCGACGGCGAGGTGGCTGGGGCTGGCGGCGGCCGCGAGGACCGCAAAGAGCGCGACGATGGAGTTCGCCAGCACGTTCCCGCTGCCGCGGGCTCCCTCGTTTTCCTCGGCGATGCCCCGGTCTTGCTTCTCGTCGTAGCGGTACTTCGTCGAGAGGCCGCCCAGCCCGAAGAAGGCGATGAGCATGGCGAACCAACCGAAGCCGCCGAGCACGATGGTCAGCAGAGAGAGGAGGACGCCGGTGAGCATCCCCGGGAGGGAGGCCGTATCGAGCGCGTACGAGAGGTACCCGAGCGCGGCGGTCACGGCCAGCGCGACGGTGATACGGACCGGGGCGACCGTCGGGTCCAGCTCGAAGAAGAGCCAGGAGAGCAGGCCGACCGAGAGCAACACGAGTGGGTAGTCCCGTTCGAACAGGACCGCCCGGAGCAACGCGGCCACGAGCGCACCCGTGACCGCGAGGAAGACGACCTGCGGGAGCCGTGCAGGCCCGACCTGGAACAGCGCCGCGACGACGAACCCGGTGGTCCCGGCCGCCGCCCCGAAGACGACGAACCCGGCGGTGGCGACGACCCCGTCGCTGCCGTAGGCATACGACAGGCGCTGGCCCAGGTTCCCGTAGGCGACGATGAGCACCGTCGCGACGAACACGGGGACCGGCAGGCCAAACTGGACGGCCAGCAGTGCGAGGCCGGCGACGGCCAGGGCGAACGCCGCGAGGCCGTAGAGTTTCCCGTCCTGGTAGTCGCCCGGGAGCGCGAACAGCTCGAAGACCGCCGAGTCCTGGTCGACGGCGACGAGCGAGAGTACCGCGACGAGCACGAACGGGCCCGTCGCGACGACAGTCGCGAGGGCGGGCGACCGCAGTCCGGTCGCGGCCGGCACGGCGAACGCCAGCGTCGCGACGATTGCGAAGGCCCCCGCTCGTCGGACTGCCGTTGTCACGTCCCGCCGCTATCCCCGAGAGGCACTTACCCTTTCCGAACTACGCGGCACCGGGGGTAGCAGGCGGCGCGGGCGACCTGGCCGCGTCCGTGCGTTTATTTGCGCTCGTCTCACAGTGGTCGTCGTGGGCCTGTACGAACGGTACCTCGCGGTCCGACTCCGCCGGAGCGACGCCGCGCTCCCCGGGACCGTCGCCCTGGTCATCACGGAGCGTGACCTCCTAGCCGAGGGCGCGTACGCGACCCTGGAACAGTTCTTCGAGTGGGCGGTCCAGTACGGCGCCGAGACGCTCGTCGTCTACGTGAGCGTCTTAGACGAGGAGGTGGTCGGGACGCTCCGGCGCGAACTCGACGGCCTCCGGGCGCCCAGATCCATCGCAGTCAGAGGCCCTGGCGACGAGACGGCCGCGGACGCCCCCATCCAGATATCCATCGGCCTCGGCGGGCAGGCCGAGTTCGCGACGGCGGTCGAGAAACTCGCCGAGGGCGTCGAGCGGGGCGACATCGCGCCCGCGGACATCGACGAGGCGGCCGTCGAGGAGCACCTGGTCTTCCCGACGGCGCCGGACCTCGTGGTCAAGACCGGTGCGGAGCGCCTCTCGGATTTCATGATCTGGCAGTCGGTGTACTCCGAGCTGTACTTCACCGACGTGAACTGGCAGAACTTCCGCAAGCGCGACTATCTGCGGGCGCTCCGGGACTACCAGGAGCGCCAGCGCCGGTTCGGACGGTGACGCGGCCACAGAAAGCCTATTCCGCCGGCGCCGGGACCGTCGACCATGTCCCCCTGCACGACCCGACGTGCCCTCCACCGGGCGGGTGGCCTGGCGCTCTGTGGCGTCGGCGGCGGCTGTCCCGGCCGTGACCGCCCGGGTGGCGGGCTCTGGGTCCACCGGCCGCCGTTCGGGAGCGTTCGGGAGCGCCGACTCAGTCGGCCGTCCCGTAGTCGTCCTCGACCTCGGCGGCTTCGCGCTCGCTGCTCGGCAGCGCGTCCCGGAACCGCGAGAGAACCCGCCGCGCGTCGGGCAACTCGCTGTGTTCGAGCGCGCGGACGAGCGCGAGCGCGCGCCGGGCACGCGTGGTCCGCCAGGACTGCTCGCGGTTCTCGTAGGTCCGGATGGCCCGCAGGAAGTCGATCTTCCGGAACTCGGGCCAGTAGGGCGTACAGAAGAACGTCGCCGCCTCGTTGCCGTTGGCGTGCCACGGGAGGAAGTTCGAGGTGCGCTCGTCGCCGCCCGTCCGCACGATGAGGTCCACGTCGCTGGTCGGTCCCTCGTAGAGGAACTCCTCGACGACGTCCGCGTCGACGTCTTCGGGTTCGAGGTCTCCGGCCTCGACGGCCCGGGCCACGTCGCGGGCGGCCCCGAGCAGTTCCGCGCGGCCGCCGTAGGCCAGCGCGACGTTGAGGTGCAGGCGGTCGTACTCCGCCGTACGGCTCTCGGCGTAGTCGATGGCGTCCCGGACCCGCTCTGGCAGCAGGTCCGTCTCGCCGATGGCGCGGATGCGGACGCCGGCGTCGTGGATGCGCTCGGAGTCGGCGAACTCCCGCAGTCGCGACTCCACGAGGTCGAAGATGTGCTCGCGCTCGTCCTCGGGTCGGTTGAAGTTCTCCGTCGAGAACGCGTACAGCGTCACCTCCTCGACGCCCAGTTCGTCACACCAGTTCAACAGCGCCTCCGTCGTCTCGGCACCCTGTCGATGGCCCTCGGTCGTATCCTCGCCACGCTCGCGGGCGTAGCGTCGGTTCCCGTCCTGGATGACGGCGACGTGGCTGGGCGTCCCGGACAGTTCCCATCGAAGCAACCGCTCGTAAGCGGCGTACCCCACCTCGCGGACCCGCTGTCGCATCGTCTGAAGTATATCAACGAGTCGATAAGGATTTTGTGGCTCGCAGCCGCGACCTGATTTCGACCGTCCTGTCGAAACATAGCCACATAATTTTAATACGCCGGTGTTCTACGGCGAGGTGCAATGGCGACCGGTACGGTAGACTTCTTCAACGACACTGGCGGCTACGGCTTCATCGACACCGAAGACGCGGACGAGGACGTGTTCTTCCACATGGAAGACGTCGGCGGTCCGGACCTCGAGGAAGGCCAAGAGGTGGAGTTCGACATCGAACAGGCCGAGAAGGGGCCCCGCGCAAAGAATCTCAAACGACTGTAAGCGAGCGGCTCGCTTCTGACAGCGTGTCTCTGTCGGGACGAGAGTTCGGTCCGTGGCACGCTCGATACCCCACGCCCCCAGCCACAGGCACGGATTTCGAAGTACATTAAGGCGCGCGCGGCCGACCGACAGGCATGACCGACGCCGACGCGTTAGACGAGGACCTGTACCGCCGGACCAAGCAGTTGCTGGAACCCGGCGAGATACAGCTCAACGGGGCCATCGTCCATACCGAGTACGACGGCAGCGACGAGATCGAGATGATGGAGGCGACCATCGAAGTCGGCGAGCTAATCGCCGCGGCCGCCGGCCACGACCCGCAGGACACCTTCGTCTACTCCGGCAGCGACGACCCCGAGTTCGCGTCGAACCAGCACCAGGGGCTGACCCTCGACGGCGAGGAGTTCGTCTGGGAGTGCCAGCAGCTGCTCCGCGAGGGGTCGTTCGACCTGGTCTTCTACTACGAGGCCAGCGCGGACCACGAGGGGATTCTCGCGGACGTCGAGGCGGCGGGCTACGCTGTCACCGGCGTCGAGGGCGAGTAAGGCTACGTCCGGAGCCGTTCCTGGCAGTTGTGGCAGTAGGTGTAGGTCTCGCCGTTGGCGACGCCACAGATGTGGCAGGTGACGGAGTCCGTGTCGGCCCGCTGGAAGTAGGCGTTCAGCTGGCCGGTGTCCATCCCGACGCGCTTCCCGCGGAACTCCTCGACGAGGGGCTCGTGGGCGGCGTAGTCGATGAGCCGGAACATGAGGATAAAGGACAGCGGCGCACCCACCAGTACGAACAGGAAGACCAGCAGCCGAACGGCGAGTTCGGCGGTGGGTATCGACATCGGTGAAACTACGGCCGCAAAGGGGTAAAATCCTCCGCCACCGGGTGCCCGCCCGTCACCGCGTCCCGCGTCCCTTATACTCACCGAGGCCCGAGCACGCGGTATGAGTGAGGACCTCGGGACGGTGGACCGCGCCGTCCTGAACGCGTTCCAGGGCGGGTTTCCGGTGGTCGAACGGCCCTTCGAACCGGCGGCGGCCGCGCTCCGCGAGGCCGGGGTCGACGTCGACGCCGACGCGTTGCTCGAGCGCGTCCAGCAACTGGACGAGGCGGGGGTGTTGAGCCGGTTCGGGGCGCTCATCGACGCCGAGGAGATCGGTGGGACCGCGACGCTGGTGGCGACCCACGCGCCCGAGGACCGGTACGACGAGCACGTCGACCTGATCAACGCCCACCCGGAGGTGGCCCACAACTACGAGCGCGAGCACCCCCACCTCAACATGTGGTTCGTGCTCTCGGTGGCCGACGAGGCCCGCGTCGAGGCGGTGCTGTCCGAAATCGAGGCCGAGACGGGCGAACAGACGTACAACCTCCCGAAACAACAGGAGTTCCACGTCGGCGCGAAGTTCCCCGTCGAGGGGCCACAGACCCAGGCCGTCGACTGCTCGGCCGCCGGGCCGGACGTGACCCCGACCGACCGGCGGTCGCTGACGCCCGAGGAGCTCGACCTCGTGCTTGAGATTCAGGGTGGGCTCCCGGTGACCGAGACGCCCTACGCCGACGTGGCCGACGCCATCGGCGCCGACGTCGAGTGGGTCCTCGAGACCGTCAAGCGGTTCAACGAGGAGGGGAAGGTCCGTCGCGTCGGCCTCATCCCGAACCACTACGCGCTCGGGTACAGCGAGAACGGGATGACCGTCTGGGACGTGCCCGACGACGTCGTCGACGAGGTGGGCCCCGCTATCGCCGAGTTCGACTTCGTCACCCACTGTTACGAGCGCCCGCGCCACGAGGGGGTCTGGCCGTACAACTTCTTCGCGATGACCCACGGGCGCAGCGAAGCCGAGAGCGACGAGCGCATCCAGCAGGTCCACGACCGCATGAACGAGTACTGGGACGTCGGCGAGGCCGACTGGGACACGCTGTTCTCGACGCGCATCCTCAAGAAGACGGGCATCCGCGTAGACGAGCGAGCGAAGGCCAACGTCGAGACACGGTGAGGCGAGCGTTTATATCCGATGCCCAACCACACCCTGACGATGGAACGGACGGCGGGGGAGGTGCCCGGATGATACCGCTGTTGCACGACTTCGAGGGCGAGACCGTACTCGTCCTCGGTGGGGGACCGGTGGGAGCGCGGAAGGCCCGCCGGTTCGCGGCCGAGGCGGACGTCGTGGTCGTCAGTCCCGCCTTCGGCGACCGCGAGTTCGGGGACGCACAGCTGGTCCGGGCCGCCCCGGACGCCGACGCCGTCGCCGGCTACGTCGAGCGACTCGACCCCGCGCTCGTCGTCGCCGCGACGGACGACGCGACGGTGAACGACGCCGCGGCCGACGCGGCACGGGCCCACGGCGCGCTGGTCAACCGGGCCGACGACCACGGTGGGCAGGACGTCGGGACCGTCACCGTCCCGGCGACGGTCCGGGACGGCCCCGTGACCATGTCGATCGCGACGGGCGGTACCGCACCGGCCCTCTCGAAGTACCTCCGCGAGCGGTTCGAGGCGGACTTTGCCGGCGCCGGAGAGATGGCGCGACTCGCCGGCGACCTGCGCGAGGAGCTGCGGGCCCGGGACGTCCCGCCGGCGGAGCGACGCGATGCTGTCAGACGCGTTGTCAGGTCACGAGACGTTTGGAAGGCTTTAGATAGGGGCAGGTCCAAGGCACGACAAGTAGCGGACGACGAGATTGCGGACGTCCCCGGTGATCTGTCGTGAAACACGAGACTGGTGTCATCGTCGGCGCAAGCGTCTCCCACGGGAACGCGAGCGTCGATCAACTGGAGACCGCCGCGGCCGATAGCCAGCGCCACACCGTCGAGTCACTGCTCTCGGAACCGGGCGTCGAGGAGGCCATCGCGCTCCAGACGTGCAACCGGACCGAGGCCTACGTCGTCGCACCGAGTCACGAGCTCGGCCAGCGGGCGCTCGCGACGGTCACGGCCACCGTCGACGACGACGCCGTCGTCGAGCTGGACCACGAGGCGAGTCTCAGACACCTCCTCCGGGTGGCCGCGGGACTGGAGTCGATCGTCCTCGGCGAGGACCAGATTCTCGGCCAGTTGCGCGACGCCTACGAGGACGCCCGTGCCGTCGGCGGCATCGGGTCGACGCTCGAGGACGGCGTCACGAAGGCCATCCACGTCGGCGAGCGCGCCCGCACGGAGACGGCGATAAACGAGGGCGTCGTCTCGCTGGCCTCGGCGGCCGTCAGACTCGTCGAGGCCGAACAGTCCCTGGCGGGCGAGACGGCGCTGGTCGTCGGCGCGGGCGAGATGGGACGGCTCGCGGCGAAGGCGCTTTCCGACCGCGTCGATCGCGTCATCGTCGCCAACCGGACCGTCCCCCACGCCGAACACATCGCGGCGACCGTCGACGCGGCCGGGAGCGCCGTCGCGCTCGACGCCGCCGAGGCCGCCCTCGCGGAGGCGAGCGTCGTAGTCACCGCCACCGGGAGCCCGGACCACGTCTTCGACACCGGGTCGTTCGCCGACGCGGGCGAGACGTACGTCGTCGACCTCGCCCAGCCGCGGGACGTGTCCGCCGACGCCGGCGAGGTGCCAGACGTGACGGTCTGGGACCTCGACGCGCTGGAGTCGGTGACCGAGGAGACGCGAAAGCAGCGCCGGGAGGCCGCCGAGGCCGTCGAGGCGCTGGTCGACGAGGAGTTCGACCACCTGCTGACCCAGTACAAGCGCAAGCGCGCCGACCGGGTCATCTCGACGATGTACGAGAGCGCAGAGCAGGTCAAGGCCGCCGAGCTCAACACGGCGCTGTCGGCCGCGGACTTCGACGAGGACCAGCAGGAGGTCATAGAGTCGATGGCCGACGCCATCGTCTCGCAGCTGCTCGCCGCGCCGACCCGGAGTCTCCGGGACGCCGCAGAGGACGACGACTGGTCGACCATCCACACCGCCCTGGAGCTGTTCGACCCCGAGTTCGGCCCCGAGGACGCCCCGTCGCCGGCCGCACTCGAGGGGGCCAGCCCCGAGGACGTCCCGGCCGAGATGCGCGACCGGATGCCCAAGGCGGCACTCGAACAGCTCACCGACGACTGAGATGGTCGAGCCCGTTCCGGTCGTCGTGGGCGTCGGTATCGTCGTCCTCGCCGCGAGCGGACTCCTGGAGGTGACCGGCTACACCGAACAGCAGCGCCTCGACCACCGCCGCCTGATGCAGGCGTTCACCTACGGGAGCCTTGTCGTGGTGGCCTTCGGCCTCGCCGCGGTGTGGTACGGCCTCCGGAACGCGTCGCTGCCGACCTGGCTCTTCGTCGCCATCAACGTCACCGTCGTCACCGTCGTCATCGCCCAGTGGCGCCTCCGGAGGGCCCTCTCGAACGACGAGTGAGCGGCGGCCGCCACGGGCGACGCAACTGTTTTGCACCTGGCAGCCGACTGATGGGACATGGCAGACGTACTCCCCGACGCCGAGATAGCGGACCGGATGCCGGACGGCTGGGCACGCGAGGACGACGAGATCGTCCGGGCCTTCGACTTCGACGGCTATCTGGACGCGTCGGGCTTCCTGAGCGCCGCGGCGGGACTAGCCGAGGACGCCTGGCACCACCCGGAGATGACCATCACCTGGGGCGAGGTGGCGGTCCGGCTCACGACCCACGACGCCGGCGGCATCACCGAGAAGGACATCGACCTGGCCGAGCGGCTCAACGGCATCTACGGCTGAGATGACCCCGAGCGAGGGAGCGCCGACGCCTCCCCGCGACGCCCCGGCCCGCTACGTGTTCAGAGTCGAGTTCCGACTCGACCCGGCGACACCGGATCTGTCCGCCGACCCCGACACCTTCGAGACGACGCTGTACCGCCGGGCAGACCCCCCGGACGAGGAGGGGTGGCGATTCTTCCGGGACAACTGCTGGCGCGGGAACCTCGCCGACGAGGCGCACTTTTGCCGACTGGCCACGGAGGCGCTCGGCGTCCGGGTCGTCTCGGCGTCGTTCCGCGAGCTGCAGGCGACCGACGACTACCTCGAGGACCTCGAGGGCGCCATCGCGGCGGACCTCGAGGCGTTCAACGCCGACGACGTCACGGAGGTGCTCTCGAAGTACCTCGGGAGCTCGATTCGCAGTGAGGCGAGCGACTGAGGCCGCCGGTCGTCGACCGGGGGTCTGTAAGCCATTCGCTACCCGGGAGTCGGGGCAGAAAGACTTTATCGGTCTCGCCCCTAGTCTCACAGTCCCCTGATGACCGACCAGTACGACTTCTGGTTGTTCGATCTCGACGGCACGCTCGTCGACATCGAGCCCTGGTATCCCCGGCGCGTGATGGACCGGGTCGGCGACCGACTCGGCGTCGGGTTCACCGACCGGGAGGTGCGGTTGCTCTGGTACGGCTTCGGCGGCGCGCGCGACAGGTTCCTCGCGGATGAGGGCATCGACCCGGGGCGGTTCTGGGCGGTCTTCCACGAGGAGGAGGACCCACGGAAGCGCGCCGAGGCCACCTATATCTACGACGATGCCGAGCGGTTCCTCGCGGAGCGTCCGGAACCGGTGGGGCTGGTGACACACTGCCAGGAGTACCTCACCGCCCCCGTGCTCGAGCACCTCGACATCGGCGACTGGTTCGAGACGGTCGTCTGCTGTGACGAGGACATCGGCTGGAAACCCGATCCCACTCCCGTCCAGCTCGCGATGCGCGACATGGGCGTCGCCCACAACGGCCACGTCGGCGCCCTGGCGGGCGACAACCCCGCCGACATCGGCGCGGCGTGGAACGCCGGCCTCGACGGCGTCCACGTCCAGCGCCGCTCCCACGAGGCCGACGGCTACTGCGTGATGGGCGACCACCGCGTCGAGTCGCTGCTCGACTTGCGCTAGGGCAGATAGTCCCAGTTCTCGACGGCCACTGACTCCCCGGCAGGGAACCCCTCGTGCCCCGACGGCACGGCCACCCAGCCGTCGGCTCGCGTCACCGTCTCGAGGTCGGCGCCCGGCATCGGCGTCGCCTCGCCGTCGCCAAGCGAGACGGGGGCGAACGACCGGAGCGACGCGTCGCTCGCCAGCCCGTCGGTCAGCGTCGCCGTCCGGGTCGGGTGGGCCGCGAGCGGGGCCCCGGCAAAGCTCTTGAGTAGCGGCCTGAGCAACTTGACGGCCGCGACGCGGGCGCCGACGGGTGACTCCGGCAGGAGGAGCACTGGGCGGTCCTGGACGACGGCCAGGCCCGTCTCGCCCCCGGGGTCGACGGCGATGCAGTCGGCGGCGACGTCGCCGAGGTCGGCGACCACCGATCGGAGGGTATCGCCCCGTTCGGTGCCCGTCACCACGACCACGTCACGGGTCAGGTCCCGCTGGACGGCCATCCGGAGCGCGGGCGCGTCGTCGGCGACGGCGTTCCGGTAGGTCACCTTGCCGCCCCAGCGGTCGACGTACTGGGCGAGCGTGAACCCGGCGGTCTCGACGCCGCCCTCGCCGCCCGCCTCGGGCGCGGCCACCTCGTCGCCCGTCGGAACGATGCCGACCTGCGGGCGCTGTCTGACGAGCAGTTCGCCGACGCCGGCGGCCTTCAGCAGGCCGACGTCGCCCGGGCGCACCTGCGTCCCGGCCTCGAAGACGACGTCGTCGGGCGCGATGTCGGCGCCCTGGACGGGGGCGTTCGCCGTCGCGTCCGTCGCCAGCACGCGACCCACGGCCACCGACAGGGGGACCCGGTCGGTCCGGTCGACCGGGATCGCGTAGCCGCCGAGGGTCCGTCGCGCTGTCTCGAGCGAGAGGCGGCCCCCATCCCCGGACGATGCTGCGGTCATACCCGCACCTCGGGCCGGTGGGCAAAAAGCGACGGGGCCGAGAGCGGGGCCGAACAAGATTTATCTCCCGTCCAGTTCGCCCAGACACCATGGTCCTCCCGCAGTTGCTCGCCCTCGTCTTCGCCGCCGTCGGCCTCTATCTCCTCTGGTCCGGCCTCCGGCAGCTGGTGCCGGTCTATCACGTCCTCCGGAACGATCCGATGCCGGTGCGGTCGCTGTCGGGTCACGCCGGTCCCGTGGAACTCCTCGGGACGGCCGTCGCCGGCGACGAGGGCACCGTCACCGCGCCGTTCACCGGCAGCGAGTGTCTGGCCTACACCTACGAGGTCGAGGAGCGCCGCTCCTCGGGGAAGACCACCCACTGGGAGACGCTGGATTCGGGGCAGGGCGGCGTCGACTTCGTCCTCGACGACGGCACCGACCGGGTCCGTGTCGACCCCACGGGCGCCGACGTCCACTTCGAGGCCCACAGCGTCACCGTTCCGCCGGGGACGGAGCTGCCCGACCGGCTGGCGCGCTACGTCGCGTCGACCGATAGCGTCGACGCCCAGGATCGGACGGTGAACCTGCTGGTGACGGAACTCGACGTTGGCAACAGGCAGCGGTTCACCGAACGTCGCCTCGACGTGGGCGAGCAGGGCTACGTCTACGGCGTGGCCCGTCGCGGCCCCCCACCGGAGTGGGGCAGTGACCTCGTCGACGCCGTCGTCGGGGCGGGCGACGCCGCGCCGGCGTTCGTCATCTCCGATACGAGCGAGCGGGGCACCGCCTGGCGGATCGCCCGGGAGGCGCTGTGGCGTCTCGTCGTGGGCGCCGTCCTCACGGTGGTGCTGCTCGGGTTTCTCGCCTCGTTCGTTCCGTGACGGAATCCGGTGGAATCCCCGTGCCCTGGTGACGTGGAACACGACGCCGACCGCCGGGTTTAACGCACCGCCACCCCAAGGAGCGGGTATGTCAGCGCTGCGAGAGGCGTTACGAGACCTCCCCGATGCCGTGTTTGCGGACGTACTCGAATCCGAAGACGCGTACCTGTTCGTCCTCGACCTGCCGGGCGTCGATGCCGGGACCCTCGACGTCAGCGTCGAGGGCGGGCGACTCATCATCGAGGGACAGCGCACCAAAGAGGTCCCCCGGGAGTTCCGGTTCGTCCGCGAGGACCGGTCCGTGTTTCTCGACGTCGAGCTCCCGCTCCCGCCGGACGCCACCGGCCGCGGGGCCGAGGGTACCGTCGAGCGCGGCGTCCTCGAGCTCCGGCTCCCGAAGGCATCGTCCGCGCCGAGCACCACGATTCCCATCGACGAGGCCTGACATCGGGGTGCCCTGTCGGTGAACTTCCGCGCCTACTGGCGATTCTTCGTCGTCGCCCGCCAGTTCCTCCCGCTGTTGCTGGCGTACGCCCGCGACCGCAAGCGGTTCGTGCTGTTCGGGTCGTCCCGGCAGGTGACACCCGAGCAGCGTCGCGCCCGCGCACAGTCGCTGCTCGACTCGCTGCTCACCCTCGGACCGACGTTCATCAAGCTCGGACAGCTGCTCTCGACGCGCCCGGACGTCCTCCCGCCCGAGTACATCGACGAGTTCTCGAAGCTCCAGGACCGGGTGCCACCCGCCGCCTGGGCCGAGGCGAAGGTCGTCCTGGAGGAGGACCTCGGCCCGATCGAGGAGCGCTTCGACGAGTTCGAGACGGAGGCGATAAGCGGGGCGTCGCTCGGACAGGTGTACCGGGCGTCCGTCGACGGCGACCCGGTCGCGGTGAAGATTCGCCGCCCCGGCATCGAGGACCTGGTCGAGGCCGACCTCCGGGTCATCAAGTGGTCGCTCCCGATAATCATGTACTTCGTCGGCGAGGCCCGGTCGTTCTCCCTGGAGACGCTGGCCGACGAGTTCAGCAAGACCATCCGCGAGGAGATGGACTACGAGCGAGAGGCCCGCATGCTCACCGAGATACGGGGGAACTTCCTCGAGAACGACCGCATCCGCATCCCCACCGTGCGGGACTCCCACTCGACCCGGCGGGTGCTGACCATGGAGTACGTCCCCGGGACGAAGATTAACGACCTCGACGACCTGGACGAACGGGGCATCGACCGCACCGAGCTCGCAGAGACGCTCCAACGGTCGTACCTCCAGATGATAATCGACGACGGCGTCTTCCACGCCGACCCCCACCCGGGCAACCTCGCGGTCCAGGACGACGGGACGCTCGTCTTCTACGACTTCGGGATGTCCGGCCGTGTCGACCCGTTCGTCCAGGACAAGATCGTCGACTTCTACGCGGCGGTGGCCGACCAGAACATCGACGCCATCCTCGACGCCCTCATCGAGATGGGTACCCTCTCGCCGGAGGCCGACCGGCAGGTGATGGGCGACGTGATGGAACTGGCCATCGCCGACGCCCGCGGGGAGGACATCGAGCAGTACCGCGTCCAGCAGATCGTCCAGCAGGTCGAGGACACCATCTACGAGTTCCCCCTTCGCCTGCCCTCGAACCTGGCGCTCGTCTTGCGGGTCGCGACGGTCGTCGAGGGAGTCTGTGTGACGCTGGACCCGGACTTCGACTTCATCGAGGTCGCGACGGGGTACCTCCAGTCGCAGGGCTTCATCGCCGCCGGCGCCCGGAGTTTCGTCGAAGACCGGGCCCGGGAGGTCCAGGATGCCACGCGGTCGGCGGTCCGCATCCCGCCGAAGCTCGAGTCGGTGCTGGACCGCGTCGAGCGCGAGGACCTGGTCGTCAGGGCCGACATCGAGGACTCCGACCGCCTGCTCGAGCGGATGACCAAACGGCTCATCCTGGGCATGTTGCTCGCGAGCACGCTGTTCTCGACGGCGTTCCTCTATGCCGAGTCGACCCAGCTCGTCGCGGCCGTCGCCGGTGCCGTCGTCCTGGCGCTCGTCGCGGGCCTGTGGTGGTCGTTCCGGACGAAGAAGGGCGTGCGAGCCAAGCCCCAGTTCACCCGCCAGAGCATGCGCGAACGGGAGGTGGAGCCCTCCGGGGGGCTCGCGACCTCGTTCGACGACGAGGGCGGCGACGGGTCCTGAACGGGCCCGACGGCCGCGCTTGCGCCATTCCAAACCGTTTATACCGGCACGGGAGCAATCCCGCCGTATGGCAAAAGAGCAGACCGAGGTTCGTGAACTCGACGAGGGCAGCTACGTGATGATCGAGGACACCCCGTGCAAGATAGACTCCTACAGCACGGCAAAGCCCGGCAAACACGGCAGCGCGAAGGCCCGCATCGACGCCCGTGGCGTCTTCGACAAGAAAAAGCGGTCGCTGTCCCAGCCCGTCGACGCGAAGGTGTGGGTCCCCATCATCACCCGAAAGCAGGGCCAGGTCGTCTCGACGGACGGCGACGACGCCCAGGTGATGGACCTGGACACATACGAGACGTTCACCATGCGCCAGCCCGAGGACGTCGACCTCCAGCCCGACGACGAGATCGAGTACTTAGAGTACGAGGACCAGCGCCTCATCACCCGGTCGTAAGGATGTTCCCCGGCGCTGGCGCGGCGCGCGAGAACGCCCGGTACGCGCTCGTGGGCGCGCCCCTCGACGCCTCCACGTCGTTCCGGCCCGGGGCCCGTTTTGGCCCGCGCCGCGTCCGCCAGTTCGCCGAGCAGTTCGACGACTACGACCGCCACACCGGCCAGCACTTCACGAAACTGGCCGTCTACGACCACGGCGACGTCGGCCCGACGGCCGACACCGCGGAGTACCTCACGTTCCTGGAGAGCGCCCTCGGGGAGTTCGACCGCGAGGGCGCGACGCCGCTGCTGGTCGGCGGCGAACACACCGTCTCCGTCGCCGGCGTACGCGCGCTCGACCCGGACGTGTTCGTCTGTCTCGACGCCCACCTCGACCTGCGGGCGTCCTACGCCGGCGACGTGTACTCGCACGCGACGGTGACCCATCACGCACTGGAGGTCGCGGACCGCGCCGTCGTACTGGGTGCCCGGACCGGGTCCGAGGCCGAGTGGGATCGGGCCACAGAGAGCGACGTGACCGTCGTCCCGCCCGAGGACGTGGCCGACTGGACGCCCGACATCGAGGGCGAGCGGGCCTACCTCTCGGTCGACGTCGACGCGGCCGACCCCGGGTTCGCACCGGGGACCGGGACGCCGGAGCCGTTCGGCCTCGACCCCACCGAGATGCACGACGTCGTCCGGGCGGTTGCGCCCCACGCCGTCGGGTTCGACGTCGTCGAGGTCAACGACAGGGACGACGGCCAGGCGGCGACGCTGGCCGCGAAGCTCCTGCGGGCGTTCGTCTTCGCCCACGCGGCGTAGATACATTCGGGACCGGACTGCTACATACACCGATATAGCCCTGTTAGCAACTGTTTTACGCGGGTCCGGTGTGTGACCAGGTACCGAGGATGGGAAGGGCACTGCACTGTACGGCCTGTCGGCTCCGGAGCGCGTACAACCGGGCCGTGGTCGACGTCGTCCGCGACGAGGCCATCGGCTGTCTCTGTACGAACTGCATCGCGACCTTCTTCGGGAAGTCGCTCGACCGGTACGAGCAGGACGACGGTGGCTGTGTCCTCTGTGACCGCGACGGGTTCATGGCCCTCCCCAAGTGGGAAGCCGTGACCGTCCAGGTCGACGGCGACGTCCACATCCACGGTGTGGACTTCGACGTGACGCCCGAGACGCCGCGGCTCTGTGACCATCACCTCCACGACCTGTGTGACGAGCGGGTGCGCGACGACCTGCCCGACCCCGCGCCCGGGACGCCCTGAAACCACCTGGGGCCGTTTTATTAGGGGCGACGGAATAGACCGACCATGGACCGTCTCTCGTCGTGTTACTTCTGTGGCGTCGCCCACGACGTATCGCTCTCCGAGTATCCGGTCGTACCCAAGCAGCTCCACCCGAGCGAGCAGACCCAGCAGACCGTCGTCCTCTGTTCGACCTGCCGCCGGAAGCTCGCCACCGTCGTCGAGACCGTCGTCACGGCGGCCCGAGAAGACCAGGGCCCCCGGGAAACAGCGGCGACCGGCGACGCGGAAACGGCCGACGGGGACGTGAGCGGTCTCGTCGACGAGTCGGGCCTCGACCCACAGCCGGAGTCGACGGTAGTCCACGATGCGAACGAGACCCCGGTCGAGGAGAGTCCCGAGAGCGACACGGATGCGGTGGCGCCGGCCGAAGACCCGCCGACCGCGAGCGCGGCGGAATCGGGTGACGGTGCCGGGGCCGACGAGCGCGGCTCGGGCGCCGACGTGGCAGGTGCCACGCCGGCGGACCGCGAGGCGGACGCGGACGAGCCCGACCCACCGGCCTCGAGCGACGAGGACGACGGGCAGCCGGCCCTCACCAGACTGGAGTACAGCAAGGTGATGCGCCTGCTCCAGAATCGCCCGTTCCCGGTCGACCGGGCCGAGATTCGCGAGGTGGCGGTCAACGCCTACGACATCGACCCCGAGCAGTTCGACGCCATCACCGAGGCGGCGATAGAGCGGGGCCTCATCGGCGAGGAGGACGGGCAGTTCGTCAGCACGGAGTGAGAAAAGCATACCAGCGGGGGGCCTGAACCCCCGTCTATGAACGCAGGCGACATCGCGGCACGACTCGACGACCGACTGGACATCGACGCCTACGCCGACGTCGACGCGAGTCCGAACGGCCTGCAGGTCGGACCGGCGACGCAACCGGTCGAGACCGTCGCGTTCGCCGTCGACGCGGCCGTCGAGACCATCGACCGCGCGAGCGACGCGGGCGCGGACCTGCTCGTGACCCACCACGGCATCGTCTGGGGCGGCATAGATCGGGTCACGGGGACCCACTACCGGCGGGTCGCGCCGCTCGTCGACGACGACCTGGCGCTGTACGTCGCCCACCTCCCGCTGGACGGCCACCAGACGCTCGGGAACGCCGCCGGCCTCGCGGACCTGCTGGACCTGGACAACCGCGCCCCGTTCGGGACGATGGGCGGCGTCTACATCGGCCAGCAGGGTCGGCTGACCGAGCCGGCCACCGTCGCCGACCTGGCCTCGACCCTGGACGACGCGCTCGACACCGGCGGGCGGGACGTGCGCGTGCTCGATTTCGGCCCGACGACGGTCGAGGACGTCGCCGTCGTCACCGGCAGCGGCGTCGACTGGCTCGACGAGGCCGTCGAGGCCGGCGCGGACGCGCTTGTCACCGGCGAAGGCAAACAGCAGGTCTACCACGAGGCCCGCGAGGCGGGCATCAACGTCGTGCTGGCGGGCCACTACGCCACGGAGACGTTCGGCGTCCGCTCGCTGGAGTCGCTCGTCGGGGAGTGGGGACTCGAGACCACGTTCGTCGACTGCCCGACAGGGCTTTAGCCGGGGCGAGCGAGGCCACGACCGTGCACGAGTCGCCGGCCTACGAGGCTATCGAGGGACACGACGACCTCCTCGCGTGGTCACGGACCTACTGCCGCGAGGTCCGCCGCGAGTGGGGCGTCGACGTTCGGTTCGACCTCGTCGACTGGGAGGTCTCGACGCGGGCCAAGCGGCGGGCGGCGGCTGTCAAGCGACCGAAGCTCCCCGACGCGACGGTCGGCGAGCCCTACGACTGGGAGGCGGTCGAGGGGGCCGACGGGCGGCCCCTCCCCTGCACGGTGTCGCTGACCTGGGCGGCCTTCGAGTCGTTCGACCGGGCGGAGTGGGAGGCGACGCTGCGTCACGAACTCGTCCACGTCGAGCAGTACCAGCGCGACGGGACGACCGACCACGGCGCGGCCTTCCGGGCGCGCGCGGCGGACCTGGAGACCGACGTCACCTGTCCGGCCTTCTCGGAGCCGAAGTACGTCCTCACCTGCGAGTCCTGTGGCGACCTGGTCGCCAGACGCTACCGGGACTGCAAGCTCGTCCGGGAGCGAGCGCGGTACCGCTCTGACTGCTGTGGGGCGGCGCTCGAACTGGCCTGACCGGCCCGGGTCTGGGCTCGAACCACGACGTTCAAGCCCACGGACGGACCAGGGAGGCACAATGACCGACCACGAGGACCGCGAGACGTTCAGCCACGACCCCATCGGCCACGCGGAGGTCCGAGCGGGCATGACCGTCGGCGACCTCGCCGAGAGCTACGGCGAGGCCGGCATCGGCGCGAGCGACCTCCACGAGGCCGTCGACGTCTACAGCGAGATGCTCGCCGATGACGTGACCACCTTCTTCGGCCTGGCCGGGGCGATGGTGCCGACGGGGATGCGCGCCATCGTCAGCGAACTCATCAGGGACGGCCACGTCGACGTGCTGGTGACGACGGGGGCGAACCTGACCCACGACACCATCGAGGCCATCGGCGGCAAGCACCACCACGGCGAGGTCACGCCCGAAGGCCGGACCGAACGGGAACACGACGAGACGCTGCGCGACGAGGGCGTCGACCGCATCTACAACGTCTACCTGCCCCAGGAGCACTTCGCGCTGTTCGAGAGCCACCTCCGCGAGGAGGTGTTCCCGGTCCTCGAATCCGAAGGCACCGTCTCCATCCAGCGCATGACCGAGGCGATGGGACGGGCCAACAGCGAGGTCAACGAGCGCGAGGCCGTCGCCGAGGACGACGGCGTGCTGGCCGCGGCATACGAGAACGACGTCCCGGTGTACTGCCCGGCGTTCCAGGACTCCGTGCTGGGCCTGCAGGCGTGGATGTACTCCCAGACCAGCGAGTTCACCGTCGACGCGCTGGCCGACATGACCCAGATCACGGACATCGCCTACGAGGCCGACAGCGCGGGGGCGATGGTCGTCGGCGGCGGCGTCCCGAAGAACTACGTCCTCCAGACGATGCTGGTGTCGCCGGACGCCTACGACTACGCGGTGCAGTTGACGATGGACCCCTCCAGCACCGGCGGGCTCTCCGGCGCGACGCTGGACGAGGCGCGCTCGTGGGGCAAACTCGAGAAAGACGCCCGGAACGTCTCGGTGTACGCCGACGCCACCATCACCCTGCCGCTCGTCGTCGCCGCGGCCCGCGAACGAACCGGGCTGTAGAGACGGACGCTCCGGCGACGACCGAGCGCTGCCCGTGAGAGCGCGTCATAGAACCGTCCTCACGGGACCTGGTTCATCGATAGTCGATCGATTACCCGGCCAGCAAGGTTGCGTATGTACTGCGCCGATCGCTCAGCGGTCCCCCGCTATTTCCGGAGGCTCAGGTCTGTAGGTCTGTGCCATCGGTACCGCCCGAGCCACCCAGATACTGCACCGCTACATACAGGAATCCGCCAACGAGTGCCCCGAGAACTGCGATGTACACCGACAATAGCAGTTGCTGGGCAACGAAGTACCCCCAGAGGAGTACAGCGACCATGAACATGCCGACGATGGCAAGTGCTACGTTTCGACTCGGCGTATCGGAGGGCATGGGACTAGATTATTGGATGTAAGCAATCGTGATATGTTTTCTGTCTATGTCGAACGCGGGCTGATGGTCGATACGGGGTCGGGAACGGTTCGACGACACGCTGCGGGGACGAATCGGCCCGAGAGACATCGTGGAACCTGCCGACACGCACAACACGAGAGAGCAGTGAGCGACACGATCCACGTCAGCCACGTCCACCGCGCTTCCCTCCGCAACGGCGACGGGAGCCAGGCCGGTGCCGTGGTCGTCTTCGAGACAGACTGACCGGGCGACGTCGGCCCGTGTGTTTGCGACGCACACCCGCTCTCGATGCCTTTGACAACGTTTTAGCCACCGATGCCGCTCTAGACGCCCAATGAGCTACAAGATCGGACTCGTCGGCAAGCCCTCCGTCGGCAAGTCCACGTTCTTCAACGCCGCGACGATGAACGACGTGCCCGAGGGCGCGTATCCGTTCACCACAATCGACCCCGCAGTTGGCGAGGCGTACGTCCGCGTGGACTGTGCCGCCCCGGAGTTCGAACACACCTGTACACCCAACCACGGCTACTGTGCCGACGGCGTCCGGTTCGTCCCGACGAAACTCGTCGACGTGGCCGGCCTCGTTCCCGGTGCCCACGAGGGCAAGGGCCTGGGCAACCAGTTCCTCACCGACCTCAACGAGGCCGACGTGCTCGTCCACGTCGTCGACTTCACCGGCGAGACGGACCTCGAGGGCGAACCGACCGCGGACCACGACCCTCGCGACGACATCGACTTCCTCGAGAACGAACTCGACATGTGGTACCTCGACATCCTGGAGAAGGGCATCGAGCGGTACCGCTCGGGCTACCACGGCGAGGAGAAGGCCATCGAGGCGGACCTCGCCGAGCAGATGTCGGCGTTCAAGATCAACGAAGACGAGATCAAGCAGGTCGTGCTCTCGCTTGCCCTCGAACTCGACCCGGAGACGTGGGACGACGACGACCGGCAGGCGCTGGCCCGCGAGATCCGCATCCGGACCAAGCCGATGCTGGTGGCGGCCAACAAGATGGACACCGCGGCCGCCCAGGCAAACTGGGACGAGATAACCGCGGACCCGGCGTACGATCACCTCACCTTCGTCCCGGTGTCGGCCCACGCCGAGAAGGCGCTCAAGAACGGCGACGAGCAGGGCGTCCTCGACTATCGCCCCGGCGACGACGACTTCGAGGTTACCGCCGACCTCCCCGCCGAGAAGGAGCGCGGGCTCGAACAGATCCGCGAGTTCGTCGCCGACTTCGACGGCACGGGCGTCCAGCAAACCCTGGAGACGGCGCTGTTCGAGGAGCTGTCGGCCATCGCCGTCTTCCCCGGCGCGCGCAAGCCCCAGGACGACGGGACCTTCCTCCAGGACTGTTTCGTCCTGTCCGACGGGTCGACCGCAGAGGACTTCGCGTACTTCCTGCACTCGGACATCGGCGACGGCTTCCTGCACGCCCACGACGTCCGCTCGGGCCGGCAGGTCGGCGCCGACGCCGAGCTGGACCACCGCGACGTCATCGAGATCACGACGACGAACTGACCGGGCCGCTCACCCGTCGAGTGCCGGGAGCGCGCGGCCCGCGAGGACGACGACGACGCCACCGGCCGCGAGCAACGCGAGGCCCGGGAGGAACGACGCCGTCAGGTCGCGCCCCGTCCCGACGAGCACCGGCCCGAGGAAGCCACCGACCTCGCCGACGGCAAAGACCAGGCCGACGGCGAGGCCCGTGCGAGCGCGCCCGATGCCCTCGAGTTCCGGTGGGATGACGCGCACGAGCGGCGCGAGGCCGCCGACCCCCAGGCCCGTCGCGACGACGCCGGCGGTCAGGACGAGCCCGGTTCCGGCGGCGGCGACCGTGCCGACGCCGACCAGGATGCCGCCGCCACACACCAGGATGGCGTCGCGGCGATGGCCCGTCCGGTCCGTGACGGCCGGGACGAGCAGCACGCCCGCGGCGTTCGCGGCGACGAGGAGCGCGGTCGACCGGCCCGCACGCCCGGGGGCCGCGCCGCGGGCCTCCAGAATCGTGGGCAACCAGCCCTGCATCCCGTGGACGACGAGGAGGTACATGGTCCCGACGGCGACGACGAGCAGCAGGTCCCGGTGCCGGAGGATGATCGCCAGGTCACGCCGCATCGAGTCGAGGGAGAACGACGTCTCGCCCGAACCACGACCCGGCGTCGGCCCGACCACCGCTACGGCACCCAGGACGGCGGCGTAGCCCAGTGCGAAGAGGCCGGTGTAGTAAAAGAGCGGTCGCCAACCGCCCAGCGCCGGGCCGAGAATCGGCCGGCCGACGGCGAACGCACTCGCCGTCCCGGCCGAGGCGCCCAGCAGGTACACCGACGAGGGGAGGCCGGTCCGGCCGCTCGGGAACAGGGTCGAGACGAGCTTGGGGAGGCCGAAGGTGACGCCGGTGCCGCCGACGCCCAGCACCACCGTGAACGCGAGCATTGCGGGGAATCCCGTCGCGGCGCTCCGGCCCAGCTGGGCGACACCGACGAGAGCGACGCTGACCGCCAGCCCGTTGAACGGGCCCACGCGGTCGACGACGACGCCGGAGAACAGTGCGACGGGGACGTACGTCAGCGGGACGGCGCCCGCGAGCAACCCCGCCTGCGCGCCGGTCAGGCCGAACGCCTCGATGAGCGTCGAGAGGTACGCCGGCAGCGAGAACCAGGCGAACATCAGGCAGGTGTAGCCCAGCGTCGCGGCCAGCAAGAGCGCGTAGGGCGGTCCGCCTGCGGTCCGGTCGCTACCCATCACCAGGGACGCCCACCGCCGGACGTAAGCCGCTGTCCATTCGCCGGCCTCAGACGTCCACTGGACAGCCGTTTATCTCGCCGCCGCGCATCCCCTCGGCCAGCCAGTACACCGACAGCGTCAGCACGACCAGTGCCAGCAGCGCGAACTCCAGCCCGTCCAGCGGCAGGAAGAGCAGCGACGTCGACACGCCCAGCAGCGACAGCAGGCCCAGCAACACCGCCGAGCCACAGGCCGCACACCCCGCACCGAGCGTCCCCAGGAGCAGGCCCGCGGCCCCGGCGCCCCCCTGCTGGACGTCCAGCCCGTGTTCCCGGAAGTGATAGGCCGCGAGAGCGACGTCGACGCCGGCCAGCAGCGCGACGACCACCAGCAAGAGGCCCTGTGCCGGGTGGAACGAGGTGCCGACGAAGGGGTACAGTTCGGTCAGCACGACCAGGCGACTCGAGAGGGAAAGCGACCCGCTCACGACGAGGTCCAAGACGAGCGTGACGTTGAGCGAGACGACGAACACTGTCAGCGCGACGACGGCGGCCACGACGGCCACGCCGGCGTACGCCGGCAGCGTCAGGACGAGCCGGGCAGTCCGGGCCATCAGTCGCCAGTCGTCGCGCCGGGTCGGAAGCCGTATCGCTCGCCGCGTCGCCCCCATCAGCCTGCCTCCCCCAGCGCCTCGGCGATGACCTCGTAGCTGATGCTCCCGTTGACCTTCGTCACGAAGTTGCCGTCGCGAAAGAGCAGGACGATGGGCGTCGTCTGCCCGAGACCCGCGTCCTCGGCGGCCTGGATGTCGGCCTGGACCTGCTCGTCGTAGGTCCGGTTCTCCGCGTCGGCCGCGACGGCCGCGCCGTCGAGATCGGTCTCGCCGTTCAGATAGTCGGCGGTCAGGTCCAGGACGTTGTCCCTGTCGAACTGCGAGCGCGTCGCGAAGTAGTGTTCCAGCAGCGACCAGAACGCCGACTCCTCCCGGGCGAACGTGGCCTCCAGTGCGTAGGTCGCGGGTTCGCCCCACGGAAAGACGACCGGGTAGGTGCGGACGACGTAGGCCCCCAGCCCCGGGTCGACGAGGTTCGAGCGCATCTGCGGGACGGTGTTCTCGTGGAAGGCGGCACAGCGCTCACAGGACGGGTCCTCGAACGCGAGGACGACGTGGCCACCCAGGTCCCCCTGTCGTGGCTGGGCCTCGAGGTCCGCTGCAGCAGGGTGGTCCTCGATGGACTCCCCCGTCGTCTCGCTGCCCCCACAACCCGCGAGTCCGGCGACGGCACTCGCGCCCGCGAGCCCCAGGAACCGACGTCGCTTCATACCCGTCCGGAGGTTCTCCCGCGGTTTATCGTTTGTTCCCCTGTGCGCGATGGACAACCGTCTTGGCACGGGGGCGTCTACCCCCGCCCGGCCGATGACGAACCTGCAGGGCCGAGGCCGGGTGACTCCCGGTCGGTGACGAGCCCTATGAGTGCCGAGGCCGCTATTTTTGACGGTAGATGGCGTCTCTGAGGGAATCTGGTTGTGGCCGCAGTAGACATAGGCCCCAGTCAAATCTTCGTCGGACGGGTAGACACGGATTTAAGAAGGTTGCCGAGCAATCGTACTGTATGGCCGCCGAAATCTCCGACCGGGTTCGAGAAATCGCCGAGGCTCGCGGCCTTCCCGAATCCGAGGTATTCGAGCGGGCTCTCGAACGCGGGCTCGAAGACCTGTGGGAGGAACTCGTGCTCGCACGGTACCTCGACGGAGATCTCGATCGCGAGGAAGCAATCGAACGGGTCGGTCGGACGAAAGTCGAGCGAGCGGAGCGAGAGCGTGAGGTCGTCGAGGAAGACGTCGACTGGGGCCTGAACGCGTGACGTTCGCGGCTGTCTCGGACGCAGGACCGCTCATTCACCTCGCCGAGATTGATTCGCTCGAACTGCTCGCGACGTTTGACACCCTCCTCGTTCCAGAGACGGTTTACGAGGAAGTCGACGCCGGTGGCGTTCCGGATGGATTGGCCGGGCTCTCATACGAACTCGTCGAAGCCGACGAACGTCGAGTCGGAACTGAAGAGATGGACCCAGGAGAACGCGCCGCGCTAGCAGTCGCGAGAGAGCACGAGGGCGTTCTTCTGACGGACGACCTCGCCGCCCGAGAGGCAGCATCCGACGCGGATGTCGAGGTACGCGGTTCTGTCGGCGTCATCGCTCTCGGTTACGGCCGCGGATTGCTCGACAGGGACGAAGCGGCATCGCGGCTGCGAGCACTCCAGCGTGAGACGAGTCTCTTCGTGACCGACGCGGTCGTGGAGCGGGGCATCCGGCTGCTGGACGAGTAGTAACAGAACGAGTACCGTCTATAGACGCGCTAAACACAGTCACTATGGATAGATCGTGAGCCGTGAATGCCGAGGCCCCCGTATTCCTCGGGCAGACGGCGTCTCTTGGGGCATCCAGCTGTGGCCACAGTAGACATAGGCCCCGGTCAGTTCAGCCTCCGCTCGCCGTGTCGAACTGGAGGCAGTTAGTCGACCGAGAGAACGCGCTCCAAACAGCAGCCGAAGATTGATTAACGCGTATATCCGAGTATACGATACATGAGTAAATCGGTTCGTATCTCCGAGGAGTTCCACGAGTACGTGAAGGCTCACAAGCGCGAAAACGAGACGATGGAAGAGACGCTCCGCCGGCTCATCGGGGGACCACATCCCGAGGATGTCGCAGGGATACTCTCGTCAGAAACGGCGATGGCAATGCGAGACCGTCTCGAAAACAAGCGCAAGACCGATGCCGAAGAGAAACACAAACTCCGGGAGCGGTTTGAGTGATCCTCGATACGTCGTTCCTGATCGACCTCTTCGACGGTCGCGAGGAGGCGTTCGAGAAAGGCAACGAACTCACGGAGACGAAGACCGTTCAGCGGGTTCCATCACCGGTCGTCATGGAGCTCTCGTACGGTGCCGAGTTCGGCGATGAAGACGAACGGAGAAACGTCAGAAACGCGCTCCGGATGTATCCAGTCGTCGAACAGAACGAGACGATAGCTCATCGCGCCGGACAATTGCTCGCACGGGCCGACCAGCAAGCCGACGGTGAAAGCAGCATCGATAAAGTCGATCCGATGGTCGCAGCAGTCTCTGACGTCTACGACGAACCTGTCCTCACCGACAACGTCGGAGACTTCACCGCGCTCGGAGTCGACGTCGAGACGTACTGAGACGTGGATAGATTGTGAGTCGTGGATGCCGAGGCCGTTTCCTCGTGGATCACCGTCCGGGTTGCCTTGAGCAGTCTGAGACGGCCGTCAGCATTGCGACCCGGGGGCGGCCGAGAGACGATTACTCCGCTCAGGGCACGTACCAGATGCCCCGCTCTTCGTCCAGCACCGACCCGACGACGACGTGCGGGAACGCGACGATGCTGATGAAGATGCTCCAGAACGCCACCGCCCCGGGCAGCAGGCCAGCACCGGCCAGCGGATTCGGGACGGTCCAGTAGACGGCCGCCAGCACGGTGAACGTCGCCAGCGCGCCGGCGATGAGTACGCCCCAGGCGCGCAGGGCCACGGTGGCGGCGTCGGCCCCGCCCAGCAGGTCCCAGTCGGCGTCGCCGACGGGGTCGGCGTCGATAGTCTGGGTCCGGGCGACCTGCCGTGCGGAGTACCAGAACGGGAAGTACAGGCCCACTGCCACGAGGACGGGCACGGCGGCGAAGAAGCCGGCCAGGAGGAGCGACTCGCCGGCGTCGACGAGCCACGACCGGCCGCCGCCGCGGACGTACCCGAGTGCCACGTGGGCCACCAGCGCCGCGCCGTAGCCGGCGCCCGCGAGCAGGCGGGTGGTATCGAAGTACTGGGTGTACGGTGCCAGCGCCCCCTGGTCGACCAGCCCCACCATCAGCGAGCTGAACGTGTGGAAGGTGTCGGGCCAGAAAAAGAGGGGGACGAGCATGACCGCCCCACCCCGGACCGCCGCCGCGAGGTACCGCTGGGGGCGAGTGCGCAGGTGGTCGCTCCCGGTCGTGGCGTCCATCACCTTGACACCGCTGAGGCCGCCTTTCGCCATGGCGACGACCAGCGCGAGTCCCAGGCCGGCGACGGGGGCCACCAGCAACAGCCCCACGAAGCCGGCGATGGCGGTCACGTAGAGACCGACGTACCGCCAGCGGAAGGTGGGCCGACGCCGGCGGAGGTTCTCGAAGTGCTCGTACCCCCCGTGGGGGAGGTTCAGCGCCACCATCCCGACGAGGTACACCACCATCTGGGCGCGCAACGGAACGGTGACGCCGACGGCCCGGGCGACGAGGAAGGCGACGGCGAGGACGGCGAGGGTCGCCCGGGAGAGCGTCAGCGACGGATGTGCGTCAGCGCGTCGGTGCCATCGGTCGAGGAACCCCTGGGTGAGCGCACTCATCGGCCGTGTGTTATGGACACACGCCTGATAAACGACCCCCCGAATCCCGCACACTGAAAACGCGGGTTACCCTCTCAAGGCACCGGTCCTGACGCCATGCGTATGGCGAACGGGCTCTCCGCGGACTCGAGGGTGACAGTCGTCGGGGGCGGCTTCGGCGGTCTGTCGGCGGCCGCGTACCTCGCACGGGCCGGCGCCGACGTGACCCTGCTCGAACAGCACGACCGGGTGGGCGGCCACGCGGGCGTCCTCGAACGGGACGGGTTCCGCTTCGACACCGGGCCGTCCTGGTACCTGATGCCCGACGTCTTCGAGCGCTTCTTCGCCCACTTCGACCGCGACCCCGGCGAGTACTACGAGCTGGAGCGACTGGACCCGCAGTACCGGGTCCACTGGAAGGACGGCGACTCGGTGACGGTCCGGCCGGACCGCCAGCAGGTCCGCGAGATCTTCGAGTCCTACGAGGACGGCGCCGGCGAGGCCCTCGAGGAGTACCTCGAGACGGCCGCACGGAACTACGACCTGGCAATGGACCGCGTGGTCTACGAGGGCCGCGAGCGGTTCCGTGACTACGTCGACACAGACCTCCTGCCGCTGGCACCCCGTCTGCGTCTGTTCGGGAACATGGACGACTACGTCAGCCGCTACGTCGAGCACCCGAAACTCCGGCAGTTGCTCGAGTACACCCTGGTCTTCCTCGGCGGGTCCCCGCACAACACGCCGGCGCTGTACAGCATCATGAGCCACGTCGACCTGAACCTCAACGTCTTCTACCCGACGGGGGGCATCGCCGGCGTCGTCGACGCGCTCGCGACGCTGTGCCGCGAGGAGGGCGTGACCATCGAGACGGGCGTCACCGTCGAGGGCATAGACGGGTCGACCGGTGAGTTCACGCTCTCGACCGACGCCGACGAGCGGACGACGGATCTCGTGGTCAGCAACGCCAATCCCGCGTACACCGAGCGCGAACTGCTCTCCCGGGCGGACCGCGACCACGACCCCGGATACTGGGACGACCGGACCTACGCACCCTCGGCGTTCATGCTCTACCTCGGCGTCGAGGGGGACATAGCGCCCCTGGAACACCACACGCTGGTCCTCCCGACCGACTGGGACGCCCACTTCGAGTCCATCTTCGAGTCGCCGCGCTGGCCCGACGACCCGGCGTACTACCTCTCGGTCACGTCCAAGACCGACGACACCGTCGCGCCCGACGGCCACCACGCCGTCGTCGTCCTCGTGCCCATCGCGCCCGGCCTGGACGACAGCCCCCAGGTCCGGGCGCGCGTCCGCGAGCAGGTGCTCGAGGACCTGGCGGACCACGCCGGCGTCGACCTGCGCGACCGCATCGTCGTCGAGGAGTCGGCCTGCGTCAGCGAGTTCGCAGCGCGCTACGGCGACCCCCAGGGGACGGCGCTGGGCCTGGCCCACACCCTGTTCCAGACCGGGCCGCTCCGGCCTGGTCACCGCGCGGGGCTGGACGGGCTCTACTACACCGGCGCCTACACCACGCCGGGCATCGGGATGCCGATGTGCCTCATCAGCGGCGAGCACACCGCCGACGCCGTCCTCGAGGACCACCCCGAACTCGTCGTGGACCCCGCCGCCGTCCCCGGTCGCTGACCGGACGGTCGTGGTTACTCGACCGCTATCGCGGGTGGATGGGGTGTTACAACGGGCTCAGTCCCAGAGGAAACACCTCGATGTCGGCTCGGTTCCGAACCTGAAGCCGGCTGTCGGCGAGGACGGCAGCAATCCGGCCCCGGATGCCCTGTCGACGCAGACGGCTCCGAGACGAAGGGCGACGAGGGCGCCTTTGTGTGCCGTCAATGGCGTGTCCCGCCCTCAGTCGTCTTCAGGTGGCGGTGTGGAAGAAGACCTGTTGAGCTGTCCGGTCGTGGCGCCACTCCAGTCGAACTTGCGCTGGAAGTACAGGGCCACGTTGACCAACGCCAGCAGGACGGGAACCTCGATCAGCGGGCCGACGACGGTCGTGAACGCGACGCCGGAGCCGACGCCGAACACCGCGACGGCGACCGCGATGGCGAGTTCGAAGTTGTTCGAGGCGGCGGTGAACCCGATAGCCGTCGTCGTCGAGTAGTCCGCGCCGATGCCCCTGCCCATCCCGAAGCTCACGAGGAACATCACGACGAAGTAGATCGTCAGCGGGATGGCGATCAGGATCACGTCACCGGGCGAGGCGACGATGTTCTCGCCCTGCGTGGCGAACATCACGATGACCGTAAACAGCAACGCGACGAGCGTGAGTGGGTCGATCTTCGGGACCAGGGTTTCGTCATACCACGCCTCGCTTTTCGCTCGCGTGCCGACGTACCGCGTGAGGAACCCGCCGACGAACGGGATGCCGAGGAAGATAACGATCGCCTCAAACACCTGCATCGGGGTCACGTCGAACGTCTCGATGCCCGCGACGAGTGTTTCCATCCCGAGCAGCGGCGGGAGGAATAGCCCGAAGAACCAGACGTAGACCCCATACGTGATGATCTGAAAGAGGCTGTTGAACGCCACCAGCCCGGTGACGTACTCGGTCGAGCCCTCTGCAAGTTCGTTCCAGACGAGCACCATCGCGATACAGCGGGCCATTCCGATGAACACGAGACCGAGGAAGAACTCTGGGCGAGCAGGCAGGCCGGGCACGAGCCCGCTGAAGAAGATCACGGCGAGTCCGAACATGAGCGTCGGGCCGATCAACCAGTTCTGAACGAGGCTCAGCCCGAGGACGCGCCAGTTGCTGAACACCGCCCGCAGCTGGGAGTAATCGGCCTTCGCGAGTGGCGGGTACATCATCGCGATGAGCCCGATCTCGACGAGGTGCAGGTTCTGAATCGGCCGGGTTACCGACGGGGCGACGAATCCGAGTCCCACGCCGACGGCCATCGCCCCGATGATCCAGACGGTGAGATACTTATCGAGGAAGTCCATCGACCGCGGGTCGCCACAGCTTTGACACTCGCAGTTCGGGCCGTGGTCGTGGGCGTCGACGTTACTCATCGACGACCTCCGGCTTTCGAGCGGTGATTGTCGCAGAGACGAGGAACTCGCTTACGTCGTAGTCGTCGTCCCAGTCACGGATGAACTCGTCACTGTCGTCTCTCGGTGCGATCTGCACCGATTCGAAGCCCGTGTCGGTGAGTTCCGTCTCGAGTCGGTCGACGGTCGACGCGCCGGCGACACAGGATGTCACGGCGTCCGGATCGGCGCGGAGTTCGTGTGGCACCGCAGCAGTCAGTACGACGTCCGAGATCGCGAGTCGCCCACCGGGACGGAGAACGCGAAACGCCTCGTCGAACACCTGGGGTTTGTCGGACGAGAGATTCACGACGCAGTTCGAGATAATCACGTCGATACTCCCGTCCGAAACCGGGAGATGTTCGATCTCGCCGAGGCGGAACTCGACGTTTCCGGCGTCGTTCTGTCTGGCGTTTGCACGCGCTTTCTCGATCATCTCGGGTGTCATATCCACGCCGATCACACGACCCGTCTCGCCGACTGCCTGGGCCGCGAGGAAGCAGTCGAAGCCCGCACCCGAGCCGAGGTCAAGTACCGATTCGCCTGCCTCGAGCGACGCGATCGCCCGAGGATTCCCACACCCGAGCCCCAGGTTCGCGTCGCCGGCGACACTCTCGAGCTCGGTCTCAGAGTAACCGAGTCGGCGGGCCGTCTCGTCAGCGGGAGCCGTCGTCGCTGCGGGACTGCAACAGGAATCGTCGCTCGAACAGCAGCCACGCTCCGCGTTTCCCCTTTCGGCAGCAATGCTGGCGTACCGTTCCCGGACGACCGTCCGTTGGGCCGCTGCGTCGAGCCCAGACGCCGTCGAGGAGTCGCTCGTTTCAGGCACCCGTGGTCACCTCCTGTTCGATTTCGTCGAAGAGGGCACTCACACGGTCGCGGATCTCGTCCCGGATGTCTCTGACTCGGTCGGGGTCTTTCCCGTCGGGATCGTCCAGCGCCCAGTCACGGATGTCGACGTCGGAGTCCTCGGCTTCGAGTTCGAGCGTCGAACAGCCCATCGTTGCGACGTAGTCACACGACTCGAGTTCGGCCGTCGAGATCTCCTGTGGTACGCGATTCGAGAGATCGAAGCCGTCCGCCTGCATCACCTCGACGACGACGTCGTGAACGTGGTCGGCGGGATGGGTGCCGCCGGTGAGAATCTCGACGTCGTCGTCGAGACCGCGACGCTCTCGCTCTCGTTCGGCGTACGCAGTCGACATCTGTGACCGGCCGGCGTTCTGGACACACATGAACGCCACGCGAACTGGTGTGTCGCTCATCGATCACCCTCACGCGTCTCGTCGAGGGCCCGCAGAACCGCCTCGGCCCGGTCGGTCGTCTCGTAGTACCGCCAGGTCCCGTCTTTTCGTCGGGTGACGAGCCCGGCGTCGTAGAGGTCCGAGAGGGCGTGACTGATCGCGCTGTCGCTGACGTCGAAGATCGGGTTGATCTCGCAGACACACAGTTCCCGGTCCGCGGTCTGCAGCAATCGGACGATGTTGTATCGCGTATCGTTCCCTAACGTCTTCAGCGCGGTCAGATCGGCGTCAGGGTCGGTCGGTGTCCCCGATTGAAACGAGCGCAGCGACGCGAGCCGTTCCTCGATATCGGCCTCACAGCACCCACCGCTTTCCTCGGTGATGAGGCGTTCGAGCCGTTCCGTTTGCGAGCTCATGGATGAGTGATTGAACAGTCTCTCATATATGTCTGTCGAGACAGCGAAGACGGGTCGGGTGCGCGATGCGCCCATCCAGAACAGTCTCCGCGATAGCAGCAGCACCGAGGCAGCCAGTCACGACGGCTGAACCGCTGGACTGGAGCATTCAGTGACCCGGGGACGGACACCAGTCCGTGTACACGGCGAGCGCGGGGCAGCGAGGGGGACTGTTAACTGTCGCCCCGCCGAATCGGGGCCGTGGCGCAGAAACTCATCATCGACACGGACACCGCCGTCGACGACGCCCTGGCCGTCCTCATGGCCCTCTGTGCGGGGTCGGTCACCGTCGAGGCGCTGACGGTCGTCGCCGGCAACGTCGAGTTCGAGTACGAGGTCGAGAACGTCAAGTACACGCTCGACCTCGCCGGACGAGCCGAGTCCGTGCCGGTCTACGAGGGAGCGCGCCGGCCGCTCGTGAAGGACCTCGGCCACGCGACCCACGTCCACGGCGAGGGCGGACTCGGCGGCGACCTGCGCCCGGAGACCGGCATCCCGTCGGCCGACGAGCACGCCGTCGACGCGATCGTCGACGCCGCCCGGGCGTCGCCCGGCGAGGTGAGTCTCGCCTGTCTCGGCCCGCTGACGAACGTCGCGCTCGCGCTCCGGCGGGAACCGTCCCTGGGCGACCTGCTGGACGAGGTCGTCGTGATGGGCGGTGCCGTGAACACGCTGGGCAACGAGACACCGGCCGCGGAGTTCAACTTCTGGGCCGACCCCGACGCCGCGAAGGTCGCCCTGCGCGAGCTCGACGTGACCCTCGTCGACTGGGGCCTCACGACGCGGGCTGGCGTCATCGAGGGGACGGCCATAGAGCGCATCGCGGACGCCGAGACGGCCTACGCCGACTTCTTCTCGACCATCACCGCGCACGGACGCGCGTTCGCGCGCGAGCAACGCGGTGTCGACGGCGTCACGTTGCCGGACCCCCTGGCGATGGCCTGCCTGTTACAGCCGGACCTGGTGACCGCGGACGGGACCTACTTCGTCGACGTCGACGAGCGCGAGGGGATGACGCGCGGGTACAGCCTCGTGGACGAACACGGCGTCACCGACGGCGACCCTCGGACGCGCGTGGTCGAAGCGGTCGACGAGCGGCAGTTCGAGCGGATGGTTCTCGACACGCTCCTGCACGGCGACCCCGAACGGTCGCTGTAGGCCGTGGGTCCGCGGCCGTTCCGGGAGCGGGTGGGCACGGCGAGGCGGCCCGGAAACGTGGCGTCCACCTCAGACAGGACACCTGCCCGCGGCCGGGCCGTACCCGAGACTGCGTGACGACAGACTCCGCCGAGGCGAACGGTACGCTCACGGACACGCCCCACCGCCGAGCGAACGACCGTACGACCTCGCCCGTACAGTCGTCCTAACGGGCGAGCGGTGCACGACCGACCCACACGGCGAGTCCGGCGTGGCGAGCAGCGTGCGACGGCGACCGGTCGCCCCGGTGGAGGGACGACTGATGTTGCAGGTACGCCTGGGCGCCGCGCCGCTCGGCGGCGGCGCCGACCTGTTTTAAGATATCGGCGAGCCAATTGGACCGTATGGACCTGGTGCAATATCTCGACGAGGTCGAACCGGTCACGATGGTGCTGGTGGGATTCGTGCTGTTCGTGATTCCCGAGCCGGCAACCTCCTCGCTCGGCCTGGGACTGATGGCGCTGGGCGGCGCGTGGTGGTTCTACGAGTGGAACCGCTAGTTACCAGTCGAACGCCTCGTGGATCGCCCGGCCCGCCTCGTTGCACAGCGGGCCGAAGACGTCGGTGACGCCCGCGAGGATGGCCGCGGACCGGACCGGCGCGCCCTGGCCGGTGAACTCGCCGATCTCGTCGCCCCCGACGCTGTAGACGACCCGACCGAGCTCCGCGTGGCGGATGCCGCCGGCACACATCGGGCAGGGCTCCGTGCTCGTATACAGCACCGTCTCGGCGCGTTCGGAGGGCGTCAACTCGCGGATGGCGCGCGTCGCGAGCGTGAGTTCCGGATGGGCACGGACGTCGTCCTCGGTGACGACGCGGTTGGCGGCCTCCATCACGACCTCGTCGTCGCGGACGAGCACCGACCCGAAGGGTCGGTCGCCGCGCGCGGCGGCCTCGCGGGCGAGCGTGAACGCGCGCTCGAGGTGCGATTCGTGGTCGAACGTGTCGACTGCGCTGGCCATACCCACAGGACAGGGCCGGGAGGGGTATAGCCTCGGGCGGTGGCCGGTCGGACAGCGTCACAGCTTCGTGAGCGACGCCTCCGCCGGTGGCTCGAGTTCGGCGAGTTCGTAGAGGCGGCCGTCCTTGCGGAAGGCGAGCACGAGCGCGTCGACGTCGCCTGCCTCGGCGACGCGCAGGTAGGCGTGGTCGGATGGCGGGTCCTGTCCCATGGCATCTCGTCCACACGCCGACACCGAAGTTATGATACACCTTCTTCCGTTGTCATGAGTGACATTCGGGGGCGGGAACGGGATGCCCGCCTACAGGTCGACGGTGGCGAGGTCGGCTTCGAGGTCGTCGACGTGGTCGTTGTACGCGCACACGAAGTCGCGGAACCGGGGCACGTACTCGCGGATGTCCGCCGCGCTGGGGTGGTCGTACTGGGAGACGAGGTAGACGCCGCTGGACCCGCCGACACGGAGATAGGCGACGCCGTCGCGGTCCCACTTCAGCTCCCAGCGGGTGCCCGCGACCCGCGTCGTGAAGGTGCCGTAGTCGCCGCCCTCGTAGCGCTGGAGCTGACCGGCGATGCGGTCACAGACCTCCCGGACGCGGTCCAGCACCCGGTCGCGTTCGGCCACCACGCCGTCGACCGACTCGACCGCCGGGAAGTCCGTCGAGACGTCGTCGAGGACCCCGCTGAGCGAGCGCACGTAGTCGTTGAACCCGGCCACGAACGCGCCGTAGTCGACGAGCGCGTCGGCCAGGGCCGCCGGGTCCGGCGGGCGCTTGGTCGAGACGACGTACGTCTCCGCGCCGCGGCCGGGGTCGAACCGGAGGTACTCCAGGTCGCCGCCCTCGTATTTGATCGTCCACTCGCCCCGGTCTGTTTCGACGGTCCGCTGGCCGTAGTCCCCGCCCTCGAGGCGGGCGAGCTCGTAGGCGATGCGCCCGGCGTGGTCGCGAACCGCGGCCAGGACCTCGTCGCGGTGCTCGGCGATGGCGTCGGTCTCCGTCGGGTCGACTGGTGGCCACTCGGTCACGACTCCGGGGAGCACCGCGACGGACATAACGGGCCCGGTGTCGCCCTCGCTCACCCGTCTTCGAGCAGGGCGTCGTCGCCGTGGCGCTCGCGAAGCGCCTCGAAGTACTCGCGCTGGGAGTCGAGGTTGGCCGTCGACTCGGCGTAGACGTCCGCAAAGAGGTCCGTGGGGTCGGGCGCGTAGTCGGAGGCCTTCTCGACGACGTCTTCGAGCGTGTCCTCGATGTCGGCGTCCATCGCCTCGAGGCTGGCGTCGTCGACGAGGCCGCGGTCCCGCAGGAACGCCTCGAAGCGGTCGAGCGGGTCGCGTTCGCGCCACCGCTGTACCTCTTCCTCGTCGCGGTACACATCGGGGTCGTCGGCGGTGGTGTGGGCGCCGAATCGGTACTGGACCGCCTCGATGAGGATCGGGCGGGCGGTGCCGGCCGGCGGGTCCAGCGCCCGTTCCCTGGCGGCCGTCGTGACGACGTACGTCGCCAGCGGATCCATCCCGTCGACCTGCACGCCGTCGAAGCCGTAGGCCGCGGCCTTCTGGGCGATGGTCTCGCTGGCGGTCTGGCGCTCGCGGGGGACCGAGATGGCCCACTGGTTGTTGTTGCAGACAAAGAGCGTCGGCGTGTCGAACGCCCCGGCGAAGTTCATCGCCTCATGGAAGTCCCCCTCGCTCGTGGCCCCGTCGCCGAAGTGGACGACGCCGACCCGGTCGTCCCCCCGGCGCTTCGCCGCCCAGGACCACCCGACAGCGTGGGGGATGTGTCCACCGATGGAGATGTTCAGCGGGAAGACGTCGATGGCCGCCAGCGCGGCGTTGCCCACCTCGTGGCCCATCCAGTAGAGGACGTACTCCCAGGGGAGGCCCCGGGCGACGAGCGCCCCGTGTTCCCGGTACTGGAAGAATATCGTGTCGTCGTCGGCCAGCGCGTACGTCGACCCGATCTGTGACCCCTCCTGCCCGGCGAGCGAGGCGTAGGTGCCGAGTCGCCCCTGGCGCTGGAGGCTGATCAGCCGCTCGTCGAGGCGGCGGGCGAAGCGCATGTCCCGGAGCATCTCGACCAGCGTCCCGTCGGACAGGTCGGGGACGAGTCCCGGGGCGACGACGTCGCCGTCCGCGTCGAGGACCTGCACCCGGTCGTCCGGCGCCCTATCGAGCACGTCGCCTGTCATTCGATACCAGTACCCTGGGGCGGTCGGTGTAAAAAGGTGTGTCCAGGCGTCGCGGTCACTCGAGCCACTCCAGGACCGTCCGCCGCCCTGCCCGCTGGTCGTCGGGCATCACCTCGAGGACGACGACGACGCCGTCGTAGTGGCACTCGAGCAGCTGGACTGTCGTCTCGAGGTCGATGTCGCCGCGGCCGATGGCGAGGCCGTCCCGTGTCCGGGTCCCGTCGGTGAGGTGGACGACCGGTATCCGGTCGCCGTAGGTCGTCAGGAGGCGCTCCAGCGCCTCGATGTAGGCCGCTTCGGCCGCATAGAGGTGGGCCGTATCGAGGACGAGTTCGTGGCCGAAGTCGAACAACTGGCGTTCGAGGTGGAAGACGCTCGCTCCGGGGTTGTTCTCGTAGCCGTGTGGCGCCTCGAACCCGTGGGCCTCGAGCTGGGGGATGTGCGTGTGCTGCGCGTACTGGCTGTGGACGACCAGGTAGGCGTCCAGTCGCGTCGCCAGGTCGTCCGCCCGGCGGAAGGCGTCGCCGTCTTCGGGCACCGCGTGGGGCGTGTGGACCGACGCGGCGTCGACCGGCGCCCGGTGTACTGTCGCGGCAGTCGCCCCGACGTCGGCGGGCATCGCCGGGAGGTACAGTTCGACCCTGTCGAACCCCCGGGCCGCCGCCGCGTCGAGCGCGTCGGGGTCGGGAGCGCACTTGCCGACGAGGTCCATGTTGTGTCACCCTGCGGGCGCGAAGGGGTTAACGGTCGGGGCCCGACCGACGGCCCGTGACCCGGGGATTCATCCGCCTCGCCCCCCTCTATCCGGCGATGACAGACCGGGTCGACGGGGACGGGCCGCCGCTGTTTACCCCACGGACGTCGCGCCGGATGACGCGGACCCACGCCGTCCTCTGGACGGTCGTCCTCCTGGCGACGTCGGCCGACGTCGTGCTGACGGTGGGGGCCTCGCGAACGGGTTCCGGGAGGGCAACGCCGTCGTCGCCGCCTCGCTGTCGGCATTCGGCCTCGGCGGCCTCTTCCTCGTGAAGTTCGCGGCGATGGTGTGGCTGGTCGCCGGGTGGGCGCTGCTCTCGGACCGCAACGCCGCGATATTCCTGGCGCTGTTCGCCGTCGTCACCCTCGCCGTCGTCGGCCACAACCTGACGGTCGTCGCTGGCCTGGCGGTGCCGTGGCTCGAGGGCGTCGTGTAACGGTTCGCTTATGTACCACCGGGTGAAATCACCGAGTAATGAGGCGCCGAAACTTCCTGTCAGCGGCGGGCGCGGCAGTCGCGACCACCGTCGCCGGGTGCAGCGGCATCGCGGGACAGACCGAGTCGGACGACGAGCGGACGCTCGTCGTGGGTACCTACAGCGCGTTCATCGACGCGCCCTCGACGAGCCCCGGCGCGTGGCTCAAAGAGCAGTTCGAGGCCGAGTTCGACGCCCGACTGGTCTGGCAGACGCCCGAGAACGGGGTGAACCACTACATCGAGCGCCAGGCCGCCGGAGTGGACACGGAGACGGACGTCTACGTCGGCCTCAACGTCGACGACCTGGTCCGCATCGACCAGGAACTCGAGGAGGGACTGTTCGTCGCGGCCGACGACGTGGACGGCAGCGACGGCGTCAAGTCCAGCCTCGCGTTCGACCCCGAGAGCCGCGCCGTGCCCTACGACACCGGCTACGTCAGCCTCGTCTACGACAGCACGAGGACGACAGCTCCCGAGACGTTCGACGGCCTGCTCGCCGAGGAGTCCGCCGGAGACCTCATCGCACAGAACCCGGCGAGTTCGGCGACCGGCCGGGCGTTCCTGTTGCACACCGTCTCGCGGTTCGGCCCGGACGGCTACCTGGACTACTGGGCGGACCTCCAGGCAAACGACGTGCGGGTGCTGGGGTCCTGGAGCGACGCCTACAGCGCGTGGTCCTCGGGCGAGGCCCCCATGGTCGTCTCGTACTCGACCGACCAGGTCTACGCCGACCGCAACGACGCGGACCTCCAGAAACACCAGGTCCGGTTCCTGGACGACCAGGGCTACGCCAATCCCGAGGGGATGGCCGTCTTCGCGGACGCCAACGAACCCGACCTGGCCCGGGAGTTCCTCTCGTTCATGCTCCGGCCCGAGGTTCAAGGCGAGATTGCGGTCCGGAACGTCGCCTTCCCGGCGACCGAGGACGCCCAGCTGCCCGACGACTACGCTAGGCTGGCTCACGAACCGCCGGAGCCGGTGACCTTTACCTACGACGACCTCGCGGGCAACGTCGGGACCTGGGTCGAGGACTGGGAACGGCAGTTCGCCGAGAACTGACGCCGTGGCGGGGACTGACACGGTCGACGGCGACGAGTGCGCGACCAGCGCGCGGCGTGACGGTCACGGATGGACGGACCGGGTGCGAGCGCGGGCGGTCGAACGCGCCGAGCGCCACGCCCTGCCGGCGCTCGCGGTCACCACCGTCCTGGTGTTGCTCGGCATCTTCTACTACCCGGTCGCGACGGTGTTCAGGGAGAGCGTCGTCGTCGACGGCCGCGCCACGCTGTCGGTGTTCTGGGCCGTCCTCTCGGACCCGTTCTACTTCGGCGAGCTCGGGCGGGTGCTGAATGGGACGCCGCCCTCGGCGGTCCTCGACAGCCTCCTGTCGGGCGACCCGCGCCTCGGCGTCGTCGGGTTCACGGCCTACCAGGCCGCGCTTTCCTCGGTCGCCAGCGTCGCGCTCGGCCTGCCGGCCGCCTACCTGCTGTCGCGCTACGAGTTCCCCGGCCGGCGGACGCTGCGCTCGCTGACCATCCTCCCGTTCGTCCTCCCCTCGATCATGGTCGCGGTGGGGTTCGTCGCGACGTTCGGCCAGAACGGGACGCTGAATACCGTGCTGGGGGCGCTCGGCCTCGGGCAGGTGGACCTGCTCTTTACCCTGGAGGCCGTCGTCGTGGCCCACGCGTTCTACAACGCGCCGCTGGTCGCGCGGGTGACGACGGCCGCCTGGGAGTCCGTCGACGCCAGCGCCGTCGAGACGGCCCGCAGCCTCGGCGCCTCGCCGCGCCGGGCCTTCCGGGACGTGGTGGCGCCCCAGATATACCCGGCCGTGGTGCTCGGGGCGGTGCTGACTTTCGTGTTCACCTTCGGCACCTTCCCCATCGTGCTCGCGCTCGGGGGATTCGAGCTCGCGACGGTCGAGGTGTTCGTCTACCGCCTCGTCCGCGACCTGGAGTACGCCGAGGCGGCCGCGCTGGCGCTCGTAGAGCTGGGCGTCTCGCTGGCGCTGCTGTACGCCTACCTCCGCTACGAGGCGCGCCACACCGTCTCCGCCGAGGGGATTCGCCCGCTCCCGCGACGGCCGCTGCGCCCCCCGTCGCTGTCGTTCCGGGAGCTCGCCCCGCGGGTCGGACTGGCCCTCTATGCCGTCGTCGCGCTGGCGGTGTTCGTCGCGCCCATCGCGAGCATGGTCTCTGCGAGCCTCACCGGGCCGAACGGCCCGACGCTGGCCCACTACGAGTTCCTGCTCGAGCGTCAGGTGTCGGGGACGTCCTTCCAGGTCCAGCCGTGGGACGCGGTCCGGAACTCGCTGCTGTTTGCCGGGGCGGCGCTCGCGGTGGCGCTCCCGATGGGCGTCGTCGTCGCCGTGCTCACGACGCGTCGCTACCGGGGGCGGAAGGTGCTGGACGCCGTGGCGATGGCCCCGCTGGCGGTGTCGGGAATCGTCGTCGGCCTGGGCCTCCTTCGGGGACTGGTCTTCGGCGTCGAGGTGGGCGGGACGCGGGTCGCCGTCGGCGGCGCGCTGGCCATCGTCGCCGCCCACGCCGTCGCGGGCTACCCCTTCGTCGTCCGCACCGTCGCGCCCGGGCTGGCGGGGCTGGACCGCTCGCTGGTCGAGTCCGCGCGGGCGCTCGGCGCGTCGCGGGCCCGCGTGCTCACGGACGTCGAGCTCCCGCTGGTCTGGCCGGCCGTGGTCGCGGGCGCGGCCTTCGCCGTCGCCATCTCCATCGGCGAGTTCTCGGCGACGGTGGTGCTGGCCTCGGGCACCAGCCAGTTCACCATGCCCGTCGCCATCGAGCGGTTCATCGGCCGGCGACTCGGCCCCGCGACGGCGATGGGCGTCGTCCTGCTCGTGGTCACGAGCGCGAGCTTCCTCGTTATCGACCGGCTCGGGGGTGAGACGGATGCCTTCTGAGCCGCCCGCCGTCGAGCTCGAGGGCGTCACCAAGCGGTACGGCGAGACGACGGCCGTCGACGACGTCTCGCTCGCCGTCGACGAGGGCGAGTTCTTCACGCTCGTCGGTCCCTCGGGATGCGGGAAGACGACGACGCTGCGCCTGCTCGCGGGGTTCGAAGCCCCGACGGAGGGGACAGTCCGCTTCGGCGGCGAGCGCGTCGCTGGCGTCCCCCCGGAGGACCGTGACGTCGGCGTCGTCTTCCAGAGTTACGCCCTCTTCCCGCACATGACCGTCGGCGAGAACGTCGCCTACGGCCTCAACTTCGCCGACCCGCCCGGCGGCGTCAGCACCGAGCAGCGCGTCGCCGACCTGCTGGACCTGGTGGACCTCTCGGGCATGGTCGACCGGGGCCCCGAGACGCTCTCGGGCGGCCAGCAACAGCGGGTCGCCATGGCTCGCGCGCTCGCGCCGGGGCCGGACGTCCTCCTGCTCGACGAACCGATGAGTGCCCTCGACGCGAAGCTGCGAGAGCGGCTGCGGGTGCAGGTGCGCGAGATTCAGGAGGAACTCGGCATCACCACCGTCTACGTCACCCACGACCAGGAGGAGGCGCTGGCCGTCTCCGATCGGGTTGCCGTGTTGCGAGCGGGCCGACCGGAGCAGGTGGGGGCGCCGCGAGCCGTCTACCGGGAGCCGGCGACCGAATTCGTCGCCGAGTTCGTCGGCGACAACAACGTCTTCACCGGCGAGGTTCGAGAGGTCGACGACGGCGTGGCGAGCGTTGCCGTCGGCGGCGAACAGTTGTCGGTGACGGTCGCGGACGACGTCGCACCGGACGACCGCGTGACCTTCTGTGTGCGCCCGGAACGACTCTCGCTCGCGGGCGGGGAGAACAGACTCAGGGGGACGGTCCGGAGCGCGGAGTTCCTCGGCGGGACGACCAGGGTGCGGGTGGGCTGGGGCGACAGCGAGCTGCTGGTCCGCACCGAGGACCCCCTGTCCGGGACTGTCTGCGTCGGGTTCGACGCCGACGACGCCCACGTCCTGCCGGAGTGAGCGGAGTCAGTCGTCGGCCGCCGTCAGCTCGGTCTCGGGCGCTGGCGCGCGGACTGCCACCGCGTCCCCGCCCTCGACGTCGACGACGTACCCCTCGTACTCGAAGTCGAGGCGCACGCCGTCGGTCGCTGCCACGCGGTTCAGCGCGTCGACCGGAACGACCGTCTCGAGTGGCTCGAGGTCGTCGGCGTTTGCGTCCGCGGCGTCGGCCACGGCGCTGACGATCGAGACCGCCGGTGAGAGTTCAGTGCCGTCCAGTGTTCGGCGCTCCACCACACCCAGGGTTCGATTCATGTGGAGGTGTATAAATCAAATGACCATAAATCTTGTCGTCGAACCGAACGGTCGGTGCACACGTGGGCAGCAACGGGCGGACGGGCTCGACGGGTCCGAACGCCGAGTCGGTACGACACCGGTGTTCAAGAGCCCGGCCCGCCTGAGAGACGGTAGCCGTGTCTCTCACGCGTCGACGGTTCCTCGCGACGGGGATTGCCGGCCTCGGGGGCTGTCTCGGTTCCGGCCGGGATTCGACGGCTGCGTGTCCCCCGGTTGTCGAGACGGACAGGCGGCACCGCCTCGGGTTCGTCGGGGACGTGATGCTGGGCCGGGGCGTCGACGAGCGGTGGGACGGACGCGACCCGGCCGGCGTCTGGGGCGATACGGCCCAACAGCTCAGTGCCCTCGACGGCCTCTTCCTGAACCTGGAGTGTTGCGTCTCGGCCCGCGGCGAGCGCTACCCGGGCCGAACGTACTACTTCCGTGCCGGCCCCGAGTGGGCCGTCCCCGCGCTTTCCGACGTCGGGACCAGCTTCGCCGGCCTCGCGAACAACCACGTCCTCGACTTCGGACCGGTCGCGCTGCGGGACACGCTCGAGCACCTCGCAACCGGCGGGATACCGACGGCCGGGGCGGGCGACACCCGGCGGGCCGCCTTCGGGCCGACGGTGGTCAGGGCGGGTGACCTCGACGTGGCCGTCGTCGCGCTGACCGACCAGGCGCCGCTGTACGCCGCCCGCGCCAACAGCCCCGGTGCCGCCTTCGTCCCCCTCGACCCCGACAACCCGCTGACCCGCCAGTGGGTCGGCGACGCGCTGTCACGCACCCGCGCGGCCGACCCGGACCTCGTCGTCGCCTCGCTGCACTGGGGGCCAAACTGGGTGACCGAACCCTCGGCCACGCAGCAGGCGTTCGCCCGCTGGCTGGTCGACAACGGCGTCGACGTCGTCCACGGCCACAGCGCTCACGTCGTCCAGGGTGTCGAGGTGTACCGGGGCCGCCCTATCGTCTACGACGCCGGCGACTTCGTCGACGACTACCTCGTGAAGACGGACCTGCACAACGACCGGTCGTTCCTGTTCGAACTCGTCGTCGCGGACGGGGAGCTGGCCGCGCTGGAACTATCTCCAGTCGAAATCGTGGACTCGCAGGTGACCCGGGCCGGCGCGGGCGCCGCGGCGTGGCTCCGCGACCGCATGCGCCAGCTGTCGGCGCCGTTCGGAGCAGCGTTCACCCGGGCGGGCGACGGCCTCAGACTCCCGCTGTCGTGTTGAACCCGGTGGGAGGGACTATCACGGAACCCATTTAGGTTCCAGCCCCGTTTTTCCGGTATGAACTACGACGACGCGCTCGAGAGAGCCTACGACGTACTGCCAGACCAGCCCAGGGAGAGCGGCGAACGCCTCAAGATTCCCGACCCGGAGGGACAGACCGACGGCGCCTTCACACGCCTGACGAACCTCGGGGCCATCGCCGACGCCCTCTCGCGTGACCCCCAGCACCTCCATCGCAGCATCCAGCGCGAGTTCGGGACCAACGGCCAGTTCGACGGCCGCGAGGCCCGCTACAACGGGTCGTTCGACACCGCGGACTTCCAGGCGGCCGTCGACGCCTACGTCGCCGAGTACGTCACCTGCTCGGAGTGTGGGCTCCCCGACACCGTCCTCAAGACCGAGGACGGGGTGGACATGCTGCGCTGTCAGGCCTGTGGGGCCTTCCGCCCGGTCTCGAAGGGCGCGAGCAAGCAACAACAGCAGGACCGCCCGACGCTCGAGGAGGGCGAGACCTACGAGGTCAAGATTACCGGCACCGGCCGCGAGGGCGACGGCGTCGCAGAGAAGGGCAAGTACACCATCTTCGTCTCCGGCGCCCAGGAGGGACAGGTCGTCAACGCCTACATCGAGAGCATCAGCGGGACGCTCGCGTTCGGTCGCGTCCAGTAGACCGTTCCGGTCGGCGGGTTTTTTCGACCGAAAGCACTTACCGGAGCCACGTCGAGCGCCTGCCATGGGTCGGGATAGCAGCGGGACGGGCCTGTCCGTCGTCGCGGCGCTAGCGCTGGGGCTCGGTGCCGTCCACGTGTTCACCGGGACGGTCGAAACACTGGCGGCGACCGGGACGGCGCCGCTCGTCCTCGCGGTCGGGCGGGCACTGCTGGGACTGTTGCTGCTCCCGGCAGGCGTCGGGGTCGCACTCCGGCGGACCTGGGGGCGCTGGGTCGGCGTCACCGCGTTCGTCGGCATCGCCGTCCTCCAGATACTGCCGCTCCTGGCTGGTTCGACGCTCGCCGTCCCCCTGGCGGGCACCTTCCTCGCGACCGGTGCCTCGCTGTATCTCCTGCTGGCCGGCGAGGCGTTCGGGGCCGACGACGACGGCCGGGCGCTGACCGAGGACACGAACCCCCACGAGTTCGTCCGGTGACCGGGACCGTCGCCGGCCTCACGCCCAGAGGTCGGTCACGCTGGCTGCGACTGTGCAGGCCTGTGCTCGCTCTGCGAACGACTGCATACAGTCGATAGTGACCGGTCCGACCGATGAACCTGTACCCCAAGTACTGTGGGGAACGAAACGATTTACTCGCCGCCGAGTATCAATAACTTTACATATATTCCGCCCCTCGGTACAGGCGATGCCCGAGATAACCGTATCAGACGGTCTGTACCGCCAACTCGAAGCGGCCTCGCTGGGGAAGTCCCAGGAGGAGACGCTGTGGGCGATGGTGTACCAGTTCAACCGGCGGAACAGTCCGAGCGAGTGACGACGGCACCGCAGTCGTTCTCTCCGGCGACGCTCCCGGGCGCCAGGTCCGTCCGGTGCGCCGAGTGGTCGCCGACGCCCTCACTCGACTAACCGTCGCGCGGCGGTCGATATCTCATCGACGGTCGCCGCCTGCTGCTGGTTCGCGGCGGCGATGGACTCGACTTCGGCCGTGACGGTGTCGGACTGGTCGACGAGTTCGTCGAGCATGCTGGCGACTTCCTCCGCGGAGGCTGCCTGGTCGTCGGTGGCCTCAGCGACCTCGCGGATGCCCTGGGCCGTCTCCTGGACGGCCTCCGTGATGTCGTCCAGCAGCGCCATCGCGTCCTCGACACGGGCGACCCCCCGCTCTATCCGGTCGGTCGTCTCGCCCAGGCTGGAGACCGTCTCGTCGGTGTCGGCCTCGATAGCGGCGACCAGCGCCTCGATCTCCTGGGCGCGTTCCTGTGACTCGCCGGCGAGTGACTTCACTTCGTCCGCGACGACGGCGAACCCGCTGCCGGCCTCCCCGGCGCGGGCGGCCTCGATGGAGGCGTTCAGCGCCAGGATGTTCGTCTGCTCGGCGATGTCGTTGATGACCTCGACGACGGAGTCGATCTCCCCGACCCGCGTCTGGAGGCCGTCGACGTCCGCGGCCACCTCGTCGACCGCCTCGCCGACGTCGTCCATGACGCGCATCGCCTCGTCGGCCGCGGCCTGTCCGTCGTCGGCCAGCGAGCGGGCCCGGTCGCTGTTGCCCTCGACCTCCGATGCGCTCGCTGCGACCTCCTCGACCGTCGCGCTCATCGACGAGACCTCGGTGGCGATGGTGTCGATGCGCTCGGACTGGTCCTCGGTCAGTTCGGCGATCTCCTGTGAACTGGTCGCGACGTCGTCGGCCGACCGGCGGAGCTCGTCGATGGGGCGCTGGAGGTCCTCCTCGACCTCGGCGGCCAGCCGCTCGCGCTCTTGGACCTGTTCGGACAGCTTCTGGCTGTAGGAGTGGATGTAGGTGTCCGCGACCACCTGCATGTCGAGGTTGATGATGCGCAGCACCGACAGCAGCTCCGCCCGGAACGCCGTGACGTGCTCCTCGACGACGGCCGCGACGTCGTCCGCTCCCGACGCGTCGCTCCCGGTGGTCTCGGCCAGGCCGCCGGTGAGGGCGTCGGCGAGGCGGTCGGTGAGCAACGGCAGGACGAGGTCGTAGTAGACGCCGTACTGGCCGACGTAGTGTTTCATCGGCATCTCGAGCATGTCGTGGAGCTTGCCGATGCGGGCGCGGTCCCGGAAGTACGACTCGTCGTAGATGCCTGCCGCGAGGGTCGCGAAGTAGGCCTGCTGGGTCTCCTTCAGCGCGTCCACGCCCTTCGGCGACCGTTCGATGACCTCGACGGTGTCCGGGTACTGCGTGAGGTTGTCGTAGAAGGCGTCGGCGATTTCCCCGGTGTTTGCTTCGAAGAGCGGGCGCAGGTCCGCGAGACGCGCCGCGTCGGCCTCGTCGAAACCGATGAACTCCTTCCGCCAGGCGATCTCGTCTGCGTCCAGGTCGATGTCGGCGAGCAGTGAATCGACGTCCAGTTGGGGGTTCAGTCCCCCCCCGTCCGAACATCTCGGCGTAGGCTGTCATACACTCGAGTCGCCAGTCCCTGCGATAATCTTTCCGGCTGTATATCAACCGCTGAGAGCCAGCCGTGGGCCCGACGGGCTATCACGGCCCCGCCCCACGGACGCGGTCAGGGTTCGACCTCTTCGATAACCGCCGGGGAGTCGTTGCCGGGGCTGTTGACCGCCGTCGAGACGGGGTAGGTGCGCATCGGACCGTCGTAGGGGTCCAGCAGCTGGGCCGCCTCGTCGACCGACCCGTGGAGCCAGGTCCCCTCCTCGTCCGGGTCCAGGACGACGGCCATCCGGTGGTGCAGGTCGGCGACCGTCTCGTTTGGCTCGGTAGTGACGATGGTGAACGTCTCCACGACGTCGTCCTGGCCGCCATCCGCGCCGCTCCCGCCGAACTCGCCCAGGCCGGTCTGGCGGCGTGGCGGTTCCCACCGCTCGTAGAGCCCGGCCATCGCGAACAGCGCGTCGTCGGGGAGACAGACGCGGTAGGGCTGTTTCCCGCCGTCGTCTCGCGGCGTCGTCGCTCCCCCGTCGGCGGAACGTGGTTCCGCCCGCTCGACCCACTCGTAGAAGCCGTCGGCGGGGACCAGACAGCGCCGGGACTCGTAGGCGTCGGCGAACGACCGCTTTCGCGAGAGGGTCTCCGCGCGAGCGTTGATGTAGCCGTGGGACGAACGGTCCTCGGCCCACGACGGGACGAGACCCCACGCCATGCGCTGGATGGTGTCGTCGGCTTCGCTGGCGACGACGGGCAGCGACTGGCTCGGTGCCGCGTTGTACCGGGGTTCGAAGTCGAAGTCGAACGTGGCGTCGAACCGCGCCTCGACGTCGGCGGGCGGGGCGAAGAGGCTGTAGCGGCCACACATAGGCGAGGAGAGTGGCGCGAGGAGCAAAAACCCACGCCGTGGACCAACAGTTTTTGCGCGTCCGGGTCGACCTTCCAGCCATGGAGACCCGCCCACTCGGTGCGACCGAACACGAGAGCACCGTCATGACCTTCGGCACCATCGCCCTGAACTGGCTCGAGCAAGAGGGGGCCAACCAGATGGTCGAGCACGTGCTGGACTACGGCGTCAACCACTTCGACGTCGCGCCGACCTACGGCGACGCGGAGCTGAAACTCGGCCCGAAGCTTCGCCAGTACCGCGACGACGTCTTCCTGGGCTGTAAGACCCAGGAGCGCGACTACGACGGCGCCCGTCGGAAGCTGGACCTGTCGCTCAACCGCATGGGCATCGAGAAGATCGACCTCTACCAGGTCCACGGCCTCGAGTACGAGTCGGAACTCGAGGAGATCACCGCCGAGGACGGCGCCCTGGCGGCCTTCCGCGACGCCAAGGAGGAGGGGCTCGTCGACCACATCGGCCTGACGAGCCACGGCGACCCGGACCTCATCAAGGCGGCCATCGAGCGCATCGACGACCTGGAGACGGTGATGTTCCCGCTGAACCCCGTCGTCGCCGCGAAGGACGACGCCGAACACGATTACGAGGGCGTGCTCGAACTCGCCGAGGCGAACGACGTCGGCACGCTCGGCATCAAGGCCTTCGCGAAGGGGCCGTGGCCCCCCGAGTCCGAGCGCTACGAGGAGGACCGACCGTTCGCGAACTGGTACGAACCGGTCGCGCGGCCCGACGAGATACGCGAGCGCTTCGACTTCGCGGCCGCCAGGGGCCTGACCAGCGTGGTCTCGCCGGGCGACCCGAAGCTGGTCTCGATGGTGCTCGACGCCGCCGACCGCTCCGACGGGATGGACGAGGCCACCCAGCGGTCCGTCGTGGAGGCGGCCCGCCACGACGACAGCCCCGTGCCCGAGCAACTCCACCACTGACCCGTGCCCGGGGTGACACCGGGGATCGGCGTCCCCGAGACGGTCAGGGCCGCACTCGCCGACCGGCCGGTCCAGGGCCGCGTCTGCCTGGAGGCCGGGGCTGGCGTCGGCAACGCGACGGCCGGCCTGCTCGAGGCGGGCGCACGCCGCGTCTACGCCGTCACCGACGCCGCCGACCACGCGGCGGCCGTCCGGCGGCGCTGCGGCGAGGACGACCGGCTCGAGGTCATCCGGGCCGACCTCCGGGCGACGCCGCTCCGCCCGGATTCGGTGGATCTGGTCACCGCACACGGGCTCTGTAATCTCCTCGGCCCCGCCGCGCTGGAGGCTGTCGCAGCGGAACTCGCGCGGGTCGCCGCGCCCGGGAGTCACCTCGTCGTCGACGACTACGCCCCCCTCCCCGACGACGCGGCGGTGCGGCGCCTCTTTGCCGTCGAGAACGCCGCGAGCGAGCTCGCCGACGGCCGACCGGCGCTGACCTTCTACCCGCCGGCGTTGCTCAGGCGTGTCTTCGGAGGGCACGGCTGGACGTTCGACCGGGAGCGGACGCTGCTGGACCCGGTCCCCTGGACCGAGAGCCACCTGTCGGCCCACGCCCGAACGGCCAGCGAGGCGGCGGGCCGGTTGCGGGAAGAACTGGCGACCCCGCTCGAACGGGAGGCCGAGCGCGTCGCCGCGGACGTCGGCGCGGCGTCCGCCGGGCGGATGTACAGCCTCGCGTTCGGGCGGGCCGAGTAGCCGGGCGACCCCGGCAGAGCGGGTCCGCCCGCGAGTTTAAATTACATGGCGCCGTAGCGTGGCACACAGCCCCATGACGTCGGAGCCGTCCTTCTCGATTCCGCGACGCCCGGAGCGGCGCTTCCCCCACGGGAGCGGCGTCGAGTACGAGGGCGGCACGACGTTCGAGCTCGTCCCGAACAGCGAGCAGTCCACGGCTGCCCTCGCCGCCGTCGTCGCCGACATCCTCGCCGACGGGCCGTACCGCTACGGCGACTTCCACGACCTGCCGATGCCGCTGTGGCTGGTCCGCGACGAGGAGACGACAGACGTGTTCCGGGTCTCCGTGCGCGACGGCACCGTCCGGCTGCACGTGCTTCCCACGACGGAATCAGACGGCCTCAGGCGGTTCTACGACCGCCTTCACGCTATCGACGCGGGAGTCTCCTGGACCGTCGACCGGTCGGTCCAGGATACCTGATAGTGACTGCTGTGAGTCATTTCGGTACCAACCGCACGACTACGTGCGGTCGTACCGGTAAACAGTCACAGCAATCACTATGAGTCGTCGTGGCCCTGCGGTTTCGCCCGGCGCCCAAACCGTCTTACCCTGGAGACGCCTCACTGTGGGTATGACAGTCTCACGCGAGGTCGAGCTCCAGGGTCACATCATCGACTCCGGGACGATGGGTGCCTGTTTCGGCATCGTCATGGACCTCGGCGGCTCTTTCTCCGTCGAAGCGTTCGACATCGGCCGCCACAAGGACGAGGAGTCCTACGCGCGACTGCTCGTCGAGGCCGAGGACGCGGCGACGCTCCAGACCATCGTCCACGAACTCCACCAGCACGGGGCCAACCCCGCGGACCCCAAGGACGTGCAACTCGAATCCGCGCCGGCCGACCAGGTCGTGCCCGAGGGCTTCTACTCGACGACCAACCACCCGACGTTCGTCCGCTACGAGGGCGAGTGGCTCGCGGTCGAACACATGGAGATGGACTGTGCGGTCGTCGTCGAGGACGGCGACGGGAGGCCGCGCGCGTACACGACGGTCCTCAACGCCGTCGAAGCGGGGGACCGCATCGTCACCGGCGAGACGGGCATCAGGGTCGAACCGCCGTCGCGGCCCCGGGATTCCAGCGGGGCGTTCGGGTTCATGCGCGGCGGCGTCTCCTCGGAGCGTCCCTCGGAGACGACCATCGAGAACATCGCGACGGCCATCAGGGAGACCAAGCGTGACGGCGGCACGGTTCTGGCCGTCTGCGGGCCGGCGGTCATCCACACGGGCGCCCGCGAGGACCTCGCCCGGCTGGTCCGCGAGGGGTACGTCGACATGCTCTCGGCCGGCAACGGCTTCGCCGTCCACGACATCGAACGGGACCTCTATGGCACCTCGCTGGGTATGGACACCGAGAGCCTCGACCACCCTCGCCACGGCCACAAGCACCACATCTACGCCATCAGCGAGGTCATCCGCGAGGGCTCTATCGCGGCCGCCGTCGAATCGGGCACCATCGAGTCCGGCGTGATGTACGAGTGTATCGAAAACGACCGCCCGTTCGTCCTCGCGGGGTCGATCCGCGACGACGGTCCGCTGCCCGACACGATCACCGACGCCGTCGAGGCCCAGAACGCCATCCGCGAGCAGGCCCACGAGGCCGACATGGTGCTGATGCTCTCGACGCTGCTGCACTCGGTCGCCGTGGGCAACTGCCTGCCCTCGACGACCCGGGTCATCTGTGTCGACATCAACCCCGCGACGGTCACGCAGTTGCTCGACCGCGGGAGCGCCCAGGCCGTGGGGATGGTCACCGACATCGGCACGTTCGTCCCGATGCTGGCGGACAAACTCATCGAGCGCGGCGCCACACCGTAAAACTCCTCGACTGCGCCCCTCCGGCCGGTCGACCGGCAGGCCGGTCGACGTGTGAAAAATGGTGGGGTAACCGGGACGTTAAGAGGGTGGACCGTCTCGGTCCAGGCATGACCCGGAACATCCTCACGGAGGACCTCGCCGACAGCATCGTCACGACGGCCCGGACGGCCACCGGGGACTCGCTGCGCTCTGTGACGTACTTCACCCGGGCGAACTTCGAGCAGCTCTACCTGCGGGAGGACCTCGAACGCGACGCCGACTTGAACGAGTTCGTCGGCCACGAGTGGCAGGGCTACAAGCAGACCAAGAACGCCTACCAGGACTCCGAGCTCGGCGAGTACGAGTTCACCGTGCGGGCCTTCGAGAACGGCTATCTGCTCCGGGTGACAACGGAACGCCAGGGCGTGCTCATCACCACGGACGGCCTCTCGATGAGTTCCTACGAGGAGATCGCCGAGGCGGTCCAGCGCCTGCTCCGCGAGGAGTCCGGCAAGGAGTAGTCACAGCAGGTTCAGCGCCCAGTTGGCGGCGTTGAGCGCGACCAGTATCCCACCCTCCAGGCGCGTGAGCGTCTCGTCGGTGTAGAACAGCACCGCCACCAGCACCACCGTCCCGAGCAGCCACGCCGTCGACTCGACGCCGACGGCCTCGACGGGCAGCGGTTGGACTATCGCCGCCAGGCCGAGCACGCCCAGGACGTTGAACAGCGAACTCCCGACGAGGTTGCCGGCCGAGAGCCCCATCCGGCCCTGTCTGGCCGCCGCCAGGGAAGTGGCGAACTCCGGGAGGGACGTGCCAGCGGCGACGACGGTGAGCCCGATGACCCACTGCGAGACGCCGACGGCCTGAGCGATGTCCACCGCCGAGATGACGAGCAGGTGGCCGCCGCCGACGACCAGCGCCAGGCCACCGACCAGGCGGCCGCCGTCGAGCCACCCGAACGACCCGTCCGGCGGCGCCGTGACGCGTTCGCTCCCGAGGCGCACGAGCACGACGAGATAGCCCACCAGCATCGCAAAGAGGAGCGCGCCCTCCGGGCGGCTCAGGCGGCCGTCGGCGACGAGCGCGAGCAGGAGCCCCGTCGCGACGATGAGCAAGAGCGCGTCCCGGCGGACGAGCGTCCGGGAGGTGGCCAGCGCCTGGACGAGCGCGACGCCGCCGAGGATGAACCCGAGATTGAGGAGGTTGGACCCGACGACGTTGGCGACGGAGATGTCCGGGCGGCCGGCGAACGCGGCGTCCAAGGTGACCGCGAACTCGGGGGCGGAGGTCCCGAAGGCGACGACAGTGAGCCCGATGATCAGGCCCGGGACGCCGAGGCGTTTCGCGACGCGCGCGGCGCCCGTGACGAACTGGTCGGCACCGAACCACAGCGCCACGACGGCCACGGCGACAAAGAGGACGTCGAACAGGACCATCAGCGACACCTCGGCACGGACTGGGACGGGTTCCGACGGGGCGACACGTGCTGGCCTACCGCCAGCAAGCCCCTAACTGTTGTGCCCCACCAGAGTTATGCCACGCCCGGCGAATCCACGGACATGACACTCGACCCGGTCCACGTCGACGGCATCGCCGAACTGGCCGGTCAGGTGGGCAGGACCGTCGAGACGAGCGACCAGGGAGCCGTCGCCGAGGACGTCTGGGAGCACTTCCTGGACCCGCTCTGGGCGGACGGGGCGAAGGTGCTGGCGCCGCTCGAGGACCAGCGACGCCGGAAGGTGCCCATCGAGGACGTCGCGCTGGAGGACCCCCCGTTCCCCACCCAGCACGGTCTCGATTCGGGGACCATCAACCCGACGACCTTCAAGAACGGCCTCGTCTTAGACGTTGCACAGGCCGCGATGAGCGCCGTCCCCTCGGACGTGGACCTGCACCGGGCCCGGACCATCATCATGGCCGTCCACACGAACGACTCGACGGTGCAGTTCGACGGCGACTGGCGGGCCGACGACCGGGGTTTCGCCCGCCGCCGGGTGCTGGAGGTGCCACAGGTCGACCGGTACGAACAGCGGGTCGTCCACGCGCTGGCGCTGTACTTGGCCGAGAGCCAGCACGCCCTGACGAACGCTGACGTCGTCGAGGACCTGTTCGTCCTCGACGGGCCCATCTACCCGACGGGACTCCTCCGGTGGGCCGAGCGCGACGCGGAGCTGGCGGACCTGCTCGCCGAGGACGACCGGCCGAAGACCGTCGTGGGCAACTACGTCGAGCTCGTCGAACGGTTCGTCGAACGGGACGTCCCGCTGGTCGGGTTCGTCAAGAACTCCGCCGCGAAGACGCTCACTCGGGCCGTCCGGCGCAAGACGGCGGCCCCGTGGGTCGACGACGCATCCTTCTTCCGTCGTGTGCTGGAACGCCGGACCGACGACGGGGACCTCGCCCGGGACTGTCTGACCTTCACCAACTGGTTCGTCTCGCGGGGCGGGACCGACGGCGTGATGGCTGCCGGGGGTGACGCGCTGGGTGTCGAGCGGTCGCTCGACCCCGAGGCCTACGAGGTGACCTTCTTTGCCCTGTACGACCCGCGGACCGACCTCGTGTTCCGCGTCGAGGCCCCGTACGCGTTCACCGAAGACCCCGAGCGCCGGGAGCGACTGACCAGGCAGGTGCTCCACGACGTGGCGGCCGAACGGGGACCGCCCCTGGCCGTGGCCAAGGCCGACGAACTGGCGCGAATCGACCGCCAGGGGAGCGAAGAGCTCGCCCGGCGCATCGAGCGGGAGTTCGACACCGACCGGGAGAAGGCGTACGACGACGAACGGTGGGGCGCGGTCTCGGAAGCGTTCTGACTCATAGTGATTGCTGTGACTGTTTACCGGCACGACCGCACGACTGCGTGCGGTCGATGCCGAACTGACTCACAGCAGTCACTATCAGTGGGCCTCGCTGGTCTGGAGGACCGTTATCTCGACGTCGGCCGCGTCGACGCCGACGCGGGCGAACTGCGTCCTGACGTGGTCCTTGGCGGCCTCGATGGCGGCCTCGCGGGTCTCGAAGCCGCGGGGCATCGGCGACTCGAAGGCGACTCTGAGCTCGCGGTCGCCGATCTGCTGGGTGCTTCCGCCGCTCTCGACCTCGTAGAAGGCGTCACAGACCCAGACGTACGGGGCCCCCTCGTCGGGCGCCCCCTTGAACGACGGGGGCTCTTCGCCAGGTTCGAACAGGGTCCCGGTGAGGCCGGTCCCGCCGGCGTTTCCTCGGATGAGCAACATACCGGACGGTAGGCTTCCCAGCGTCAAAAGGGTCTCTCCGAAACCGTTTTGTCCGCGCGGTGCATGCGCCCCGGGACCACACCACACGAACCAGACGGGCCCTACAGCGTGCAGTCGACGACGACCGGGAAGTGGTCCGACGCGTAGTGGTCGTCGTCCCGGTCCGTGCAGACGGCGTGCGTGCCGACGTCGAACTCGCCGGTGACGAAGACGTGGTCGATGCCCATGTCCGGGAGGAGGTCGTGGAAGTCAGACCGGGTCGTCGTCGGGCCGTGACGGTGGGTCGCGAGGCCGCGGGTGTCAAACAGGCGCCGCCCGTCGGGGAGCTCGTGGTCGACGGCGTAGGCGTGGGCCGGTTCACCGACGACGCAGTTGAAATCGCCCATGACCAGGCCGGGGTCGGCCCCGACGGCGGCGTCGAACCGGTCGAGGACGAGCTCGACGCCCTCCCGGCGGGCCCGTTCGCCCTCGTGGTCGAGGTGGGTGTTCAGGACGAAGAGGTGCTGGCCCGAGTGGCGGTCCTGCAGGCGGGCGTCGGTGGCGACGCGGGGGTAGCGGGCGTCCCAGCCCACGCTGCCGGGCATCTCGGGCGTCTCCGAGAGCCAGAACGTCTCCGTCGATACGCACTCGAACCGGTCGGCACGGAACCCGACGGCGGTGTGTTCGCCGCCCGCCGCGACGGAGTCCCGGGGATCGCCAACCCAGTCGTACCCCGGCAGCAACTCCTCCAGTTCGCGCATCTGGTGGGCCATCGCCTCCTGGACGCCCACCACGTCCGGCCCGTGGAACCGAACGGTACTGGCGACGAGGCGCCGTCGGTGGGACCAGGCGTCGCGCCCGTCGGAGGCCGCGTCGTAGCGCACGTTGAACGTCATCACCCGCAACCCGTCCATACAGGGCGGTCGGTTCCCAGGGGGGTAAGGTTTCACTTCCGCCCCGGTGGGGAAAGCGGTTTGTCGCTCGGCGCCGTCCGGCCCGGTATGTCCGATCTCGGGGACTTCACCGACTTCAGCGCCGACGACGCCGGGGAGGAACCGGCCGACGATGGCGACCCCGCCGGTGAGTCCGCCACCACAGCGACGACAGCCGACACGTTCGAACAGATGGACACCGACCCCGCGACCCCGGATGCCGGCCTTGGCGTCCTCTCGGCGGCCGGCGGCCTCCGCATCAGCGAGGAGGCCGACGAGACCTGTCTGCGGGCCTACGTCACCGCCGCCAACCGGTCGGCGGTCCGCATCGGCACGTACCTGCTCGTCCCCTACCCCGACGGCGAGCGCCTCTTTTGTCGCATCACCGCCCTGGAGTACGCCCAGGAGTTCCGGGCCGACGACGCCACCGAGATCCACGCTCGCCGGGCGATGCGCGAGCAGGGCATCGACGAACAGGACTTCAAGTTCATCGCGGAACTGGACCCCGTCGCGGTGCTGTACACCGATGACGGCGAGCTCAAGCGCCGGATGACCGACCGCGTGCCCAAGCCGGAGACGGTGGTCCGGCAGGCCACCGACAAGACCGAGATAAAGACCGGGCTCAAGATTCCCGAGGACGGCGTCTTCCTCGGGCACCTCTCGGTCGGCGGCGAGAGGGTCCGGACGGCCGCCGAACCCCCGACCATCGACTACCGCCTGAAAGACGACTACGAGGCCGGCGACCCGCTCGTCTTCCGTCACACGCTCGTCGCCGGCGGGACCGGGTCGGGCAAGACCCACAGCTCGAAGAACGTCCTCCGGCAGTACCTCGGCCGGACCTACGAGATGGGCGACGGGCGCACGCCCGAGCTCGCGGTGGTCCAGTTCGACCCCCAGGACGAGTACGCCCAGATGCACGACGACAACCCGGCGATGACCGACGCGTTCGCCCGCCGCTGCGAGCGCGAGGGGGTCGCCCACGGCGGCTACGACGATACCATCGCGTTCGTCCCGAAGGTCGCCGGTGCGGACTACAGCGCCAGCCACCACGGCGCCGAACAGGTGGAGTTCACCGTCCCGTTCTCGCTGGTCTACGAGAACCCGTGGCTCATCGCCGGGTCGGCGCTCAACGACAACCAGTACGGCGCGCTCGTCAACACGCTGCTCCCGCGGTTCCGACGCCAATACGGGTCGGAGGGGACATACGACGAGTTCAAGACGTTCCTCTCCGACCCGGCGATGAAAGAGGAACTCCACGAGGCCGGCGACGTCCACGAGGCCACCTTCGACGCCGTCAAACGCCGGGTTCGCGGGTTCGACGCCGTCTTCGACCAGGACGCCCGGCCAATCACCGACCAGATACCCCAGCTGGTCAGGGACGGCGGCCTCACCGTCATCCCGACCTACCACATCACGGACTCCCGGACCGCCTCGACGGTGGTGCTGGCCGTCTCGAGCCTCCTCATCGACCAGAAGCTCTCGAACGACCCGACCTACGACCGCATCAAGGAGACGCCGCTGGTGGTGGGGATGGACGAGGCCCACAACTTCCTGACCGACGCCGACAGCGTCCAGGCCCGGAAGGTCATCGGCAAGTTCACCGAGGCCGCAAAGCAGGGCCGCAAGGAGCGCCTCGGCCTGTATCTCATCACGCAGGACCCCCAGGACATCGCCGACCCCGTCTTCAAGCAGATAAACACGACGATGGTCCTGAACCTGGGCGACGAGGACGCCATCAAGGCGGTGAACATCCCGTCGAACCTAGAGTCGAAGGTCCCCTACATGGAGAAGGGCCAGCGGGTCGTCTACTCGCCGGACAACTCGGAACCCGTCGAACTCATCGGCCTCTCGACATGCGTGACCCGCCACGGCCGGGACTGACGGCTACCGGAACGCGTCGACCAGCCGGTCCCGGAGCGCCGTCGCGCTGGTGAACCGGTCCCGTGGCTCCGGCTCCATCGCCCGGGTCAGCACGTCGTCGAGTGGCGACGCGGCCTGGTTGACCTGGCCCGGCGGCGTGAGGTCGCCCTCCCGGATGGCCGCCGCCAGGTCGACGTCCGCCTCGAAGGGCGCCCGGCCGACGAGCAACCGGTACGCGAGCGCGCCCAGCTGGTAGGTGCCCGTCGTCGGCGTCGTCTCGCCGTCCAGCTGCTCGGGGGCCGTGTAGGGCGTGACCAGCTGCTCGCCGACGGCATCGGTCACCGCCCACTGGAGCCCCCAGTCCGACAGCGTCCCCCGCATCTCGTCGTCGCGTGCCACGAGGCGGACAGTCTCCGGGCGGACGCCCCGTCGCGGGAGGTCGTACCGCGTCGCGATATCGAGCGCCGACGCGAGGTCACAGACGACGCGGAGTCGCTGGCGCATCGAGAGGTCCGCGACGTGGTCCCCGAGCGTTCCGTCGCCCGCGGAGTACGCGACCCACGGGGCCGGGCCGATGCCGACGTCGCGGACCGTCGTGACGTGGGCCGCGTCGGCGACGGTCTCCCAGTCGGTGACCGCCGACATGAACGCGGTCATCACCGACCGGTCGCTGGTGAACGCCGGCGACAGGGTCGCTATCTCGACCGGCTCGTCGTCCGCGTCGGTCGCCCGGTAGCGGTGGACCGGGCCCGACGTGTCGACGTCGGTGACCGCAGAGAGGTCCGCGATGGCCGCGTCGAGGACGCGTGCCGGTGTCGACGAGTCGTCGTCCGGCGACCCGTCGGTGGGGCCGGCGTCGCCGCCCATCGATTGCTCCGGGTCGTCCGCGGCGCCAGCGCGGGCGGGTCCGGCGGGCGGGTCCTCGACGAACCGGTGGTCGACGACCTGCTGGCGCTCGTCGTCGGGGGAGTACACCTCGAGGTGCTTGAAGTGATACGCGTGCTGAACTGACCGTCCCAGCGAGCAGGCCCGCTGTTTCGCCGGGGCTGTCTCGAAGAGGACGTGGCCCTCGGCCGGGACGACCACCCAGGCCTCAAGCAGGTCGTCGTACCTGATCTCGAGCCGCTCGTACAGCGGGTTCCAGTAGACGTTGCCCAGGCGGTCCGTGGCGTCCCACTGGAGCAGACACGGGTGACCGTCGTCGTCCATCGTCTCCCGACCCGCTCGCATCCCGCCGATTCGGGCCTCGTGCGTCGAGATGGGCGTGGCCGGCCCCTCCCGGTAGGCACGGAGGACCCACTCCCCGTCGTCCTCACGAAGTTCGAGCGGTCTGGTCCGCTCGAGGGCGACCCCTGTGGTCTGCTCGACCGGACCACCGCCCGCTGTCCCCCCGCCCATCGAGTCCCCACCAGCCATGATCGTCCACAACAATTGTCACGTGGGAAGAAATAATTTCCGGGCATGACAGCGCGACTGACCTCGCGCCGACCGCGGCTGGTCGAGCAGGAAGGGACGCCAGCCCCGGACGTCGAGGCGAACATTCAAGCCCGACGGGGTGTCCATTGATATCATGAGCAAGCGGATACTCGTACCAGTCGACGGGTCGGAACAGGCGGCCGACGCCCTGGCGTACGTCTTAGCGGAGTTCCCCGAGTCGACGGTCGTCCTGTTGCACGTCATCAACCCCGCCGAGGCCGGGTACAGCGCCCAGGCGTCCGTCCCCTCCTTCTCCGAGGAGTGGTACGAGGACCAGAAGGAAAGCGCCGAAGCGCTGTTCGACGAGTTCGAGGAGGACGCCTACGAGGCCGGCGTCACGGACGTCGAGCGCGTCCTCGAGGTCGGCCGGCCCACCCAGACCATCGTCGACTACGCCGCCGACCACGACATCGACCAGATCGTGATGGGGAGCCACGGCCGGTCCGGCGTCTCGCGCATCCTGCTGGGCAGCGTCGCAGAACTCGTCGTCCGGCGCGCGACCGTCCCGGTGACCGTCATCAGGTAGGCCTACGCGTGCCGGACGATGTGGACGTCGTACTGGGGGTCCTCGGAGACCGGTGCGCCGACGCTGGTCACCGGCGTCGAGACGCGCCCGGCGTTCTCGCTGCCGATGAAGATGATGGAGGCGTCCTCCCCGTTGGCGACGGTCCGGATGGTCCGGACCACGTCGGTCGTGTTCGACGCCATCGAGCTGACGTTCTCCGGAATCTCGGCGCGAAAGCGAGCCTTCGGAGCGATCTCGGCAGCTTGCCCTTCGAGCTTCTCGGCTATCTTGTCGATGTCGAAGGTCTCCTCGGGGTCGAGCCAGTCCCGCTCGAGTGCGAGTTCCACCGAGTCGGGGATGACGCTCAGCACGACGACTTCCTCCCCGCGGTAGTCGCTGAACTCCGCGGCGCGTTCCAGTGCCGCTTTCGAGAGAGACGACCCGTCGAAGGGGACGAGTAGAACCATACCGGGGGCTTCTCGGGTCGTCAATTAAGTGTTGACGAATCGGCCGCGTCGCCCTCAGAAGATGTTGGCCTGCTGGTAGACGGAGATGCCGTCCCTCGTTATCTCGTAGGGTTTGGTCTCCCGGGAGTGATTGGCGTTCCGTATCTTCTGAATCTCGACGGCCAGACGGGTCTCCTGGGTCGACCCGCGCACGTACTGCAGGACGAACACGGCGTCGGTCAGGTACTCGATGATGCCGTGTCTGGAGGCGTAGGGGTTGTCCTCGCTGGCCTCGGAGGTGAGCATCGTCGTGACGCCCGCCTCCTTCAGCGATCGGGTGAAGTCGAACACCTCGGTCCTGCGTTTGGCCGGCTGGTCGTACATCATCTCGAGCAGGGACACCGAGTCGAGCACCAGCCGGTCCGCGTCGAAGTCCTCGATGAGGGCGGGCAGTTCGTTGCGGATGTTGTCGAGGCTGTTTGCCATCTCCACCGGGTCGAGGTCGATGACCGCCAGTCTGTCGTCGTCCTCGTACTCGCGGAACCCCCACCCCCGGTCGTCGGCGGTGTCGATGATGCTCCGGTAGGACTGCTCGAGCGTGATGAAGATGCAGGTGTCGCCGACCTCCAGACCGTGGTGGAGAAACTGCAGGCCGAACGTCGTCTTGCCCGTCCCGGCCGAGCCGATGGCGACGATGAGGTGGCGCTTCGGGACCCCGCCCTGGATCATCCCGTCGAGCCCCTCGATGCCGATATCGATTCGGGGGATGTCCGAGTCGAAGTCCTCGTCCTGGAACTCCTCGTCGCCCCCGCCGGCCGTGCCGAACTCGCTCGCGAAGTCGTCGTCGAACAGGCTGCCGTCGCCGCCGTCGCCGCCGTCGTCGAACGAGCTGTCGCCGCCGGTGTCGGCGAACGGGCTCTCGCTGTCTTCGTTGTCGCCGAAGGGACTATCCCCGTCGCCGCTCTCGAAGGGGCTGTCGGATTGATCAGACTCGGCGTCGTCGAAGGGGCTGTCCCCGTCGCCGCTCTCGAATGGACTGTCGGATTGGTCAGACTCGGCGTCGGTGTCGTCGGTCGAACTCGCAAACGGTCCGTCGTCGTCGGCCGACGATTCTGCCTCCTCGTCCTCTCGGAACGCCCGTTCGAACCAGTCGTCGTCGGGGCTCTCGTCGCTCATCAGCCCGACCTCCGGCCACGCCAGCGACCCATAGGAACGAGTTCACGTCCGGACCACCATAAGCCCGTCGTAGAGGGTTTATAATCGGTGGGCCGGAACGGTCACGTAATGAGCGTCGGTATCGTCGCACAGCGCGACAACGACAGGGCGGTGTCGCTGGCCGCGACGCTGGTAACGCGCCTCGAGGAAGCGTCCGCGTCCGTCGTCGTCGACGAGACGACCGGGGCGGCCCTCCACGACCACGAGGTGTGGACCGGGTCGGGCGCGTCGACCGCCCCCGTCGAAGCGATGGACGCGTGTGATCTGGTGGTCAGCATCGGCGGCGACGGCACCTTCCTCTTTGCGGCCCGCGGCGCCGGGTCGACGCCCATCATGGGCGTGAACCTCGGGGAGGTCGGGTTCCTGAACGCCATCGCCCCGGAGGAGGCCGTCGAGACGGTCGTCGCGGAGGTCGAACACATCCAGAAAACCGGAAGCGCGCGGACCAGGGCCGTGCCGCGCCTGCGCGCCCGCGGCCCGGACTGGAACCTGTCACCCGCCCTCAACGAGGTGGTGGTCCAGGCCGGCCACCGCGGCAGCGGCGGCGGCGCGACGTTCGAGATTACCGTCGACGGGTCCCAGTACAACCGCGGTCACGCCGACGGCGTGCTGGTCGCGACGCCGACGGGATCGACCGCCTACAACCTCAGCGAGGGCGGCCCGCTCGTCCACCCGGACGTCGCCGGCCTCGTCGTGACGGAGATGGCCGGCGAGGAGCCGATGCCGCCCCTGGTCGTCGGCACGGACAGCGACGTGACCGTCACCGTGGACGACGCACCGCGTGCCGTAGTGGTGAGCGACGGCCGTATCAGAGAAGAGATAACGCCGCCGGAACGCGTGACACTCTCGCGCGGGAGCGAACCGGTCCGGCTGGCCGGCCCACCGCTCGATTTCTTCACCGCACTGAACAAGCTGGGTTAGCGTCGGCCGACGGCGAAAAGCACCGGGGCGATGACCAGCAACACGATACCGAACAGCTTGTACTGGAACGAGGACGCGAGGACGCTCCCGGCGTTCGGTTCCATCGCCGCCGCTGGCGTCAACAACAGAATGACCCCGATGGCGATGGTGTGGAGCCCGAGCATCCGGAGCGAGCGCGTCGGCAGGATGCCGATGGCGCCGAGCACGAACCCGAACAGGAGGATATCACCGATGGTGTATTGCAGCAAAAAGCTGTCGATGACCTGGAGCGGTAGCGCGAGCATTCGTAGGTCAGAATTCACCCTGACGCAATCTTTAAAGTTCCGTTACGCTCCGGACGTGGCCGGTCCAGACCCCGCCAGCGTGTCTACTCCGGAGCCCTGGCGCCGAAATATTATATACGTCGGTGACAGTAGACGCAACCGTGTCAGAGTCAGCAAGTGACGCGACGGTACTCGTCGCCGACGACGAGAAGGACGTCGCCGACGTCTACGCACTGCGCCTCCGCAACGAGTACCAGACGGAGACGGCCTACGGTGGGGCCGAAGCCCTAGAGAAGGTCGGCGAGGACGTCGACGTCATTCTGCTGGACCGGCGGATGCCCGACGTCTCGGGCGACGAGGTACTCGCCGAGATTCGCGAGCGGAACCTCGACACGCGCGTCATCATGATTACGGCCGTCGACCCGGACTTCGATATCCTCGATATGCCGTTCGACGACTACCTCTGCAAGCCCATCGACAAGGACGACCTGGTGGCCGCCATCGACCAGCAGCTGGCCGCCCGCCGATACGACGACCGGATGGCCGAGTACCTCGAGGTCACCTCGAAACTCACCCTCCTGGAAGCCGAGAAGACGGCCCAGTCGCTGGACGAGAACGAGGACATCGGGTCGCTGAAGGCGCGCGCCGAGGCGCTGAAAACCGAGATGGACGAGGCGCTATCGGAGTTTCGCGACGTCGACGCCGCGTTCAAGGAGATCGACCGCCACCCGAACTGACACGCGGGGGCACCCGACCTAGATGCCGGTCACGCCGTCGAGTGTGAGTTTCACCCCGATGAGCGACAGCAGCGCCAGCGCACCCAGGCCGACGTAGCGCTCCTCGAGTCGTCGACGGAGGTGCTGGCCGAGTGTGACGCCAACCAGCCCGGGGACGGCCCCGACGCCAGAGAGCGCGACGAGCGCGACAGCGCCGGTGTCGCCGGCGGTAAACAGGCCAAGCGACCACGCGAGGCCGAGCCGGAGCGCCGAGATGCCGACGAGTATCATCGCCAGGACGCCGACGAACGTCGAACGGTCGAGGTTCAGACTGTCGAGGTAGGCGACGACCTGGACGGCGACGTTGCTCGCCCCGAAGACGACCCCCGAGGCCAGGCCGACGCCCACTTTCGCCGTCGTCCCGGGGCGCAGACAGCGGTCGCGGACCCACCGCTCGCCGGGGAGGCGCACGCGGTCCTGGGTCACCGCGACGTAGCCCAACGTGAACACGCCGAGAAACAGCGCGAGCACCGGACGCGGAATGTGCCCCAGCAGCGCCATCCCGACCACCGTCCCGGCACCGGCCGCGACCACGTAGGGCCAGAACCGCACCAGACAGGTCCGCAGGTCAGTGCGGTCGAGTTCACCGAGCAGACGGACGTTCGCGACCAGCGTCGGGAGGATCATCACGACGACCGCCACCGCCGGCGAGACGAGCGCGGCGAGGACGGCCGTGCTCACGATGGCGTATCCGAAGCCGGCGGTCCCTTTGACCAGTCCGCCCACGAAGACGACGGCGAAGATGGTACCGACCAGCGCCGGCGGAACCCCACCGAACAGCGCCGTCATCGTCCCGACCCCGCGAAACTGTGCCACCTCGCCTCCACCTGCCGATCGTCTCCGGCCATGTGAGCCGCTTCAGCTCCCTCGCGCATAAAGTTACGTGTGGTAAGTAGATTACGTATAGTATCCCTACCGCCGCTGGCGGCGGGCCACCGACCTCGGATTCCCGGACCGACGGCCCTGGTTGCCCGGTCCCGGCCCACGTGTCGACGCCTCGCGCCAGCGGCGCCGCCCGCGAGTTGCGAGACAGACAGAGAACGTCGGATAAAACGTAAAACGCCCGCTCGAAACGTTTTAGCGTCCCGTGAAAGGAGGGGAATGAACCGCCTGCACCGTCGAAAAACGTCCCGAAGGATGCGAATTGTCCGTAACGGTCTGGGGTTTATATCGGGGTACGTGGCATAGCAGTGTTCGAGGAGGATACATATGTCTAGTGTCACGCCCTTCGAATCACCCGCCGAATCGGTCCCCAACGAGAACGCCCCTGTCCGCTCGCTCGTCCAGTCGCTCGCGCTCCGCCCCCTGCGGTTCGTCGGCTTCTGGGTCGGTGTGCTGGCCCCTCTCGCGTATCCACTGCTGCTCTTTGGCGGTCTCGACGCGCAGTCGCTTTTCGTCCTCCTCGGCGTCGTCGTCCTCAACGTGGCCGGCCTGCTCCTCGGCCGTGGCTACGGCGGCCAGCCCTGACTCAGATACCGACGGACTACTCCGCCCGGTCGGCGAGAATCTCGCGTTCGACGTACCGGTCTATCGAACCCTGGAGCGACGGGAGGGGGTCGTCGGTCCGTGTCGCGTTCTTGAAGATGCTCCCTTCGGCTATCGTCAGCAGGAACCTGGCGGTCTGGTCCGGGTCGACGTCGGCGAAGACGCCGGCCTCGATACCGTCCGCCAGCAGGTCGGCCAGCTGGGCGGCAAAGCCCTCGTCCATCTCGGTGAACTTCGCCCGGAACTCGGGGTTTTGAATGGCCTGAGCGCGCAGTTCGAGGTACGTCGAGAGCACCTCGTCGTCCTCGGGGCGGCCGGCGATGGCCGGGTGGTCGCCGGTGATGAGGGCGAGATACGTCCGCAGGTCCTCGGCCGGGTCGCCGGTCGATTCCAGCTGGAAGACGCGGTCGAACTCGGCGAGCATGAACTCCACGAACGAGAGCAGGAGGTCCTCCTTGTCCTCGAAGTGGTGGTAGAACGTCGACTTGCTGAGGTCGGCCTGGTCGGCGATGCGCTGGATGGACAGGCCCGCGTAGCCGTGCTCCTGGAGGGCACAGAACGTCGCTCGCATGATCGCCTCGTGAGAATCGGCCGGTTCGCCAGCGAACGGTAACCCTTCACTCATCCCGACCGAATATTCGTTCGGCCACCGATATATATCTTTTCGGTCGGACCCCGTGGTCGGGTCGAACCACAACGTTGATACTTGAACCGAACGTTCGTTCGATAGAAATGGTTGAACGGTTGTTCGAGCCTCGCAACCGACGAGGAGTGTCGGAGTGGTCGCCCTGGACCGCCCCGTGTGGGAGTGCCGTACCGCCGGAAGTCACACCGACGGACGGGGTGGGTGTATGAAGACCAGGTCGCTCGTACTCACGGTGGGCATGGCCGCCCTGGTCGTCCTCTCCGGGACGGCGCTGGCGGCCGTCACCGGGAGTCCCGACATCGAGGCGACGCTGGTCGACAACACCGTCGCGCCCGGCGAGGAGACGACGCTCGACGTCGTCCTCGTCAACAGCGGGACCGTCGAATCCGGGTCGACGAACGACAACCTCAACAACGAGGTGACGACCGCACGCGGGTTGACGGTCAACATGAACACCGGCGGCGCGCCCATCACGGTCCAGACGAACAAGCAGGCCGTGGGCACGTTCCCCGAAGGCACGACGGAGTTGCCCTTCGACATCTCGGTCGACGAGGACGCCAAGCCGGGCACCTACGAGGTGCCGGTCCGCATCGAGTACGAACACACCGACTACATCTCCGAGACGGACGGCACGCGCGATGAGACCACCGTCGAGCGGACCATCGACGTCACCCTGAAGGTCTCCGAGCAAGCGACGTTCGACGTCGTGGACGTCGAGTCCAACGCCCGCGCCGACTCGACCGGTGCGGTCGCCGTGACCGTCGAGAACACCGGAAAAGAGGCCGCGCGTGACGCGTCGGTGACGCTGACCTCACGCAGTCAGGACATCACCGTCGGCGGTGCCGAGGCCGGGTCCCGCTTCGTCGAGTCCTGGGACACCGGGGAGCAGCGCACCTTCCGCTACCGCGTCGACGCGGCCCCCGCCGCCGAACCGGACGCCTACGAGTTCGGCCTCTCCGTCGAGTTCGACGACGCGGAGGGGGTCCGAAAGACCTCGCCCGGTTCGTCCGTCGGCATCGCCGTCGCCCGGGCCCAGGAGTTTACCGTCACGGACATCGAGAGCGACGCGCCCATCGGGTCCAGTGGCACCTACGCGGTGACGTTCCGCAACGAGGGGCCGGTCGAGGCCAACCTCGCCACCGTGAACATCGTCTCCGAGAGCAGTGACGTCACGTTCGGCCGGGCGTCCTCGGCCAACCAGTTCATCGGGACCTGGGAACCCGGCGAGGAACGGACGGTCCGTGTCGAGGCCAACGTCAGCAGCGACGCCAGGGAGACGGTCTACGCCCTCTCGGCGACCATCGGCTACCAGGACTCCGAGGGCGACTCGGCCGCCAGCGACCCGATACCGCTGGGCCTGCAGCCCGAGCCCGAACAGGCGTTCGAGTTCGGCGACGTCGACGCCTCCCTCCGGGCCGGCACCGACGGCCGCGTCCGGGGGACGCTGACCAACGTCGGCGACCGGCCGGTCCGGAACGTCGTCCTCCACTGGGAGAGCGACCACAGCAACCTCTCGCCACAGGAGACCCAGTACGCCGTCGGTGACCTCGCGCCCGGCGAGTCCGTGCCCGTCGAGTTCGGCGTCGACGTCTCGGACAGCGCGGACGCCGGGCCGCGACAGTTCGACTTCAGCGCGACCTACCGCGCCCCCGACGGCGAACGAGAGCGCGGCGACACCATCGAGGTCCGCGCGTCCGTCGACCCCGGCACCGACGAATTCGCCGTCGACACCGGCAACACGAGCGTCCAGGCCGGGCAGTCGACGACAATCGAACTGACCGTCACCAACGACCGGGACGAACGGCTGACCGACATCTCGGCGAAGCTGTTCGCCGACTCGCCCATCTCGGTGTCCGACGACGAGGCGTTCATCGCGTCGCTCGACCCCGGCGAGTCCACGACCATCCGGTTCGGCATCAGCGCCAGCGGCAGCGCGATGGCCAAGTCCTACCCCGTCTCGCTGGACTTCCAGTACGAGGAACCGGACGGTGATACCCCCATCTCCGACACCTACCGCGTGCCCATCGAGGTGACCGAACGCGGCGGTGGCGGCGGCCTCCCGCTCGGGACCATCGCAGTCGTCGGACTGGTCGCAGTGGTGGCCATCGGCGGCTACGTCAGGTTCAGATAGATGGACTACCAGCGGTACATCGACTGGGCGGACGACCGCATCGTCCACGACTCCCGGAAGGTCATCCTGGCGTTCCTGGTCGTCACGGTGCTGTTCGGTGCGGGCCTCGGGAGCGTCTCGACGGAAGCCGGGACGTCGCAGTTCACGACCGGTCTCCCGGCCGAGGAGGCCCTCGAGCGGGTCAACACGGAGTTCTCGCCGGCCTTCTCGCCGGATACGGGCGCCACCCAGCTCATCCAGGAGGGGAACAACGTTCTCTCGAAGGACGCCATCCTGCGGATGCTGGAGGCCCAATACCGACTGGAGCAACACCAGGACCTCCGGGTGACCACCACGTCGAGCGCGGCAGGCATCGTCGCCCAGCAGCTCGACCCGTCGGCGAGGACCACCGAGGCACAGATTCGCGCCGTCGAGTCCGCGACGGAGCGCGAGATAGACGTCGCGGTCCGCGAGGCCGCCGCCACGAACCCGCGGTTCGGGTCGCTCGTGAGCAACGACTTCAACCGCGGGTCGGCGTCGGCGTCCGCGACCATCGGCCTGGTGACCCACGAGATCCCCGCCGGCATCTCCTCCGGGTCCGGCCAGGGCGGCTCGAGTCCGCTGACCAGCATCCAGCGCCAGGCCGAGTTCACCGTCTCCTCCGTCGACCAGGGGACCATCCGGGTGTTCGGCTCGGGCATCATCGCCCAGGAGTTCTCGAACGTCGTCGGCGACTCGCTCATCCTGACGGTGCCCGCGGCGGTGCTTTTCATCCTCATCTTCCTCTCGCTTGCCTATCGTGACCTCGCGGACATGGCGCTGGGCCTGCTCGCGCTCTTCATGGCCATCGTGTGGACGTTCGGGTTCATGGGCCTGGCCGGCATCGCCTTCTCGCAGATGCTCATCGCCGTCCCGCCCCTGTTGCTCGCGGTGGGCATCGACTTCGGCATCCACGCGGTCAACCGCTACCGCGAGGAACGCGAGGAGGGGACCGACATCGCGGAGTCGATGCGCACCACGACCGACCAGCTGCTGGTCGCCTTCTTCATCGTCACCGGGACGACGGTCATCGGCTTCCTCGCGAACGTCACGAGCGACCTGCCGCCCATCCAGGACTTCGGCTACGTCGCCGCCGTCGGTATCATCTTCACCTTCCTCATCTTCGGCGTGTTCCTCCCGGCCGCGAAGGTCGAGCTGGACCGCCTGCGCCAGCGGTACCCGATTCCGACCTTCAGCCAGTCGGCACTGGGCTCCGACGAGTCGTCGGCGCTCGGTGGCGTCCTCCGGGGCGGCGTGGTCATCGCCGAGCGGGCCCCCGTCGTCTTCCTGCTCGTGATTCTGGTCGTCTCGGCCGGTGCGGGCGTCTACGCGACCGGCGTCTCGACGTCGTTCTCGCAGGAGGACTTCCTTCCGCCGGAGGAGAACCCCGAGTTCATCGAGTCGCTTCCCGAGCCGTTCCGCCCGAACGAGTACAGCGTCACGGAGAATCTGAACTTCCTCGAAGAGAAGTTCGCGACGACCCAGAGCAGTCAGGCCACCGTCTACGTCCAGGGGCCGATGAAGAAAGACTACGCCCTGGAACAGATGTATCGCGCGGGCGACGACCCGCCCGACTCGTTCGTCCGCGAGGACGGGCGCGCGTCCTCGACGTCTATCGTCACGGTCATCCAGGACCATGCCGAGCGCGACCCCGAGTTCCGCGCCCTCGTCGAGGCCAACGACCGCAACGACAACGGCGTCCCCGACGACAACCTCGGAGAGATATACGGGGCCCTGCTGGATTCGCCGGCCCGGGACCGGGCGCTCAACTACATCACCGAGGACTTCCGGAGCGCACGGGTCGTCTACACCGTCGAGTCCGACGCGACGGACGCCGAGGTGACCGAAGACACCCGCGAGGTGGCCGAGGACTTCCGCTACGAGGCGACCGCGACCGGCTCCATCGTCGTCTTCCAGGCCGTCTCCGACGTCATCTTCGAGTCGGCCATCCAGTCGCTGGCCATCGCGCTGGCCGGCGCCTCGCTGTTCCTGGTGTTCATCTACTGGGTGCTCGAGGACCAGCCCTCGCTGGGTATCGCCAACGTCGTGCCCGTCATCGTCACCGTCGCGCTGCTGGCGGGGACGATGCGCCTGCTCGAGATACCGTTCAACGCGCTGACGGCGACGATGCTCGCCATCACCATCGGGCTGGGGGTCGACTACTCCGTCCACGTCACCCACCGGTTCGCCGACGAGATGCACGACAACGACCTGGTGACGGCGCTCGACCGGACCGTCCGGGGGACCGGCGGCGCGCTGCTGGGCAGCATGCTCACCACCGTCTTCGGCATCGGCGTGCTCGCGCTGGCGGTGTTCCCCGCCATCGGCCAGTTCGGCATCCTCACCGCGATGTCGGTGGCCTACGCGTTCCTCACGTCGCTGCTGGTGCTCCCGTCGGTGCTGGTGGTCCGCGACCGACTCCTCCGCCGCCGCGGACTGGTCGGGTCGCTGTTCGACGTCGGCCGCCCGCAGGGGCCACGGCCCACTGAGAGCAACGACGATTGAGACGACCGCACGCCGCTCGTGTCACGCGGGCACACGCGCACTGAAGGCTTTATCCCGGCGCACCACTTTGGCCCGGATATGACCCACGTCGTCATCATCGGAGCCTACGGAAGCGCGGGCGCTGCCGTCGCCGGTGACCTCGTCGAGGCAGACGGAATCGAACTCACGCTCATCGACAACGGCGACCCGGGCGGCGGCCTCTGCATCCTCGAGGGGTGTATGCCCTCGAAGGAGGTACTCTCGGCGGCCGCCCACCGCTTCCAGGCTCGCCACGACCACCGACTGGCGGGCGACCCGCCGGACGTCGACCTGGAGGCGGTGGTCGAACAGAAAGACGACCACACGCTCGGGTGGGCCGGTCACCGCCGGGACTCCATCCACGAGATGGCCGAGCGCGACGACGTCACCTTCGTCCACGACACGGCGACGTTCGTCGACGACCACACCGTCCGGGCCGGCGGCGAGGAGTTCGCGGCCGACTACGTCGTCGTCGCCACCGGGTCGTCGGTGAACGTCCCCGACCTGCCGGGCATCGAGGACGTCGGCTTCATGACCAGCGCCGACGTACTCGACGCCACGGAGTTCCCGGATTCGGGCATCGTGATGGGCTTTGGCTACGTCGGGATGGAGCTGGTGCCCTACCTCGCGGAGGCCGGCGGGATGGAACTGACCGTCATCGAGCACGACGGGCGCCCCATCGACGAGGCCGACCCGGCCTTCGGCGACGAGGCGCGGCGCATCTACGAGGACAACTGGGACGTCGAGATCCCGACGAACTGCTACGAGTGCGAACTCGAACCCACCGACGACGGCGGCGTTCGTCTGCACGTCGAGTTCGAGGATAGCGAGGAACGGAGTTCCTCGGACAGCCGGACGGAGTCCGGCGATGGCCGCGAGGAGACCTACGAGGCCGACCAGCTGTTCTGTTTCACCGGCCGTCGGCCCACAGTCGAGGGCCTGGGGCTGGAGCACACCTCGATCTCGGTCGAGGGCGACTGGGTGCGCGAGACGATGCAGACCGAGGCCGCCGACCACATCTACGCCGTGGGAGACGTCAACGGGAAAGAACCGATTCTCCACGTGGCCAAAGAACAGGGCTTTACCGCCGCCGAGAACATCCTCCGGCAGGAAGCCGGCGGCGAACCGCAGCCATACCAGAACGTCCACCACCACGTCATCTTCTCCGGCCTGGGCGTCTACCCCTTCGCCCGCGTGGGCCACACCGAGGCGTCGGCCGAGGAAGCGGGCTACGACGTCGTCACCGCTCAGCGCCAGGCCAGCGACGACGGCGTCTTCAAGTCGAAAGACGTCCCCGAGGGCCTCTCGAAGCTCGTCGTCGACGCCGAGGACGGCACCGTCCTGGGCTGGCAGGGCCTGCACTACCACGCCGACTCGTTCGCGAAGATGCTCCAGATCGTCGTCGAGAACGGGATGGACGTCCGCGAACTGCCCGACCGGGCGTACCACCCGACGCTGCCCGAGAACTTCGACGGCCTCATCCGGGACTGCGTCGACGCACTGGAGTCCTGAGTAGCGGAGGGAACCGACTTCAGTCCGGCGCCCGGTCGGCAAGCACCGGCATCGCCTCGATGCGCTCCGCGGAGAGCGCCGCCCAGTCGACCCCTGCCGGCCGGTCGTAGGGCGTCGCCGTCTCGACGGTCCGGTCGGACGTCACCACCAGGTCCATCGGCACGTCGTGGGCGTCGACGGGCACGTCGACGGCGGCCGTACCGAGCGCGCTCTCGGGGCCGTCGGCCACCTGCAGCTCGTGGACCGTCGTCGCGACCGTCGTGTCCCCGTCGACCAGGTCAAGTTCCCGGAGGACGGCGAACTCGAGGTCGCTGTAGCCCTCACCCTTGCCGACCCGCGCACCATCCTCGGTGACCGCCACCGACCCCGAGAGGACGAGGTCGACGGCTCCGACGGCCCCGGGTCCGACCTGGCGGGCGTGGTCGGCCACGTGCGAGACGGTCGGCGCGGCCGCGACGTCGTCCAATCGCCCGGGGTCGAGTTCGTAGAAGCACTCCGCCTCGCGGAGTCGGGGCACCGCCATGTAGACGGTCTTGCCCGCCCGGAGTGCGGCCCGGCGGACCGGGAGCTGCGGGGCGTCGGGGTTGGCCTTCACCGTCTCCGCGGCCCGCCAGGCGTCGGTGTCGGCAAGTCGGGCGGCCGCGTCGTCGGCCCCGGCGAAGTTGGGGATACGACCGTGGGGCGGGAACGGGAACCGCGCCGCACCCGACGCCTCGAGCGCGTCCCACACCTGTTCGCGGATGGCCGCTTTCTCCATCGGTAGGCGGTCGTTCGGTCCGGTGCCACTTCAGCGGGGCGGCCGGAACGCAGGGTCAGCGTCGGCGCACTGCCAGGAGTGACACAGCGAGGGCGGCGACGAGTGCGGCCAGCGGCGTGAATCCCGGGCCGCTCTGGCCGGCCGTGGTCGCCGCGCTGGTCGTCCTGGCCGGGGGTGCCGGCGTCACCTCCTCGGTCCCGGTCTCGGTCACCGTCGCTGTCGCCGTCTCCGTCTCGGTGTCGACTGCCACGGCGGACCGCGACACGTAACTGTCGGCGTCGTAGCGCTCGGGGTAGAGCTGGCGCGTCAGGTTGTGCGCGGCGAAGACGACGCTCCGGGGCGCGGGCTGGTTCAGCCAGCGGCGTTCGACGACGACGGTGCTGTTGGTCTCGCCCGCGGTGGTGCTGGCGTACGGTTCCTGGGTGACGAGTGCCTCGTCGCCAGCGGCCAGGACGAGCACCTCGGGGTCCAGCGTGAGGAGGACCTCGTCGCTCAGCTGCGGGTAGCCCGTGAGGTTGCGCGCGGCGACGTTGTCCGCGCCGGCCAGGTCCAGCATCGCGTCGATGAACGTCGCCCCGCCGACGACGTAGCCGCCCCCGAGCGGGTAGAGTACTTCCGGGCGGTCCTCGACGTCGGCGGTCTGGTCGCGGACGGCCTCGACGTTCGCGTCCATCCAGGCGTTGGCCTCGGCCGCTCCCTGGCAGTTACCGGTGATGCGGCCGATGGTCGTCGTCTTCTCGCGGACGTCGTCGATGTCTTCGGCGGCCCGGAGGTGATAGACCGTCAGCCCGACCTCGCGGAGCGGCTCGACGTCACCGGCGCTCGCGTTGGGCGCGACGACCAGGTCGGGGTTCGCCCCGACGACCGTCTCGACGCTGACGCCGAACCCTGCCGAGACGTTGGTCCGGCTCTCGGACCCGTCGAGATACGAGGCGTACTGCGTGAGTCCGACGACCTGCCCGCGGCCGCCGATCTCCCACATCGTCTGGGCGGCCGAGGGGTTCGTCGTGACGACGCGCTCGGGGCGTTCCTCGAGGGTTACCTCGGTCCCCGTCGCGTCGGTCACCGTCACCGGGAACGTGCAGTGCTCGCTCGTCGCCGCCGACGTCGCGCCGGCGGCGGGCGCGGCACCGACGAGCGACGTCACGAGAAGCAATCCGACCAGCAGTGTCGCGTACCGTCTCATCACTCTATCCGCAACGGAGTAACAATAAATATTTACCTACTGCAAGTGGGTTTTCAATAATGCGACTCGGCGGACGACTCCTCACGTGGACGGCCGCCCTCGTGGCGCTGCTCACGGCCGTCGTCACGGTGAGTGCGGGCATCGGGCCGGTCTGGATTCCGCCGGCAACGGTCGGGAAGGTACTCCTCAACGCCGTCGCCCTGCCGACCGGCGTCGAGCTCGCCGGCGGCGTGCCCCGGCTTGTCACCACGTCGCCGTTCGCCTACTCCGTCGAGGAGGTCCAGCGGCAGATCGTCATGCAGGTCCGCCTGCCCCGAATCCTGCTGGGAGCCGTCGTCGGGTTCTCGCTGGCGGCGGCGGGGACCATCATGCAGGGCATCTTCCGGAACCCGATGGCCGACCCCTCCATCATCGGCGTCTCCTCGGGTGCGGCCGTGGGGGCCGTCGGGTTCATCGTCGTCCCCTTCGCCGTCCCGTTCGGTCTGGGCCTGCGTGGCGCGGCCTTCGCGGGGGCGCTCGTCGCCGCCTTCGGGGTCTATCTCATCGCGACGCGAAACGGCGAGACGCCGGTCGCGACGCTGTTGCTGGCCGGCGTCGCCGTCCAGACGTTCCTCGGGGCCGTCGTCTCCTTCCTCCTGCTCCAGGCCGGCGAGAGCATCCGCCGGGCACTGTTCTGGCTGATGGGGCACCTCAAGAGCGCGACGTGGCTCGACGTCTCGACGAGTCTCCTGCTGGTCGCCGTCCCCTTCGTCGTCCTGCTGGCCTACACCCGCGACCTCAACGTGATGTTGCTCGGCGAGGAGGACGCACAGGGCCTCGGAATCGAGGTCGAACGCACCAAGCGCGTCCTGCTGGCCGTCTCGGCTGTCATCACGGCCGCGGGTGTCGCCGTCGCCGGCATCATCGGCTTCGTCGGTCTCATCGTCCCACACGTGATGCGGCTGCTCGTCGGCCCCGACCACCGGATTCTGCTGCCGACGGCGGCGCTCGCGGGGGCCTCCTTCCTCGTCGCGACGGACACGCTCGCCCGGTCGGGCAGCGCGGAGGTGCCCGTCGGCATCGTCACGGCCGCGCTCGGCGCGCCGTTCTTCCTCTATCTCCTCCGCCAGCGGGAGGTGCACGAACTGTGACCGCCGGCGAGTCGCCGATGCTCGACGTCCGGAACCTGTCGGTGTCGTTCGGCGACGTGCAGGTCCTCGCTGACGTCGACTTCACCGTCGACCGGGGGACGCTCGTCGGCCTCGTCGGCCCGAACGGCGCCGGCAAGACCACCACGCTTCGGACGCTCAGGGCGACGCTGACGCCCGACGAGGGGCGAGTCCACGTCGCGGGCAATCCGCTCGCGGACCGGTCGGCGAAGGCGGTGAGTCGCCTCGTCGCGAGCACGCCCCAGGCGACGACGCTCTCCTTCGACTTCACCGTCGAGACGGTCGTCGAGATGGGTCGGACGCCGCACCTCGGCCGATTCGAGCGCCTCGGCCCGGCGGACCGCGAGGCCGTCGAGTCCGCGATGGCGCGGACCGACGTGACCCGGTTCGCCGACCGACAGTTCACCTCGCTCTCCGGCGGCGAGCGTCAGCGCGTCCTGCTCGCGCGGGCGCTGGCTCAGGAGACGCCCGTGCTCGTGCTCGACGAACCGACGGCGAGCCTCGACATCAACCACGCCGTCCGGACGCTCGAACTCGTCCGTGCCCTCGTGGCCGACGGCAAGACCGCCGTGGCGGCCATCCACGACCTCAACCTCGCCGCGCGCTACTGCGACGAACTGCTCCTGCTCACCGACGGGAACGTCCGCGCCGCGGGCGACCCCACGTCGGTCCTCACGAGGGAGACGCTCGCCGACGCCTTCGACGCGGAGACGCTCGTGACCACGCAGCCGGGAACCGACGCACCGCTGGTCACGCCGCTGGCCGAGCGCGACCCGGCCGGGACGAGGGTCCACGTCGTCGGGACCGGGCGGCAGGCCGCGGCGGCCGTCGAGAGACTGGTCGCCGCAGGCATCGAGGTGTCCGTCGGCGTGGTTCCGGCCGGTGACGCCGCCGCCGAGCGAGCGCGGGAACTGGACTGCGAGGTGGTCACGGTCCCGCCCTTCGCCGGCATCGACGAGGGCTCGCGCGACCGGGCGATGGAACTGGCACGCGGGGCCGGGGCCACCGTCGTCGCCGGCGACGTCGGCGACGGGAACCAGGCCGTCGTCGAGGCCGCCCGTCGTCTCGTGGCCGTCGCGGGCGAGGGCGTCCCGGCGATAGACTCGACGCGGACCACGGTCTCGAGCGTCGAGGCGCTCCCGTCGGTCGTCGCGTCGCTTCCGGAGTCGGTTCCGGCGGCCGACCACCAGGCCCGTCGGTAACCAACAGCAAGACCGATACCGTTCGTGGCTGTAGGGCCGGCGTGGACGACACCATCGCGTGGCTCCGGACCCGACCGTACTACGAGGGCCAGATCGTCGACGAGCGGACCGTTCCCGGTCGCGACGCCCGGTTCGCCGACATCGACCTCGACCCGCGACTCGCGAGCGTCCTCGAGGACGAGGGCATCACGGACTGCTACGCCCACCAGACGGCCGCCGTCGAGGCCGTTCGGGACGGACGGAACGTCGTCCTCGCGACGGAGACAGCCAGCGGGAAGAGCCTGGCCTACACGGTTCCGGCCTTCGAGCGGGCGCTCGACCGGCGCGCGACGGCCCTGTACGTCGCCCCGCAGGTCGCGCTCATCAACGACCAGACCGAGACGCTCTCCGAACTCGCACAGGGCCTGGGTTTCGCCTCGGGCGTCTCGGTCGCCCAGTACACCGGCCGGCAGTCGACGTCGGAGAAGGAGGCCATCCGCGACCGCCAGCCCACGGTCCTGCTGACGACGCCGGACATGCTGCACTACGGCATCCTGCCCCACGCCCATCGCCTGTGGGACTGGTTCGTCGAGCGCCTAGAGACCGTCGTCGTCGACGAGGTCCACGGCTACCGGGGCATCTTCGGGAGCCACGTCGCGCTCGTGTTGCGACGGCTCCAGCGCATCGCCGAACGGTTCGACGCCGACCCGGAGTGGGTCTGCTGTTCGGCGACCATCGGGAACCCCGTCGAGCACGCCGCCGGCGTCACCGGCCAGCCCGAGGACTCGTTCGCGCTCGTCGACGAGGACACGAGCGCCAGCGGGCCGCGCCACTGGCTGCTGTGGAACCCGCCGGAGTACGAGGGTGGAGAGGGGTGGGGCAGCGGCCGCCGGAAGTCCAGCCACGTCGAGACGAAGAACCTGTTCGTCGACCTCGTGGCACGCGGGCTCCAGACGGTCGTCTTCGCCGGGTCGCGCCAGACCGCCGAGCGCTACGCCAGCGACAGCGCCGACGAGCTCCGGAGCCGCGGCCACCACGACCTGGCCGACGGCGTCGGCGCGTACCAGGCCGCGCTCACCGACGAGCGCCGGCGCGACCTCGAGTCGAGACTGCAGTCGGGGGACCTCCGTGGGGTGTGGTCGACCAGTGCGCTGGAGCTCGGCGTCGACGTGGGCGGCCTCGACGCCGTCCTCGTCGACGGCTACCCCGGCACGCGGATGCGGGCCTTCCAGCAAGCGGGCCGGGCGGGCCGGGGCACCGACCCGGCGCTCGTCGTACTCGTCGGCGGCGAGGACCAGTTAGACCAGTACGTCCTCCGGAACCCCGACGCGCTGTTCGAGACGGGGGCCGAGCGAGCGGTCACGAACCCCGAGAACGAACAGTTGCTCCCGGACCACGTGCTGGCCGCGGCGGGGGAGAACTGGCTCTCGCCCGACGACGACCGACACTTCGGCGAGACGTTCCCCGACGTGGTCGCGGACCTCGAGTCGGCGGGGAACCTCGACCGCCGGACCACCGACCAGGGGATCCGGTGGCTCTCGAACGCGCGGCCCCACCACGACATGAGCCTGCGGACCGTCGACGACCGGGAGGTGAAACTCGTCGCGAATGGCGAGGTCATCGCGCGCCTGCCGTTCGATGACGCCCTGCGCGACGCCCATCCGGGCGCGGTCTACCACCACCAGGGTCGGCGCTACGAGGTGACCGACCTCGACCTCTCGGCGGGCGTGGCCGAACTCGATCGGACCTGGGCGGACTACTACACGCGGGTGCTCCACGACAAGACGATCACCGTCGAGGCGGACCTCGACGAGCGCGCCCTGCCGGCCCGTGAGGACGTGCCCGTGCGGTTCGCGTCGGTCACGATGCGCAAGCAGATCACCGGCTACGAGCGCAGAGACGGGTCCTCGGGCGAGGTGCTGGGCCAGCGGACGCTCGAGTTACCCGAGACGAGCCTCGAGACCAAGGCGCTGTACTACACCGTCCCCGACGACCTCGAGACGCCGCTCCGGCGCGGCGACTACGAGCGGACCGGCGCGACCGAGACGGCCGCCGACGGCGGCGCGGGGGACTTCCCCGGGTCGATCCACGCCGCCGAACACGCGATGATATCGATGTTCCCCTTCGAGTACCTCTGTGACCGCGGCGACATCGGGGGCCTCTCGACGCCGCGACACCCCCATACCGGCGAGCCGACCATCTTCGTCTACGACGGCTACCCCGGCGGCATCGGGCTGACGCGGGCCGCCTACCGGGAGGTGGCCGGCCTGATGGACACGACGCTGTCGATGCTGCGGTCGTGTGACTGCGCCGACGGCTGTCCGGCGTGCGTGCAGTCACCGCACTGTGGCAACGCGAACGACCCCCTGGACAAGCACGGCGCGATACACCTGCTGGACGGGCTGACCGACGAGTGAGTCACGCCGGGGGGTCGGCTGGCTCGTGGACCGCCATCTCGCCCGAGACGGCGTGCTGGCTCGTCTCGCTGAGATCGATGCCCGCCTCGCGACACGCCTCGTGGACCCCGCGGATGAACGCCGAGCGCACTGCCGGGACCCGATTCCGGCGGTTGTTCGGCACCCAGACGCGACCCGTCATGAGGACGGACGTCGGCGCGAGTTCGCCGACGGCGACGACGGGACTGGGGTCCTCCGCGACGTGGTCCAGGTCGCGGGCCACGTTCCTGACGATAGATTCCAGCTCGTCGAGGTCGGTGTCGTAGCCGACGCCGAACTCGTAGGAGACGCCGATGGGCCCCGTCGCCGTCTCGTTGGTCACCGCGCTGGTCGCAAGGTCGGTGTTCGGGACGATAATCCGTTCGTTGTCGGGCGTCCGAATGCGCGTGACCCGGAGGTCGATGTCGACGACGACGCCGCGGTTGCCGTTCCACTGGATGGTGTCGCCGACGTTGATGTCCGGGTCCGTGACGATGAACGCCCCGGAGACGAAGTTGCCCAGCACGTCCTGGGCGGCCAGGCCGACGGCGATCGTGATACCGGCGGCAATGAGCGTCGATCCGGCGAGGGTGCCCCGGAACCCCGCGAAACTCGCCGCGACGACGACGGCGACGGCGACGATCAGGAGATGCGACAGACTGGTCAGCGCACTCTCCAGCGTCCGGTCGATGTTCGATCGGCCCAGCGCCCAGTGGATGGTCGGGACCACGACGAGTCGGCCGACCGCGTAGAGGAGTGCCGCGACGATGAAGAACTCGGCCCCGTCTTCGACGAGCTGGCCGTACGCCGAAGCGAAGTCCCCCCATCCCGGGTCCGGAATCTGCATACCCCTGCTTCAAACGCGGCCCACATGAATGTCAGGCGGCCGGGGCTCGGCCGTCGCGCGACAGCAAAGCGGGGCGGTTTTGTGCTCCGAATCCAATATTGGAGTGATGAACAGCGTTCGTCCGGACGAACTCGAGCGGTTGAGAGAGTCGTCGAACGGGGAGCAGCCATTCGTCCTCGACATTCGTCCGACGTCGGCGTTCGAGGCCGGGTCGATCGAGGAGAGCCACAATATCCCCGTCTACAACGACCTGCGTCGCGGCGACGACTCGGAACTCCGCGAGCGACTCGGCGAGGTTCCGACCGACAGGGACGTCGTCGTCGTGTGCAAGATGGGGGTGGTCGCGAAACGCGCGACCGGACTGCTTCTCGACGAGGGATACGACGCGGCGACGCTGCGGGGCGGGATGAGCGCCTGGAGCGGCTACCAGCGGGGGTCGCTGGGGTACAAACTCCGGTCGCTGCTCTGGAAGCTCAGGTGAGGACTGCGTTCGCTTCACTCGGTTCGCGGCGTCGCCGGTCGCCTGTCGAGGTCGCTGCGCGACCTCGCTATCGTTCAGCCGACGCGCTCGTCCAGGAGTAGCCTCAGTCGGCTAATCCTCACATCTGCGAGTCGGTTCGCTGCCGCTCACCCGACTCGCTCGTCCAAGATTAGCCTCGTCTTCGTACTCACGACCTCGTCCAGCTCCCGGGCCTGCGTGATGAGGTCGTTGACCGCGCCGGTGTCGGCGGCGTCGACGACCACGACGATGTCCTGTTCGCCCGAGACCTGCCAGACGAAGTCGACGGCGGGCCACTCGGCGATGTGGTCGGTGACGGCGGCCGTGTCGACGTCGACGTCGACGCCGATCTCGATCATCGCCTTGACGTTCCCGGTGCTCGTCGCGACGGTGAAGCGTTCGATGACGCCCTCGTCGACGAGTCGCTCGACGCGGTTGCGGACCGTCCCCTCCGAGGTACCTACCTGGTCTGCGATCTCCGTGTACGGGGTTCGGGCGTCCCGGCGGAGTATCGAGAGGATCTGGCTGTCGAGGTCGTCCATCGAGATGTGTGAGTACCGCACCCCCCGACTTGAGGATTACGAAATTCGTAACTCGTCTTCGAAAGTAACCCTTATCACCCAACATAGTATACGCTTCTCGTAATGGCTGACGCATACGTAGCGCTGGAGGGTGAGCGCGTCATCGAGGCCCGCGCTCGCGCCCCCGGGACCGCTCGCGGCGAAGTGGTGTTCACGACCGCATACACCGGCTACGAGGAGAGTCTGACCGACCCCTCCTACGAGGAGCAGATTCTCACGTTCTCGTACCCGCTGATCGGCAACTACGGCGTCCGGGAAGAGCGCTTCGAGTCCGACCGCGTCCACCCCCGCGGCGCGGTCGCCCGCGAGTTCACCGACGACGTCGCCGAGTGGCTCGAGAGCGAGGGCGTGCCGGCCGTCGACCACCTCGACACGCGCGACATCGTCACCGAGATCCGCGACGAGGGGGCGATGAAGTGTGGCATCGCGGCCGGCCCGGACGTGACCGAGGCGGACGCCCTGGCGGAACTGCGCGAGTGCAAGCACATGTCCGACCACACAGACATCGGGTCGCAGGTCTCCGTGCAGGACACTGTCGTCCACAACGCCGAGGGCGACGGTGCGACCGTCGCGCTGGTCGACTGTGGCGCGAAGGGCTCCATCGCCGAGTCGCTGGTCGAGCGCGACGCCGTCGTCCACGTCCTGCCCTACGACGCCACCGAGGCCGACGTCGCGGCCGTCGACCCCGACCTCCTCTTTGTCTCGAACGGCCCCGGCGACCCCGAGAACTTCGAGGCGGCCGGCGAACTCGTCGAGAAATACGTCGGCGAGGTGCCGCTGGCGGGCATCTGTCTCGGCCAGCAGGTCGTCGCGAACGCCCTGGGCGGACAGACCGAGAAGATGGAGTTCGGCCACCGCGGCGTCAACCAGCCGGTGCGTGACCTCCGCTCGAACAAGGTCGTGATGACGACCCAGAACCACGGCTACACCGTCGCCGAACCCGGCGACACGCTCGAGGTCACCCAGGTCAACGTCAACGACGACACGCCGGAGGGTCTGGAGAACGACGACCTGAACATCATCACCCGCCAGTACCACCCCGAGGCACACCCCGGCCCCCACGACTCGCTTGGCTTCTTCGACGACGTGCTGGCGATGACTGGTGAATAGCGAGGGCTCGAACGCAGTGAGAGGCCTGGGATAGCGAGGGGCTGAGCGCAGCGAAGTCCCTCGAACCGGAGGGAGCGGCCCTCGGATGGCGAGTGGGGAGCGAAGGGACTCGCGAGCAGCCCGACGCCCGCTCAGATAGTGATGAGGACCGCCCCGACGACGACCAGCAGCGCACCGACGACGACGCCGCGAGTGACTCGTTCGACGTCGCGCAGCAGGGCCGCCGAGAACAGGATGGTAAACAGCGGCGCAGTGGCTGCCAGCGGGTCGACGACCGCGACGCGACCGCCCTCCAGCGAGAGCGCGGTGAAGAACGCCAGCAGGGCGACGGCGGTCAGCACGCCGCTCCCCGTGAAGTACCTGAACGAGGCTCGTGGCGCGGAAATCACGTCGATGCGGCCACGCACCAGCGCGTAGGCCGCAAGCGCGGCGAGTGCGGCGGTCTCGTTGACCGCGACGGCCTGCAGCGGCGACGCGCCCGTGTCGACGAAGCCGAACCGCCGGAGGACGTTGCCGGCCGCGAAGACGGCCGCGGCCCCGATCGGAAAGAACAGGTCCCGCGGGTTCCAGCCCGACACGTCGCCCCCCTTCGAGTACGTGAGTACGACAAGGCCGCCCACGAGGACGACCACGCCGAGCGCGGTCAGCGGACCGAGTGGTTCGCCGAGGAACCCGAGCGCGAGGAGCGTCGCGAACAGCGGGCGGGTACTGATGCCGGCGCTGTTGATGCTCGCCCCGACCCGGTCGACGCCCGCGAACACGAAGATGCGCCCCACGGCCGTCCCGAACAGCCCCGCGACGGCGAACACGGCGACGAGTCGCGGCGTCAGCCCCGCGAACGGCGTCGGCCAGGAGCGGGCCGCCAGCGCGAGCCAGTACAGCGCGGTGTCGACGACGACCACGACGAGTGCCGCCTGGAGCGAGCTGCCGCCGGCCTCCATGCCCCGCTTGTCCAGAATCGGGCCGAAGCCCCAGATGACCGCCGGGACGAGCGCGAGCGCGTAGACGAGCAGCGGCGTCCCGGTCATCGCTGCATCACGCGGATGGAATCCATCGAGCGCCGGCGACGTCGGGACACCGGGACCGAGTGGACTGGCATCGTGGCCCTCACTCGTCGGCGAGCCGAGCCGCCCACGGGGCCAGCACGCCGGTCACGGCCTCGTTCATCGGCACCTCGACGTCGATGGCCGCGGCGTGGTCGACCACGGCCGCGTTGAGCGCCTCGAGTTCAAGGGACTTCTCGTGGGTCAGGTCGTAGTGCAGCGACGAGGAGGAGTCGGCGTCCAGGTCGCGGGCGAAGTCCAGCCACTCGTCGACGGTGTCGTCGGGGAGGGCGACGCCCTCGGCGCGGGCGACCGCACAGACCTCCTCGACGATACGGCGGTACATGGTCCACGAGGCGTCCGTCTCGCGGATAGCCCCCACCGGGAGGCGCGTGGCGGCGGTCATCCCGGACTGGGCGCAGATGAACGCGAACTTCCGCCAGAGTTCGACGTGGATGTCGTCGGCGAGGACGGCGTCGACCCCCACGCACTCGCCGAGGGCCGCGTCCAGCGCCTCGATGCGGTCGGTTCGCTCCCCGTCGAGTTCACCGTAGACGAACCGGGCTGGACCGCCGGTGTGTTCGACGACGCCTGGCGAGGCGATCGTCGAGAAGATGTAGGCGACGCCCCCGACGACGTGGGACTCGCCTACCGCTTCGGCGAGCCACCGCTCGTTGTCGACGCCGTTCTGCAGGGAGACGACGGCAGTGTCGTCGCCGAGCAACGGGTCGAGTTCCGTCGCGGCCTCGCGGGTGTCCTGGGCTTTCACACAGAAGAGCACGACGTCGACGGGGCCGATGTCGCTCGGGTCATCCGTCGCGGACAGGTCGACGGTGGTGTCGCCGGCGACGCTCTCGAGGACGAGGCCGTCGCGTCTGAGTGCCTCGAGGTGGGCACCGCGTGCGATGAGGTTGACCTCGTGCCCGGCGTCGGCCAGGCGCGCACCCAGGTAGCCGCCGACGCCACCGGCACCGAAGACTGCGAATTCCATGGGCGGGCTTCGCCGGCGCGTGGTGTAACTCTTGGCCCAGACCCGGAACGTGACGATGGGAGCCCGGTCCTCGGTGACCGCGAGCGCCTTACTCGCCGCCCCACTCGCGCGCGGTCTTCGGGCGCTCGCTGATGGCCTGCACGGCGAGAGGCTGGTCCTGGGAGTTGATGGCCTCGAGTGCGGCCTCTGCGCTCTCGATGGTCGAGAAGTACGTCACCGTGTTCTCGACGCAGGCCTCGAGCACGTCGCGGTTGCGCGAGGCCACGAGGTCGATCTCGTCGTTCTCGATTGCCTCGATGACGGCCTCGACGTCCGCGTAGTCGTCGAGGCTCTGCACGTCGAAGTGCTTCTCGTAGCCCAGCACGGGGAGGTCGACCAGCGCGGTCCCCGAAAGCGGGATGGGCTTGCCGACGCACATCTGGGCCTTCTGGTAGGCCTTGCCGAAGGAACCAGCGGTGCCCATGACCTCACCCGTGGACTTCATCTCCGGGCCGAGACGCGGGTCCGAGCCCGGCAGGCGGTCGAACGGCAGGACGACCTCCTTGACCGAGACCTGCTCGGGGATCTGTTCCTCGACGTCGAGTTCGTCGAGGGAGGCACCGGCCATCACCTTCGCGGCGAGTTTCGCGATGGGGACGCCTGTGGTCTTTGCGATGAACGGGACAGTGCGCGAGGAGCGCGGGTTCGCCTCCAGCACGTACACCTCGCCGTCGCGCACGGCCAGCTGGACGTTCAGCAGGCCGACCGTGTCCAGCGCGTCGGCGATGTCCTCGGTGACCTCGCGGATGCGCGGCATGACGTCCTTGATGTCCTGGGAGCGCGGCGGAATCATACACGCCGAGTCGCCGGAGTGGACGCCGGCGGTCTCGACGTGCTCCATCACGCCGCCGATGAGGACGTCGTCCTCGTCGGCCACGGCGTCGACGTCGAGTTCGACGGCGTCGGCGAGGAACTCGTCGACGAGGATCGGCTTGTCCGGGGAGACGCGAACGGCCTCCTCGATGTAGGTCTGGAGGTCGTCGTCGTTGTAGACGACGTCCATCGCGCGGCCGCCCAGCACGTACGAGGGGCGCACGAGCACCGGGTAGCCGATCTCGTGGGCGAGGTCCAGCGCCTCCGCCTCGGAGGTGGCGGTGCCCCCCTCGGCCTGGGCGATGCCGAGTTCGTCCATCAGCTTGTTGAAGCGGTCGCGGTCCTCGGCTAAGTCCATCGCGTCGACCGACGTCCCGAGAATCTCACAGTCGAGGTCGCGGCGCTCGAGTTCCTGCTCTAACGGGTGGCCGATGTCGACGGAGGTCTGGCCGCCGAACTGGACCATCACGCCGTCGGCCTCCGTCGCTTCGATGACGTCGGCGACCTCCTCTGCGGTGACCGGTTCGAAGAACAGGCCGTCGGAGGTGTCGTAGTCCGTCGAGACCGTCTCGGGGTTGTTGTTGACCACGTGGGCCTCGATCCCGGCTTCCTCGAGTGCCTGGACGGCGTGGACCGAACAGTAGTCGAACTCGACCCCCTGACCGATACGGATGGGGCCGCCGCCGACGACGACGACGCTCTCCAGGTCGCGGTCGATCATCAGTTCGTCACGGTCGATACCCGAGACGGGGTCCCGCGTCGAGTAGTAGTACGGCGTCGTTGCCCTGAACTCGCCGGCGCAGGTGTCGACCAGTTTGAAGTCGCGGTCGGTGGTCTGCGTCTCGACCGTGTCGACAGAGATCCCGGCCCCGTCGGTCGCGGCCTCAACCGCTTCCTCATCTTCGTCGTCGACCGCCGGGAGCCAGGAGGCGTGGGTGTCGTTGAACTCGCCGCCCGCGAGCGCGGTGATCTCCTGGTCGGTGAACCCGGCCTGGGCGGCCGTCTCGAAGTCGCCGTGCTGGGCGGCCTCGGCGGCGTCGGCCACTTGCTCGAACCGCTCGACGTACCACTCCTCGATGTCGGTGAGGTCGACGATCTCCTCGACGGTGTAGCCGCGGTCGAACGCCTCGAACATCGCATAGGGGCGGTCGGGCGTCGGCTTGACGAGATACTCCGACTCGAGTTCGTCGTCGTCGACCTCGTTCCAGTCGACGGCGGGGTCGTACTCCGAGGAGCGCAGCGCCTTCAGGAGGCTCTCGGGGAAGGTCCGGCCGATGGCCATCGCCTCGCCCGTCGATTTCATCGCCGTCGTGAGTTCGAAGTCGACGTCGCGGAACTTGTCCTTGGGCCAGCGCGGGACCTTCGTGACGACGTAGTCGATGGCTGGCTCGAACGCGGCGGTGGTCTCGCCGGTGATCTCGTTCTCGATCTCGTGGAGGCGCTTGCCCATCGCGACCTTCGCGGTCACGCGGGCGATGGGGTAGCCCGTCGCCTTCGAGGCCAGCGCCGAGGAGCGGGAGACGCGGGGGTTGACCTCGACGACGCGGTACTCGCCGCCGGGCGTGCCGTCGTCGCGCCAGGCGTGCTGGATGTTACAGCCGCCCTGGATGCCGAGTTCGCGGATGACCTTCAGCGCCGAGTTGCGCATCTCCTGGTGGGCCTCGTCGGGGATGACCTGGGAGGGCGTTACGACGGTGGACTCCCCGGTGTGGATGCCCATCGGGTCGATGTTCTCCATGTTGCAGATGATGATACAGGAGTCGTCGGCGTCACGCATCACCTCGTACTCGAGTTCGACCCAGCCCTCGATGGACTCGGTGATGAGCACCTCGCTGTTCCGGGAGAGGCGCAGGCCCTTGCGTACGCGCTCGACGAGTTCTTCGAACTCGTGGACGACGCCGGAGCCCGAGCCACCGAGCGTGTAGGTCGTGCGGGCGATGACCGGGAGGCCGCCGACCTCGTCGACGGCGTCCTCGACGCGCCCGCGGAACGCCGCCTCGTCGAAGTCCGTCACGGACTCGCCCTCGTCGAGCGAGATGGTGGTCGACGCGGGGACCGGTTCGCCAATCGACTCCATCCGCTGGCGGAACAGGTCGCGGTCCTCCGTCGCGTAGATGGTGTCCAGCGGCGTCCCCATCACCTCGACGTCGTATTCCTCGAGGACGCCCTCCTCGGCGAGCTCGGCGGTGACGTTGAGGCCGGTCTGGCCGCCCAGGCCGGCGATGACGCCGTCGGGCTGTTCCTTCCGGATGATCTCGCTTATGGCCTCGGTGTTGATGGGTTCGAGGTACACCTTGTCGGCCATCTCCGGGTCGGTCATGATGGTCGCGGGGTTCGAGTTCACCAGGACGACGCGGGCGCCTTCCTCCTGGAGCGCCCGGCAGGCCTGCGCACCGGAGTAGTCGAACTCTGCTGCCTGTCCGATCTTGATCGGGCCACTCCCGATGAGCAGGATTGTGCGGTCTTCCTCGGCTGTCATTACCCGACTCGAGCCCACACATCGTAATAAGCCCGGCGAAATGGTACGAGTCTCGAAGCCCGATTTCGAATTTCGTAATGCGAGTCCGTCACACGGGGCAGATTCACACCCGCCCGGCCAGAGTCAGTTGTCGAGGAACCGGTACCGATATGGCTGCCCCTGGATGACCTCCACGTCGTCGGTCTGGGCGCGCCGACCCAGTACCGTCGCGACGCGGTGAGCACTCTCGAACTCCTCGTCGTGTTCCGACAGCACCTCGAGTATCTCCCGGGCAGTCATGGGCTCATCCGCGTCGGCGTCTTCGAGCACGGACCGGATGCGCTCGAACTCGCCATGACGTATGGCCATATACCCATTCAGGGCCTCATACACCATATAACACCGTCAGACAACCGTCGTACGGCGGTTTCGGCGAAACCGACAGACGGCGGGGTGGCAGCCCGTGTCATACGAAGACGACAATCGTCTGAAATTTTGTCGGCGATAGACCGGGGGTCCGCCGGGGGGCAGTCCCGACCCGGGGCTCAGATGGCGGTGTCGTGACGGTCGTCGAAGTTCCGTTCCCGGCGGTACTGGTCGACGAACGCCGCCACGTCGAACTGGAGCATCTGCCGTTCGAACTCGCTCATCACGGCGTCGTCCTCGGCGTGACTGACCGCGTGTTCCATCAGCTCGACGAGCAGTTCGACGACGATCTCGTGGAGGCGTCGCGAGTCGAAGTCGGTCACCCACGCCATCGCGAAGCCCACGGCGCCGTCGTCTGCGGCGTCGGCAACGGCGACCTGGTCGGGGAACTCCTCGATGACGACGCCCATCAGGTGGGCCATCGTGAACTCGTCGTGGTCGTCGGCCGGTTCGATGGTCTCGGTGAGTATCTCCGCTAAGAACTCGGGGACGAAGCGGGCCAGCGGATGGGCGTCCAGGACGACAGCGTGGGTCCCCCCGCAGTCGCAGTCGAACTCCCGGATGCCCATGTGGAGGTCGTCGTGGGTGTCGACCACCTCGCCACAGGGGAGTTCGAGTTCGGACTCGCGGCCCCCGGGAACGCGCGGTTCTGCCATTGCCAGAGTGTGGGTCCTCGCGTGGTTAAAGGCCGCGATACCGACCGGCAGGGGTCAGAACGCCTCGTCGATAGACGGAGCGGGGCCGGGAGCCTGGCCGGCGGCGACCCGTCGGTAGGCGCTGGTCACGACGGCGATGCCGAAGACGGTCACCAGCTGCGAGAGCGCCGTCGTCACCAGCGTGACCGCGAGCGACTGGCCCGGGATCCCCACCAGCTGGAGCGGCAGCGACACGACGACGCCCAAGACGAACAGCACCGCCGCCAGTGCGAGGACCGGGACGGCGTTGTCCGTCACCAGGCGGATGCTCTCGCGGATCGCATCGATGACGCCACTGTCGTTCAGCGCGATCTCCTGGCGGACGAAAAAGAACAGGAGGGCGAGGACGACCCCGGGGAAGACGAACACCAGCGTCCCGAGTGCGACGGCGACGGCAGTCAGCACGGCGGCGGCCAGCGCGGTCACCATCGTCGGTCCCAGGTCAGCCGTGACCGCCGGGTCGAAGACGTCCGCCTCGCTGGCAAACAGGCGGATTGCGAGGATACGGAGGATTTCGCCGACGGCAAACAGCACGACGAGCAGGGCCAAGACGGCGCCGAGCGAGAGGTCGAGCGCCAGCGGCGACTCGGCGGACACCGCCGGCGGTGCCTGGGTCGCTCCCGGGAACACGCTGGCCAGCGACCGGTCGATGGCGGGAGACGCAGACTGCCAGAGGACGGTGTTGAGGAAACTGTAAACGAGGAAGACGCCGAGGACCGTGACGCCGCGCCGGCTCAGGAGGTCGTCGAGGCCGTCCGCGAGCGCGGCACCGACTCGGAGAGTCATGTCACATTCGGCGCGTGACGGAAAGATAAATCTGGCTTTACGTCGCCCGTGCTCAGGGCCAGTCGTCGCGCCGTTCCTCCTCGTCGTCCGTCGCGTCGGGTGCCCGAGGTTCGCCCAGTTCCCATCCCGCGGCCGCCGCGGCGTCCTCGACGGGCAGGTACTCCCATCCGGCCGACTCGGCCAGTTCGGCGTCGTCGGCGCCGGTGCCGACGAAGACGTGGCGGTCGGTGTCGAACTGGTCTCTGACGTTCGTGAGACTCTCCTCGCGGCCGCGGGGGCCCGAGAAGAAGTCCTGTCGGATGCGGTGTTTCCGCGTGAAGTTCGTCACCACGTAGGTAGGCTGTTCGGAGATGACGCCGACGTACTCCGACCACTGGCGCGCGTCGGTGAACACGCTGTCGGGATAGGCCAGTTGCTTGAGGGCGTCTAGGTCGAACGCGAGGGTCATGTCGCCGCTGCCGCCGTCCATGTCTCAGAGAGTGGGGCCGGCGGAAAAAAGCGCGTCGTTCTCGAGAGCGGGTCAGTCCCGGTCGCGCTCTTCGCGTTCGAGCATCGCCGCCTCCCGCTGGACGGCGGCCAGTTCCCGCTCTGCCGCTGGATTACCGCCGCCGTGGCCCGTCAGGACCGAGGCGTCCAGGACAGACCGGACGAAGCCGCCGTCGTCGCCGTCCTCGGCGTCCGGGTCGGACCTCTCCTCGGGACGGCGGCCCCACAGGTGTTCGAGGAGCGAACGGAGCATACGCGAACTACGGACGGGAGCGAGAAAACGGTGACGACGGCGTCGGGGCCTACTCGGCGGTGGCGGGCGCGGCCTCCTTGACGGCCTCGAGGTCGACTTCCTTCTCTAGGAGCATCTCCTTTTTCTCGGCGACCAGACGCTCCTCGCGGATGAGCTTCTTGAACTTCGACTGCTGGGAGAGGTCACCGATGAGCACGCCGCCGATGAGCTGGCCGTTCTCGAAGGCGAGACGGCGCCACTCGCTGTCGGAGTACTTCCGCGCGGCCTCGTCGTCACCGCGGGCCGGGTGGCCAAAGGAGAGGAACGGGAAGTCGAAGTGCGTGATCGAGTACGAGGAGACCCAGCGGAACTCGCGTTCCTCGCCGTCGGCGACCATGTTCTGGCCGGCGACCGAGCCCTGCTCTTTCGCCGATCCCCACGCGCCGTTCTGGGCGCGGGCGTTCAGGATGGTGTCGTAGAACTGCGTGATGTCCCCCGCCGCGTAGACGTCCTCGGCGGCGGTCTGCATGTACTCGTCGACGACGACGCCGTCGTCGAGCTCGATGTCGGTGCCGCCGAGGAACTCCGTGTTGAAATCGAGGCCGATGGCGACCCCGGCCCACTCGCCGTCGTAGTGGTTACCGTCGGGGTCGACGGCACCGGTGACGTGGCCGTCGTCGTCGACCTCGAAGTGGTCGACGCCGGACTCGAAGACCGGTTCGACGCCGTTCTCGCGCAGGGCGTCGTGGATGATCTCCGCGCCGTCTTTCGAGAGCGCGTAGCGCCACCAGCGGTTGCCACGCATCAGGTACTTCGCGTCGACTCCCTGTGCGGCACAGACCGCCGCCAGGTCGATTCCCAGCAGGCCGGCGCCGACGATGATGCCCTGCTCGGCGTCCTCGGCGTGTTCGGCGATGCGGCGGGCGTCCTGGAACGTCCAGAAGTGGTCGATACCGTCGGCGTCGGAGTTCTCGACGGGCAGCTGGGCGGGCGTCCCGCCGGTGGCGACGAGGAGCTTGTCGTACTCGTAGGTGTCGCCCGTGTGGGTGTTGACCTCGTGAGCGTCGGTGTCGATGTCGGTCACGTGGGTGTTGAGCTGCAGGTCGATGTCGCGGTCGTCGTACCACTCGGGGTCGTGGATGGAGATGGGGGCCTCGGGGAGCTTGCCCTTCGCGAACTCCTTGATGAGGATACGGTTGTACAGCGCCTCGCCCTCGTCGGTGAGGACGGTCACTGACGCGTCCGGGTCCTTCTCCCGGATTGTCTCGGCCGCGGAGGCTCCCGCGATGCCGTCACCGATAATCACGTGCGACGTGCTCATGCACGACGGTAGAGGATAGGGCCTAATGTGGATTGCTATCTGGGTATCGTTTGCGAGAGCCCACAGAGGGCGGTCGAGAGCGGGTAGAGTCGAGGATTTCAAGACCACACGGTCCATAGTCCGGGGCGAGATGAAGCTCCACCAGAACCCGCGCCACTGGGCGAGCAAGAAGGCGCTGACCACCCCCGGCATCCGGTCGGTCGCCAACTACGGGCTCGTGAAACTCCACACCAAGATATTCCTCGGGAAGGCCGACGAGGCCCGCCGGGAGGAACGGCGCGACCATCTCGACGACTTCTTCGACGCCACGATGGACACCTACGTGGCGGCGCTCCAGGCCGACTACTCCGAGGCCGAGGCCCGCGAGATAACCCACCTCCAGGCCAACTTCGACTTCTACAACCACGGGTGGACCGAGATGATGGAGATCCCCGTCGACGAACTCGAGACCCACTACGAGCGCTACGCCGACTTCTTCGAGACACACGACATCACCATCGACGACCCGCTCGGAGCCTTCGCGCCGGCCGACGGCGTCACCGAGGCCCCATCGACCCCCGAGCGACTCGACGACCCAGAGCACCCCCACGCCGTCGGCGGGTTCGCCGACGACGTCTACGTCGAGACGGAGGACGGCGACGTGGTCGTCGGCGGGACCGAGGAACCCGAGGACGTCAGCGTCACCGACTCGCCGGTCGTCGACGACGACGTCGAGAACGCCCGGAGCGACTGAGCCGGGGCCCCGCTCACCGGGAGCGTTCCGCGCCACGGACGTCGATGACGAACGGCGCCTGTAACGCGACGAGCCGTCCCCCCTCGTGGAAGCCGTGGACCCCGAACGAGTAGATGCCCTCCACGGCGTCGATGCTGACGGTCCGCCGGACGGACCGCTCGGCGGGCGTCTCGTTCGCGGTCCCGTCGTCCGTCGCGTTCGCGGCCTCGGTTCGCTCGCCCGCCTCCCCGTCCGCGGTCACCGTCGGCCCTGGCGACGCCTCGCCGTCCGACCCGAGCGCGAGCGTCCAGGTGACCACCTCGTCGGCGCCGACCGCGAGTCTCCTGTCGCGGCGCCCCTTCGCGAGGACGTTCCAGCCGCCCGGGTCGTTCCGAGCGAGCAGCCACCGCCCGATCCGTGTCTCGAAGGCTGTCGTCGAGCGGTTCGTGAGGGTAAACGAGAGCGCGTCGTCGGCGCGTCGGGCCGGGCCGAGGACGAACGGATTCTGGTCGGGGTACAGCTCGAGGCCGCCCGAGTAGGCCCGCGGCGAGCAGACGTACACGTCCGCGTCGCCGGGGAGCAACGGACAGCCCAGCGACGAGGGGAACTGGAAGACCGACACGGGGGTCGAGGCGGCCGTCGCCACCGTCGCTCGCTCGTCGTCGGTGGGGACCGGCGCGGGCGTGACCGAGCGCCTGCGCTCCGGCGTCGTGCGCCCGGGACACCCGGCCAGGGCGCCGAGCGAGGCCCCCACCGACGCGAGCAGTGCTCGACGACGCATACGTCCCGTAGACGGTCCAGCAGTATGGGTTGCTCGCTCCGTCCGCCGGGCTCACCCGTTCGAGACGACGTCGAACATGGCGAGACACTCGGAGTAGAGCGACGAGGCGTCCCCGACCGTCTGGACGCCCAGGGCGTACCGCCCCGGCGAGAGGTCGGCAACGACTGACTCGATGCGGTCGGTGCTGTAGTGTTCGACGGTGTCAAGCACCCAGTAGAACCGCTCGCCGGATTCGAGGCGGCGGACCGGGTCCCGCCCGGCGGCCGTCGCGACGCTCGTCCACTCGTCCCCGCGCTTTCGCAGGAGGTGCCAGCTGTCGGCGAACACCGAGAGGGCCCCGCTGGCGGTCCACTGGAGCGTGAACCGCATCGGCGTGAGGAGGCGGCCGCCGTCCAGGCGTGCGACGGCCCGATCCGGCGTCAGTCTGAGGCTGGCGTCCGATGGCTGGGTGTGTGAACAGACGGTCTGGTGGGTGCGGTGGTCGATGGTCGGACAGCCCTCCGTCGCGAAGCGGCGGCGGCCGACGCCGGGCGTCGATTCCTCGGTCGGCACCGGCGCGGGGGTCACCGTCTCCCGGTCCGCCGGGTCGTCGCTCCCGCGGCCGGCAGCGAAGCCGCCACACCCGGCGAACAGACCTGTCACCCCAGCGAGGAACGCGCGGCGTCGCATACCCGGCGTACGGACCGAACCCTCAAGAGTGCCATGTTCCTGCGGGAGTGGGTGCGGTGGGCGCTACTCCCGGCCGACCGACTGCTCGACGCCGGGCGCGGTGGGCTCCTGCTCTGCGATGCGGTCGGCACACTCGTAGCCGGCGACGATGGCGCCGTTGAGGCTCCGCTCGGGGTACTGCGCCCGGGAGGCCATCCCGGCGTAGTAGACGCCCTCGGCCACCGCCTCGCCCAGGTCGTAGGGGACGACCATGTCGAGGTAGCCCCGCTCGTACACCGGCGCTGTCCGGGGGTTGCGCGCCGTGCGGACCCAGTTGACCGACTCGCGGTCGAAGTCGGGAAAGAGGTCCTCGATGCCCGCGAGCCACGTCTCGCGAACCGCGTCGTCGTCCTGCTGCCAGATGTCCTCCGTGGGCTCCTGGACGTAGCGGGCGACGTAGAGCAGGTGCTCGCCGCCGTAGCGCTCGGCCGGGACGAAGTTCGTGTGCTCGATGAGCGCGCCGAAGGGCGCCTCGTCGGCGATGTTGAGCCAGTAGGTGTCAAGCAGCGACTCGTCCATGCTGACGACCGAGCAGACGGTCCCCTGGAAGTCGATGTCGCAGGGGTAGCCCGTCAGGTCCTCGAGGACGTTCGGCATCGTCGCGACGACGACGCCGTCGACGTCGAGGGTCCGGGTCCCGTCGTCGCTCGCTGCGGTCAGGGCCGAGGCGCGGCCGTCCGTCGTCTCGAGGCCGGTGACCCGCGTCCCCGACTCGACGTGCTCCGGGCCGACGGCGTCGACCAGGGCGTCGAGCAGGCGGCCGAACCCGCCGTCGAGATAGCCCAGGATCTCGCCGTTCAGGATGTCCCGTTCGCCCCGGAACTTCACCCGGCCAAGGAGCCACGCGGCGCTGACGTCGTCTTTCCGGTCGCCGAACTTCGCGTCCAGCAGCGGTTCGAAGAAGTTGTCGTAGACCCCCCGCGTCGTGTGCTCGACGACGAACTCCTCGATGGGGACGTCCTCGTAGTCCTCCAGGCGCTCGTAACTGTCGAAGGAGGGGACGCCGCCCCGGACGTCGACGTCCAGGACGAGCATCCCCAGGCGGAACGTGTCGTACAGCGAGAGGTGCGGGTAGGCCAGGATCTCCCAGGGGGTGTCCATCGGGTGGACGACGCCGTCGACGTAGTAGGCGTTCTCCCCGACGCGCCACGCCACGTCGTCGCCCAGGCCAAGTTCCGCGGCCAGTTCGACGATGGTCTCCTCGGACTTCGAGAGGTGGTGGTAGAACTTCTCGATGGGATCGCCGGCCGTCTCGTAGACGGCGGCCAACCCGCCCAGGTCGTCGCTGGCCTCGAACACCCGGACCTCGTGGCCGCGCTGTTGCAGCCGATAGGCCGCAGCCAGTCCGGCGATGCCGCCGCCGACGACGCCAATCATACCCCGGGATACCCGGGGCCCGCGGATTTACCTTGTGTTTTTGGGCTGTCACCCCGTGGCCGGGGTTGAAGCGGTTCGCTACCTTTTTGCCGTCACTGGAAAAATTCGCAGGCATGCTGACCGTCCGGGCGCCGGCGACCAGCGCGAACCTCGGGAGTGGCTTCGACGTCTTCGGCGTCGCGCTGGAGCGGCCGGCGGACATCGTCCGCCTCTCGAAGGCCGACCGGACGACGATCGAGGTGGTGGGCGCGGGGAGCCAGTTCATCCCCGAGGACCCGGAGAAGAACACCGTCGGTGCCGTCGCAGAGGCCCTCGAGGCGCCCGCACACATCCAGATAGACAAGGGGGTCCGCCCGGCCTCGGGGCTCGGGTCCTCGGCCGCCAGCGCCGCCGCGGCGGCCGTCGGCCTCAACGAACTGTACGACCGGGGGTACACGCGCGAGGAACTGGTCCCCGTCGCCGCGAAGGGCGAGGCCGTCGTCTCCGGGGACGCCCACGACGACAACGTCGCGCCCTCCATCATGGGCGGGTTCACCATCGCGACGCCCGACGGCGTCACCCAGGTCGACGCGGACATCCCGCTGGTGGCCTGTCTGCCGGACATCGTCGTCTCGACGCGGGACGCCCGCCGGGTGGTCCCCGAGCAGGCCCGCGTCGAGCAACTGGTCGAGACCGTCGGGAACGCGGCGACGCTGACGACCGGGATGCACCGGGACGACCCCGAACTGGTCGGCCGGGGGATGCACGACACCATCGTGACCCCGGCACGGGCGAAGCTCATCGACGGCTACGCACAGGTCCGGGAGGCCGCGCTCGCGGCGGGCGCGACCGGCGTCACCATCTCCGGGGCCGGTCCCACCGTCATCGCGGCGTGTCACGCCGGCGACCAGCGGGCCATCGCGAGCGCGATGCTCGACGCGTTCGGCGACCGGGGTGTCGACGCCCGCGTCTACCAGACGCACATCGGGTCGGGCGCGGAGCTGTTCTGAGGCGCGGCTACCAGAATCCCAGGTCGCGCTCGCTGGGCGTCTCGTCCATCGGGGTGTCGCAGTCGGGGCAGGTGTCCCGCTCCTCGACGATGAACGTCCGCTCGCAGTCCGGGCAGGTACGCAGGATAGTCGTCGTCGGTTCCGGACCGTCGTCGGTGCCGTCCGTTTCCTCCTCTGTACCGTGGAAGAGCGTCAACACTTGTCGAAGCAGCGAGGACCCCATCACGCGTAGAATTGTTGACTGTACTGATATTCTTTTTGACCGAATTGATCCGGGTGCGGCGACCGACTGACACCGGCGCGGTTTGGACAACCATTTAACCGGCGCCCGAGAACCGGCGACTATGTCGAACCCGCGAATCCTGATTCTGGGCCCGCCGGGAGCGGGCAAGGGGACACAGAGCGCGAACATCGCCGAGACCTACGGCGTCGAGCACATCACGACCGGCGACGCGCTCCGCGCGAACAAGGACATGGACATCAGCGACATGGACACGGAGTACGACACCCCCCGCGAGTACATGGAGGCCGGCGACCTCGTGCCCGACGCGGTGGTCAACGCCATCGTCGACGAGGCGCTGAACTCGGCCGACGGCTTCGTGCTGGACGGCTACCCGCGCAACCTCGAACAGGCCGAGGAGCTCGAGGACATGACCGACCTCGACGTGATCCTCTCGCTCGAGGTCCCCCGCGAGGAACTGGTCGACCGCCTCACCGGCCGACGGGTGTGTGACGACTGCGGCGCGAACTTCCACGTCGAGTTCAGCCCGCCCGAGGAACCGGGCGTCTGTGACGAGTGTGGCGGCGACCTCATCCAGCGCGACGACGACAACGAGGAGTCCGTGCGCAACCGCCTGGACGTCTTCGACGAGAACACGGCGCCGGTCATCGCCCACTACGAGGACCACTCCGGATTCGTCGCTATCGACGGCGAACAGGCGCCAGACAGCGTCTGGGCGGATATCCGGGCCGCCATCGACGCCGAGACGGCCTGATATCGCTCGCGAACGAACAGTAAAAACTTGATAAGCCGCCGTCGCTGAATACACCGTAATGGCAAGCACCGCGCCGAAGGTAGAACGGCTCGCCGACGACGGCGAGGAGCTGACCGAGGCGCTCGCGACGGCGCTCTCGGTCGCAGAGGAGAAGGGCACAGTCACCTGGGCCGACGTCAGCGACGATCTCACGAGCGGCGAGTGGGGCCGACTCATCGAGTCGGGCCTGCTCGTCGACGCCGACGGCGAGGGGTTCGTCATCGAGGACCCGGAGGGCGTCCGCGATGCGCTCTCGGAGTCGGAGGCGGCACCCAGCGAGGACGACGACGGGGACGGGGGCTGGTCGACCTGGGACAAGCTGGCCGGCCTGGCGACGCTCGGCCTCTTTGCCGGGTACTCCATCAACTCCGTCCGGGACGCCATCGGTGGCGTCCTCGACATCGCGCTGGGGCCGCTGGCCAACATCCTCCCCTTCTATCTCGTCATCCTGGTCCTGGCGGTCATCACCGGCGCGAACTCCACCATCCTGCAGGACAACCTCATGGACATGTCCGGGATGGGCGACCACCAGGAGAAGATGGAGGACCTCAAGGAGCGCCGCAAGAAGGCCAAGGAACGCGACGACCAGGAGGCCCTGGACAAGCTCGAGAAAGAGCAGATGGAACTCATGTCCGACCAGATGGGCATGTTCAAGAAACAGTTCCGCCCGATGGTCTGGATCATGCTCATCAACATCCCCATCTTCCTGTGGATCTACTGGATGGTCTTCGGTCCCGGCCTGTCGGGCCTCCAGTCGCCCGTGGCCGTCCTGCCTATCATCGGTGAGGTCACCACCTGGAAGGCCGGCGCCGTTGGCCCGATGCAGGCCTGGATCGTCTGGTACTTCCTGTGCTCGCTCTCCTTTACCCAGGTCATCAGGAAGGCGCTGAACGTCAAGACGTCCCCGACCGGGTAGGAACAGACAGCCTCTTTTACGCGGGTCACGCGAACTCGGATATGTTGATCACAGTCTCCGGGCCGGCCGGGAGCGGCAAGAGCACGCTCGCGAAGAGCCTCGCCGACGCCCTGGGGTACGAACACGTCAGCGGCGGGGACATCTTCCGCTCGCTGGCAGAGGACCGGGGGATGACGCCCCTGGAGCTGAACAAGGCCGCCGAGGAGGACGACCAGATCGACCGTGACCTGGACCGCCGCCTGCGCAACATCGCAGAGGAGCGCGACGACCTGGTCCTCGAGTCCCGGCTGGCGGGGTGGATGGCCGGCGAGTACGCCGACATGAAACTCTGGCTCACGGCGCCACTGGACGTCCGCGCCGACCGCATCGCCACCCGGGAGAACAAGCCCTTCGAGCAGGCCCGCACGGAGACCCGCGAGCGAGGCGCCAGCGAGGCCCAGCGCTACAGCGACTACTACGACATCGACTTCGACGACCTCTCCATCTACGACCTCTCGGTGAACACGGCCCGCTGGGATCCCCAGGGCGTCCTCAGTGTCACCCTGCACGCCGTCGAGTCCTACAGCCCCGACGGCGACGAGGGCAAGGCACCCATCGAGGACGTCCGCTACGAGTTCTGAACCGATGTCCCTCCGTGACCCACCTGACGACCGCTCGCCCGACGACCTGCTCGCGTTCGGCGTCGTCAACCTCGACAAGCCCCCCGGCCCCTCGGCCCACCAGGTCGCCGGGTGGGTCCGCGACGCCACCGGCCAGGAGCGGGTCGCCCACGGGGGGACCCTCGACCCGAAGGTAACCGGCTGTCTCCCCACCCTGCTGGGCGACGCCGCCCGGATGGCCCGGATCTTCGACGAGGCCGAGAAGGAGTACGTCGCCGTCCTCGAGCTCCACGAGACGGCGCCCGCGGACTTCGACGACGTCGTCGCCGAGTTCGAGACCGAGCTCTACCAGAAACCGCCCCGAAAGAGCGCGGTCAAGCGAACGCTGCGCAGCCGCCGCATCCACGCACTGGACGTACTCGAGCGTGCCGACCGCCGGGCGCTCCTGCGGATTCGCTGCGAGTCGGGCACCTACGTCCGGAAGCTGTGTCACGACCTCGGCCTGGCGCTGGGGACCGGCGCCCACATGGGCGACCTCCGGCGCACCGCGACCGGGATCTTCGACGACTGCGACCTGGTGACGATGCACGACCTGGTCGACGCGCTGGCGTTCGCCGAGGAGGGCGACGACGCGCCCCTGCGTGAGGTCGTCCAGCCCGCCGAACGGGCGCTCGTGCACCTCCCTCGTGTGACCATCGCCCCGAGCGCCGCCCGCGAAGTCGCCAACGGCGCGCCCGTCTACGCCCCGGGCGTCCTCGACGTCGCCGACGCCGAGGTCGGCGACCGCACGCCCGACAGCGACGCGCTGGTGGCCTGTTACACCCCGGACGGAGCAGCCGTCTGTCTGGGGACGCTCGCGGGCGACCCGGCGGCCCAGTCGGGCGTCGTCGTGTCACTCGAGCGGGTGCTCGTATAGCGGGCCCACCGGCGGACAGACGCCGTCTGCAGCAAATCCGGTGTAGACTGGGGACGGATGGCACAAGAGACGGGGACCGACGTCGGGAGATGGCCGCCCGAGTGAGTCTCTGTGGCCGCTTGCTGTCGCTGCTCCCGTTCGTCCACGTCGTCCGGCACTCACAGATGCGCCTGGCGATGGCACTGGGCGTCCTCGCGCCAGCGGCCCTCGCCGGCCCTCTCGTGGCTGCCGGCCCCTGGCTCTACCGACGGGGGTTCCCGGCGTCGGGCCCCGCCCGCATCTCCCGGTGGACCTTCGCGGACGCTGGTCAACCGTGAGGCGGGCGCCGTCGAACTCACCGACACCAGCCCCCGCGGATCGGTGGCCGTGGTCCGGTTCCCCCGCGTCGACGACGTGCCCGCGGCGGCGGCGAAACGACACCCATAAGTCGGGGACCACCGTCTGCCGAAGTGCGGGACCGTGGGGTAGCGGTATCCTCGGCGCATGGGGTGCGTCGGACCTGAGTTCGAATCTCGGCGGTCCCACTGCCACTTTTTACGGCGTCGCCCTTCCTCGCGAGCCGCCGGCTCGCTTCGGAGAGGGCTCCTTGTAAAAACGTGGGGAAAAACGGCCGGACGCTCACTGCGTTCGCGTCCGGTGAAACGGCGCGCAGAGCGCGCCGTATGCGCATGTCGGAAAGAATGACGACTCGGTGCAGCACGCGCTCGGCTGGGTGGCGCCCATCGGCTGGGCCTGGAAGTACGGCGGGCGGTCGGCAGTCGTCGACACCTTCGGGGCGCTGGGGTGACCGACCAACTGGCGGTCCGCTTCGAGGAGATCGACGGTCGCGCAGTGATCACAGTCGACGGGACCGACGAGATTCTGAGGTGCGACCCGGCAGCGGTCGTCGACGTGCCGAGATAGCACGCCCGAGAACCCCCATTCTCCAGCAGAACATTTTGTCTGCAGATCCAAGCAAAGTTCAAGTAACATCCAGACGTTGCCGTTGAAAAGATGGGTGTACTACCTGGGCCCCTGGATGACCTTGCACCCTATGCAGATTATTGGACGGTCGCGTTTGCTTGTATCCTACTCGCCGTTCTCTCATTGCCAGTAATAACCAAGACCATTGGAATACTTCCGAACGTCAGCCCTTCTTATGTAATTGCTATAATTACGTCTGTCACAGCATTTGTGGCTCTGTATCGGATTCGAAGACCGAGTGATGGGAACACTCCTTCAGGTGTTAGACAAGATTTTTCGCAGACTGAAGATGGTGAACATCTGGATTTCGGTCTTTTCAATTATGGCCCTGGTGTGGCAATGTATTTACAAATTGTCGCTATTGCTGCTGACTCTCCGGAAGAGGCGGAGGAATCTGGTGAAGTGGTCTTCTCACTCAGACCCCGAGAATATCCCGTTCATCTCGAAGAAGGCGAGTTTCTCGGGTTTATTCATGATGAGAGACTCGGGGGAAGCGCATTCGACTTAGACACGATTCAGCAAAGCGAAGAGATTCCAAAGTACATACTCCTATACTTTAGCTATCGCTCTGGTGAGGGAACTCGTGTCCCAAAGAGCAAATCAGGTGAGATGGATCGAATTGATGAAGACATTCTAGATGAGCTCGTAGAAGACGAAGATAACCCCCGGCGAATGGAAACGTCCAGAATTATCGAGTGTTGTCATTGATTAAACTATCTCAGATAGTCCAATCCTATTTATTCACTTGAGGACCATCTGCCCGAGAAGCCCGTATTCTGGTGCACTCTTGCTCGATCAGGCCCCGACTGATCCCCCGAATTCACCGAAAAACTAGCTGGTTTGCATTAGAACTGAAGAACGAGTGCATGAGACTGAAGCAATACGGCAGTGACATCGGATGGAGGATCGATCTCGCCGTCCAAGTTACCCTTCCCGCGTTCTGTGATTACGTACATTCCGTTACCGAGGTGTTCCAGCAGCCCGTGATCGATGAGTGTCTTACAGCGGGTTCGGATAGACTGCCGTGAGTAGCATACGTATCCGCTATCTCCCGTTTCCAGGCTAAATAGCCGGTCAAAAGCCGGTCGTTGACGTTGGTGTGGTCGGCGTCACCACCGCTCGGTACCGGCGTCGGCATGACCGTCGCCGGCCGTCAGCGGTCGAGCCGGTACGACTCCAGTGCGGTCTCGTCGAAGGTCACCCCGTGGCCCGGCCGGTCGGGGACGACGAGGTCGCCGTCCTCGGGTTCCATGGGGTTTTCGAGCACGTCGTCGAACGCCTTCACGTCCGAGTCGCGGTAGAAGTACTCCGCCCACAGTCCGTTCTCGATCGCGCCGAGCAACTGCACGTGGAGGTCCCAGTTGTAGTGTGGGGCCACCGGGACGTCGTGACTCGCGGCGGTGTTGGCGACCCGGAGCCACTCGGTGACCCCGCCCACCACGGAGACGTCCGGCTGGACGATCTCGATGGCGCCCTCCCGGAGGAGGTCGGCGAAGCCGTACCGGGAGAACTCCAGTTCGCCCGAGACCACGGGGTAGGAGAGAGCGTCGTTGACCTCGGCCATGAGTTCGACGCTGTCAGGCATCACCGGTTCCTCGATCCAGTAGGGGTCGTACTCGGCGAAGGCCCGACAGGCCCGCACCGCCTCCTGTTTGGTGTCCCACTTGCCGTTGGCGTCCATCAGGAGCGTGCGGTGGGGACCGACGGCGTCGCGGACGGCCGCGACGCGTTCGACCTCGCGTTCGATTGGTTCGCGCCCGACTTTCATCTTCACCGCGTCGTGGCCGCGCTCGACGTACCGCTCCATCTCGTCCCGGAGGCCGTCCAGTCCCTTCTCGTCGCGGTAGTAGCCGCCGCTGGCGTAGGCGGGGATCCGCTCGTTGCTCCCGCCCAGCAGTTTGTAGAGGGGCATCCCCGCGGCTTTCGCCTTGATGTCCCAGAGCGCGGTGTCGACGATCGAGATCGCCCGCAACACGACGCCTTTACGGCCGATCTGGACGGTCCCGTCGAACATCTCCCGCCAGAGGCGCGTCGTGTCGCGTGGGTCCTCGCCCTCGACCATCGGGGCGAGCAGTTCCGCCACTGTGTCGGCGACGATACCGGCGCCGCCGTACCCGAGGGTGTAGCCGACGCCTTCGAGGCCGTCCTCGGTACGGATGCGGACGATAGCGTGGTCACGTTCCTCCACGACGCGGGTCGCGAAGGCCACCGGTTCCTCGAGCGGGATCGATATCGCGAAACTGTCGACTTCGCGGACTTCCATGGCCAACGTCGTGTCGCCATCCTAATGAGTGCTGGTGCAGTGCCCATCGCGTCCAGCACCGGACTACTGGCCCGGCGACGGGCTGCCGTCTCACCGCGCCGGTGAGGGTTGATAGAGCGTCGGACCGGTTCGAGCGTCCGCAGTGTCCCGGACCACGATGTCGACGGGTCGACCCCATCCAGACATATTTACCCGGTCCCGACGTGGAACCGACATGGTCGATTTCCAGTCCCGCGACACGCGCCGGGGACTCGGCGGGCGCGACGACGAAGAGGACGTGGCCGAGGATTCGACGGACGAGAGCGACGCCCCGGACGCCGAGGAATCGGGCGACCCGACCGAGGACGACGAGACGGAAGCCGACGAGACGGCGGCCGATCAGTCGGACCCCCTGACGGCCGAGGAGGCAGGGGCCACCCGGTCGACCGAGGACGACGAGACGGAAGCCGACGAGACGGCGGCCGATCAGTCGGACCCCCTGACGGCCGAGGAGGCAGGGGCCACCCGGTCGACCGAGGACGACGAGACGGAAGCCGACGAGACGGCGGCCGATCAGTCGGAGGCGACGACGGCCGAGGAGGACGGACCGGCGACGGAGGGGACCGAACGGGACAGCGCGGAGGGGGCAGGCGACACAGAACAGACCGAGCGGTCGGCCCAGCGGGGCCGAGCGTCGAACGCCGGCCAGCCAGCGCCGTCGGGCCCGGTGGGGAACAAGTCGGCGCACCCACAGCAGGGTGCGTCGACCCGGTCCCAGTCCCGGTCGTCGGGCGTCGACGCGGCGGTCGTCACCATCGGCACCGCCGGCGACGAGGGCGACCCCACGGGTGAGAAGATCGTCGCGGCGCTCGAACGGGCCGGGCACGCGGTCACCGCCCGCGAGCGCCTTCGGGGCGACCTAGACGGCGTGCAGCAGTCTGTCGACGCGCTCGTCGGCCGTGACGACGTCGACGTCGTGGTCACGGCGGGCGGGACCGGCATCCGGAGCGACGAGGTGGCCATCGAGGCGGTCCACCCCCTGCTGGAGAAGGCGCTGCCGGGCTTTGGCGAGGCGTTTCGCACGCTCCTGTTCGAGCACATCGGGACCGGCATCGTCGCGGTGCGGACGACCGCCGGCATCGCGGAGTCGACACCGGTGTTCTGTCTGCCCGGCGACCAGGAGGCCGCTGCGCTCGGCGTCGAGGAGATCGTCGCGGCCGAGGCGGGCGAGCTGGTCGCTTACCTGCGAGCCGAGTAGCCGGCCCCACCATCGGCGTTTTGTCCGTCGCGCCCCTGGGTGACCCATGGAGGAGATTCAGGTCCAGGGCGCCTCGGTCCCCGCGCTCGGACTGGGAACCTGGCAGCTGACCGGCCGGGCGTGCCGGGAGACGGTCGCGACGGCACTCGAGATGGGGTATCGGCACGTCGACACCGCGCAGGCCTACGGCAACGAGCGGCAGGTCGGTCGCGGCATCGAGGACGCCGCCGTCGACCGCGACGACCTCTTTCTCGTGACGAAACTCGACGTGCGAAACCGCACTCCCGAACGCGTCCGCCGGTCGACCCGGCAGAGCCTCGAGCGCCTCGGTACCGACTACCTGGACCTGTTGCTCATCCACCAGCCGAACGTGCCGCTCGTGGCCTCGCTGGCCGACACGCTGGGGGCGATGAACGAGCTCGTCGAGGATGGCCTCGTCCGGCACGTCGGCGTCAGCAACTTCCCGCGGTCGATGCTCCGGCGGGCCCGCGAGACCTCGAGCGCGCCCATCCTCACCGACCAGGTGCAGTACCACCCCTACTGGGACCAGCGGGATCTGCTGACCTACTGTCGCGTCCACGACGTCCTGCTGACCGCGTACAGCCCGCTGGCCCGTGGGGGCGTCCTCGACGACCCGGTGCTCGTCACCATCGGCAACCGCTACGACAAGACCCCGGCACAGGTCGCGCTCCGGTGGCTCGTCCAGCAGGCGGGCGTGGCGACCATCCCGAAGGCCTCGAGTCGCGAGCACCTGGCGGAGAACCTCGCGGTCTTCGACTTCGAGCTGACCGACGCGGAGATGGCGCGCATCCGGAACCCGAACCGGCTGAAGACGGGGTATCACTTCCTGCGCTCGCAGTTGCCCATCTGAGCGGGCCGGCCGAGAGAGCAACTGTTAGGGGCCTCCCCCGCTACCGGCCTGTATGACCGATTCCGAGGCCGTCGCGCTCGCCGAGCGGGTCCGCGAGGGCGAGTTGCGACTGTACGAACTCGAGGCGCACGCCGACGCCGGGACGGCCGCGGCCGCACGCCGCCACCTGCTGGCCGAGGAGACGGGCGCCGACCTCGAGACGGTCGGCGCGTACGCCTTCGAGGCCGCCGACGCCGAACCGAACATCGAGAACATGGTCGGGGCCGCCCAGGTTCCGATGGGCGTCGTCGGCCCCCTGCCCGTCGACGGCGGGGCCGCGTCGGGCGACCACCACCTCCCGCTGGCGACCACCGAAGGCGCGCTGGTCGCCTCGGTCAACCGCGGCGTCTCCGCGATTCGGAACGCCGGCGGGGCCACCGCCCGCGTGCTCAAGTCCGGGATGACCCGCGCGCCTGTCTTCCGGGTCGAGGACGTCGCCGAGGCCGGCGCCGTGTCGGCCTGGGTTCGCGAACACGTCGACGACCTGGCCGCGGCCGCCGAGGCGACGACCAGCCACGGCGAGTTGCAGGACGTGACCCCCTACGTCGTCGGCGACAACGTCTTCCTGCGCTTCTCCTACGACACCAAGGACGCGATGGGGATGAACATGGCCACCATCGCCACCGAGGCCGCCTGTGAGGTCGTCGAAGCGGAGACGCCCGCGGACCTCGTGGCGCTGTCGGGTAACCTCTGTTCGGACAAGAAACCCGCCGCCATCAACGCCGTCGAGGGCCGGGGCCGGACCGTCGCCGCCGACGTGCTGATCCCACACGAACAGGTCGAGGAGCGCCTCGATACGACGACGGCGGCCATCGCCGAGGCCAACACCCGCAAGAACCTCGTCGGGTCCGCGAAGGCCGGCGCGCTCGGATTCAACGCCCACGCCGCCAACGTCGTCGCCGCCGCCTTCCTCGCGCTGGGCCAGGACGCCGCCCAGGTCGTCGAGGGGAGCAACGCCATCACCACCGTCGACGCCCGCGAGGCGGGACTGTACGCCTCCGTGACCCTCGCCTCGCTGGAGGTCGGCACCGTCGGGGGCGGAACGAGTCTCCCCACGCAGTCCGAGGCGCTGGACGTGCTGGGCTACGCCGGCGGGGGCGACCCGCCCGGGAGCAACGCCGACGCCGTCGCCGAGGTCATCGCCGCCGGCGCGCTGGCGGGCGAGCTCTCCCTGCTCGCGGCGCTGTCCTCGCGGCACCTCTCGTCGGCCCACGCGGAACTGGGCCGCTGACGGCCGAGAGACCACTTTCAGTTCCGGACCGGGGCTGGATCCGATTTATGCGTCGCCGGCTGCGACGGTGCCGTGCGTCCGTCGGGCCGCCCCCGCGGGCGCACCACCACCATGTCCCTGAACACCCCCGACGCCGAGACGGCGGTATCGCGCGTCCATCGGTTCCGCCACCTCCTGAAGGTGCTCGCGACGACGCTCGCGGCGCTGGCCGGCCTGGCGACGACGCTCGGCGTGGTCTGACCGGCCAGCGGTCACCGCCGCTGGCTCACCAGGAAACCGACGCCGGCGACGAGGACGACGACGCCCGCGAGCAGGACGCCGCCGCTACCGACGAGCGGTCCGACGACCAGCAGCGCCCACGCCACCGCGAAGACGGCGTGGGCCAGCGCGAACAACCGGTGCCCGCGTCCGGCGAAGACGACGGCACCGAGCGTGAAGCCAGTGGTCAGCACCGCCGCCGAGAGGAGCACCGTGCTCACCGCGACATCGCCGACGGGGACCGGGTTCGGCCGCACGACCGGAGTGAGAAGGTACAGCAGACCGGCGAGGCCGACGAGGACGCCGACGGCGGCGGGCCCGGGTTCGACGTCGAGCGACCGGGTCATAGCAGGCGGTAGGTCCCGCCCGTCTCCGTGATCTTACCCGCCCGGCGGAGTTTCTCGAGCGCGGCGCGGGTGTAGTCGGCCGGGACGTCGCGCTCGCTGGCGTAGGCGACCACGTCGTCTTCGGTCGGGTCCTCGAGCGCTCGCAGGGCCGCACGGACCGTCTCCTTGCGGCTCGACCCGCTTCGTGCGCCCCGTTCGGCGCGCTCGCCGGCGGCGGCGACGGCCTCGCTGTCGATGCCCGAGGACTCGAGGTACGTCTCGTCGTCGACGCCCGACGACTCGGCCTGGCGGTCGAGTTCGGCGTAGGAGTCCAGCTCCGCGAACGCGTCGCCCTCGCCCTGTCGGTTGGCCAGCATCGAGGCCCGGACCTCGCGGGCGTGGGCCTCGTCGTCCGTCTCGACGAACTTCCGGCGCTTGGCGTGTTGCTTGCGCGTCCCACACCGGGGGCACCGGGTCGTCTCCGGGCGTCCCTCGACGACCCAGAGTGCGCTGCACTCGCTACAGCCGACCACCGCGTACATGACCGTGCGTCGGGGCGCGAGCGTAGTGAATCCACCGACCCAACGCTTATACTGCCGGCTGTAACTTCGTACCAATTCTCGGCACCTGGGGGTTCCGAGTATTTGCTAACTGTTACAGCCGGCAGTATTAGGTACGGCGGCGGTGTCGGGGCGGGCATGGAAGAGGTCCCCCAGGCGGCAACCGAGACAGTCGAAGTCGTCGACGGCGTCCACCTGACGGAGATGGCGGCCGGCGAGCGCATGAGCGTCCAGCACTTCCACTTCGAGTCGGGCGCGGTCATCCCGGAGCACAGCCACGACCACGAACAGGTGGGTTTCGTCGTCCGCGGCACGTTCACCTTCGTCGCCGACGGCGAGGAGTACGTCATCGGCCCCGGCGACTCATACGTCGTGTCCGGCGGCGAACCCCACCGCGCGGAGAACCGCACCGACGAACCGGTGACCGGTATCGACGTGTTCAGCCCGCCGCGGGTCGACGTGGACTGGCAGGCGGGGTAACCCGGCGGTGCAGGGAGCGGCCACCCCCGCGAAAGGGGTTTGTCGCTCGGACCCCCAGATGGACGAATGGGCCGGGCCACGCTCCTGGTCGCACTCGGCGTCCTGCTCGCCGGCTGTGGCGGCGGCGTCTCCTCGGGGCCACCGGAGACAGTGACCCCTGCGCCGGTGCCGACTGACGCGGTGCGGTATCCGCCCGGCGTCACCGCCGACTACGTCGACGCCGCGACGCTGGCCGACGCTCACGCCCGTGGGCTCTCGACGACGAACTACACGCTGACCACGCGCCAGCGAGTCCGGACGCCCGATGGACAGTCGCTCCTCCGGATCAATCAGACCCGGCACGTCTCGCGGGATGCCGAGTCGTATCGCGGCCACTTCGCTCTCGAGACGAACCTGTACGACGACGCGGGCGGGTCGACCATCGAGTTCTGGGGTAACCGCTCCCTGGTGGTCACGCGCTACACGACGGCGAATCCCTACCGGGAGCCCGAGATCCGGCGGTGGCCCGGACAGCGTGACCCCTCGATTACGGACCTGACGGACCGGCAGCACATCGAGGGGTTCCTGGCCGGCGTCAACGTCGCCCCGGTGCGGCAAACGCCCGACGGTGGCGTCCTGCTCGCTGGCAGTGGCGTGCAAGACAGGACACTGCTTATCGTCCCGCTCGTCGTCACCGAGCCGCGCAACCTCACGCTGTCGATGCGGGTCCGCCCCGACGGCGTCGTGCGGGCGACACGTGTCACCTACGACGCGACCCACAACGGGGAGCGAGTCCGCGTCGGACGGACGATGCGCGTGACGGCGGTGGGCACGACACCGGTCACGAAGCCGTCGTGGGTCGAGGACGGCACCCCGGGCGACGAGTACACCGGTTTCTCCTGACCGGAGACGTTCCGGACGGGGGGACGGGGCGCCTGAATGAACACGGCCGCGACGTCTCCCCGGTCCACAGACGGCGCCCTGCCTGCCGTGGGCCCGCGAAAACGGTTTGTGACTGGCTCCCCTGGCACGACCAATGGGCCGGTACGCCGTACTCCTCGCACTGGCCGTCCTGCTTGCCGGCTGTAGCGCCGTCGTCTCCTCGGACGAGCGAGCGACGGTGACGCCGGCACCGGTGCCCACCGACGGCACTGGGTACCCGCCGGGCGTCACCAGCGACGGCGTCGTCGCGACGGAGCTGGTCGACGCACACGTCCGGTCGCTGGCGACGACGAGCTACACGCTGACGACGGTCCAGGAGATACGGGCCGAAGACGGGACGGTGCTGCGCCGGACCAACGAGACGCGGACGGTCGAACCCGGCCCCGGGGCCTACCAGGGGCGGTTCTACCAGGAGCGGGAAACGGCCGGGGGCGGGCAGGAGCGGGGGGTGGTCAAGTTCTGGAGCAACGGGACGTACGTCGTCACGCGCTACTGGAACCAGGAGGGTGACGGCGAGCGGGACGTCCGCCAGTGGAGCACCGAGAGCGACGCCCCGATAACGGACCTGACCGAGCGGCACCACCTGAAGGGGTATCTCGCGGGGGTGAACGTCGCACCGACGCGGCGGACGCCCGACGGCGGCGTCCTGCTTGCCGGCAGCGGGTTCGACAACCGCGAGTACTTCGTCGTCCCGATCGTCCTCAGCGACCTGTCCGACCTCAGACTCCAGATGCGCGTCCGGTACGACGGCGTCGTCGTGGTCGCCCACGTCACCTACTCCGCGATACAGAACGGTCGGCCGGTCGAGGTGCGGCGAGAGACCCGCGTGACCGACGTCGGGAACGCGTCGGTCGAACGGCCCGCCTGGACCAGCGAGCCGTCTACCGTCGGGGACCGCACCGGCCAGCGACTGCCGCTGTACGTCCGGGACGGATGACCCCGGTGCGCGACCGTCGGGAAAGTCCCCGCGTTCCCGCCACAGAGGCGATCGGACAGGGCAGAGAACGTCTGGAACAGGTCCCCGTCCGGCAGTAACGGGCTGGGGAGTGCCGCGTCCGGGTCACGGTTTTTCCACCGGGCCGGGCTCACTCGTCGGGAGCGCCAAGGAGTCCGCCGCGTCGAACGGGGAGTCTGAGTGAGACGCAGGTCCCGGGCGCCGTCGGCCAAAACGGGTTCGATCGTGGCGGTGTCGGGCGAGGAGGGTCTCCGACGACCAGCCGCCGTCTCCACGCTCGCCTCGACGACCGACGCGATGCCCCGGCGGCGACGCCGCCGGAGTCAGACGCTCGCTATGCGAGCTTCTCGATGTTCTCACGGTTGCACCGTGAGAGGACGAGAAATTGGCTTACGCCAATTTCTCGATATTCTCGACGACCTTGTCGGCGAACTCGCTGGTGGCGAGCTTCGTGCCGCCCTCGATCTGGCGCTCCAGGTCGTAGGTGACCTGCCCGGAGGAGATGGTCTCCTCGACGGCGTCCCGGACCAGCTGGCCGGCGTCCTTCCAGCCCATGTACTCGAGCATCAGGCGGCCCGAGAGGATCATCGCGGTCGGGTTGACCTTGTCCTCGCCGGCGTACTTCGGCGCGGAGCCGTGGACCGGCTCTGCGAGACAGCGGGCCTCGCCGAAGTTCGCGCCGGGGGCGATGCCGAGGCCACCGATCTGTGCGCCGGCGGCGTCGGACATGTAGTCCCCGTTGAGGTTCATCGTCGCGATGACGTCGTACTCGCCGGTCCGGGTCAGCAGCTGCTGGAGCATGTTGTCGGCGATGCGGTCGTTGACGACCAGCGTGCCCTCGGGCTGTTCGCCGTCGTACTCCTCCCAGAGCTCGTCCTCGGTGATGACGTCCTCGCCGTACTCCTCCTCGGCGACCTCGTAGCCCCAGTCACGGAAGGCACCCTCGGTGAACTTCATGATGTTACCCTTGTGGACCAGGGTGACGGTGTCCTTGTCCTCCTCGATGGCGTAGTCGATGGCCTCGCGGACCAGGCGCTTGGTCCCGAACTCGGTGATCGGCTTGACGCCGATGCCGACCGGGCCGTCGTGGATGGTCTGGTCGAAGTCCATCTCGTCCTCGACGAATTCCTTGACCTGCTCGACCTCCTCGGTGCCGGCCTCCCACTCGATGCCGGCGTAGACGTCCTCGGTGTTCTCCCGGAAGGTGATCATGTCCATCTGCTCGGGTTCCTTGACGGGGGAGGGGACGCCGTCGATGTGGTAGGTCGGGCGGACGTTCGCGTAGAGGTCGAGCGTCTTTCGCAGGGCGACGTTCAGCGAGCGGAAGCCGGCGCCGACGGGCGTCGTCAGCGGCCCCTTGATGGCGACGTTGAACTCCTTGATTGCCTCGACGGTGTCGTCGGGCAGGTTCTCGCCGTACATGTCGCGAGCGGACGACCCGGCGTAGACGCGCATCCAGGCGATGTCGCGACCGGTCGCCTGCGCGGCGGCCTCCAGCACCTTCTGGGCGGCCGGGCCGACGTCCGTCCCGATACCGTCCCCGTGGATGATGGGGATGATCGGTTTCTCGGGGACGTCGAGCGTCTTGTCTTCCGTGACCTCGATCTGTTGTCCCTCCTCGGGGACGTCGACCTTGTCGTAATCGTAGCCCATATCGCGGTGATTGACAGTCGGCGGTAAAGGATTGCCGTTTTGCGCCTGACACGGTAACGAGGACCATACGACTGCGGCGGCGTCGGTGGCTCACCGCGATGCTTGGGATACCAGGGGATCGCTGGCGAGACGTTTTCTCCCCGGCGCTCGAGCTGTGGGTATGCACGTCGTCGTCCACGGCGGGGCCGGCAGCGCGCCCGCGGACCCCGTCGCCCGACAGGAGACGCTCGGTGCGGCCGCGGCAGACGCGAGCACCGTCGAGGACCCGCTCGAGGCAGTCTGTGCGGCCGTCCGGCCGCTCGAACGGGACCCGGCGTTCAACGCGGGCGTCGGCGGCGCCGTCCAGAGCGACGGGACGGTCCGGACCGACGCGGGCGTGATGACCGCCGACGGCGTCGCCGGGGGGGCCTGCGCGATGCCCGGCGTGGCACACGCCACCGACGTGGCGTGCGTCGTCGCCCGCGAGACGCCACACCTCCTGCTCGCGGGCGACCCGGCGGTCGAGCTCGCCCGGGCGGCCGGTATCGAGACCGACGAGACGCTGCTGACCGACGAGACGCACGATCGCTGGACGGCGGCCGACCCGCCCGGCGGCGACCGGCTCGACCACCTCGCGTGGGTGCGCGAGCACTTCCAGGGGACCGACACCGTAGGCGCGGTGGCGACCGACGGCGACCGACTCGCCGTGAGCACCTCGACGGCCGGCCGGTGGTTCGCGCTGGCCGGTCGGGTCGGCGACGTCCCGCAGCTGGGCGCGGGCTTCTACGCCGACGAGCGCGGCGGGGCGAGCGTGACCGGCGACGGGGAGGCCATCGCGCGGTTCGGTCTCGCCCGGCGCGTCGTCGCGGCGCTGGAGACCTTCGGACCGCGACGGGCCGTCGACGAGACCCTCGCGGCCTTCGACGCCGAGACCGGCGGCAAGGCCGGCGTCGTCGTGATGGACGCGGCCGGCCACGTCGGGGTCGAGTACAACACCGAAGCGATGCAGACCGCGCGAGCCCAGCGGTAGGGAGTGTCCGAGGGCGGCCCCAGGGCATCGTCGCGACCGTTCGGCCCGCTGTCGAGTTGAACGGTCCCGTCGGACGGTGCGTATCAACCGCCGAAATCGGACCGAAATCGGCAGTTTCAGACCGGCTCCGTCGGGACGTCGACGCCAGGGGCGGACTCAGGAGTTGTTGGCCTCGCCGCCGAACGGCGGGCCGTGAGTCTCGCTCTCCTCGCACTCGCCTGAGGGTTCGCCGTCCTGGCCGCCACCGTCGCCGCCCGCGACGCAGCGCGCCGCAGCGGCCCCTGGCTCCAGGCCGGGGCCGCCACGGGCTGTGTCGTCCTGTTCGGGTGCAGCGTCCTCGTGCTGTACGTCGACCCGCTGGCGACGCGCTACGCGCTGGTGACCGGCCGCCCCGGGAGCGCGCTCTCGCCCCGCGAACTCGTCGGCCTGTTCGCCGGCGCCGCCGCGGTACTGACGGTGGCTGTCCTCGCCGCCGACGGGACCCTGACCCGGAGGCGGCGGCCGGCGTAACGACAAACGCTTTCAGTCGGACCCGCTAACCCGGAGCCATGAGCGATGTGGACTTCGACTCCGAGCAGTACGAGAAGTGCCGCGAGGCCGGCGAGATTCTGGCGCAGGTCCGCGACGAGGCAGCAGAGCGCGTCGAGGTGGGCGTCTCCCACCTCGAGGTGGCCGAGTGGGCCGAGGACAAGATCCGCGAACTCGGCGGCGAACCCGCGTTCCCGGTCAACATCTCCATCGACGAGGAGGCCGCCCACGCGACCCCCGGGCGCGACGACGAGACGGTCTTCGGCGAGGAGATGGTCAACCTTGACATCGGCGTCCACGTCGACGGCTGGCTGGCCGACACCGCGGTGACGGTCGACCTCTCGGGCCGCGACGAACTGACCGCGGCGTCGGCGGAGGCGCTGGACGCCGCGCTCGAGGTGGCGGGCCCCGGCGTCGACGTCGGGGAGATCGGGGCGGCCGTCGAGGAGGTCATCGACGGCTACGGGTACAACCCCGTCGTCAACCTCACCGGCCACGGCCTGGGCCACTGGGAACAGCACACCTCGCCGAACATCCCGAACCGCGAGGTCTCCCAGGGCGCGACGCTCGAACCGGGGATGGTCGTCGCCATCGAACCGTTCGCCACCGACGGCCGCGGGAAGGTCCAGGAGGGCGCCGACGAGGAGATCTTCGCCCTCGAACGGGAGGGGTCGGTCCGGAATCGACAGGCCCGCCAGGTCCTCGAACAGGTCGTCGAGGAGTACAGGACGCTACCCTTCGCCGCCCGGTGGCTCGACTCGCCGCGGGCCAGCATGGCCCTGCGACGGCTCAAGCAGGCCGACCTCGTCCACGGGTACCCCGTCCTCAAGGAGGAAGACGGGACGTACGTCAGTCAGAAGGAACACACCGTCATCGTCACCGAGGACGGTGTGGAAGTGACGACCCGGTCGCGATAGGCCAAACTTAGGCGTTGTTCATCCGCGTGATCTCGGTCGTGCCACAGACCAGGCACGTGCTCACCCGGTAGGGTTCCCGGGAGAAAGCGGCGTTCGCCGACTCGGTATCGGGACTCTCGGTCAGTATCTCGACGCTGACCGCGTGCGGCGTCTCGGATTCACAAGCCGTACAGCCTTCCTCGTGGTCGACGCCTTGCTTCGTTGTTGCCATACTACGTTCGTCTCGGGGCGAGATGTGCATAAATACCCCATTCGGTTCGCCACCGTTCAGTTCGTTTTACGGCACTCAAGCCCGGTTTGAGCCGGTTTTGGACGGGATTTCGGGGGACGACAGGGGTCGATTTCGGCCGTGAACGAACCGTTCGCCGGCGTGAACGGCCGACGCCTTTATGTACCCCTATCGACGACGGCGAAGCCGTTTAGGACACCGGGGCGGACTGTCGCCACATGGACCAGGTGTTTGCGCCGTGGCGGATCGAGTGGGTCGAACGGGACGAGAAGAACCCCGACGTCGATTGCGTGTTCTGTTCGTTCCGCGACGACGACGCGGACCGGGAGCACAACGTCGTCGCCCGGAGCGACCACGCCTTCGTCCTGCTGAACAACTACCCGTACAACCCGGGCCACGTGATGGTCATCCCCCACGCCCACACCGGGTCGTACGGCGACCTCGACGACGAGACGCTGCTGGACCACGCCCATCTGAAACAGCGAACCTTCGCAGCCCTCGAGTCGGCGATGGAGCCAAACGGCTTCAACGCCGGCCTGAACCTCGGCGGGCCGGCCGCCGGCGGTTCCATCGGCGATCACCTCCACACGCACGTCGTCCCGCGCTGGGAGGGCGACACCAACTTCATGCCGGTCGTCGCGGACACGACGGTCATCGTCGAAGCGGTCGAGGACACCTACGACCGCCTCCGCGGGGCGTTCGCCGAGCAGGACGGGACCACCCTGCCCGGGCCCGATGCCGCCGTCCGGGTCGAGACGCCCCCAAAGGGTCTTTGAGCAGCCCCCGCTACCTCCGGATAGATGTCGCGCCGTAGTACCCTCCGGCGGGTCGGCCTCCTCGTGCTGACGGTCAACCTGGCCCTGGTCGTCCTGAAGGGGGTCGTCTGGATGGCCTCGGGCAGCCTCGCCGTCCAGTCCGAGGCGGTCAACAGCGCGGCCGACACGACCTACTCGCTGGTCATCGTCGCCGGCCTCTACCTGACGACCCAGCCGCCGGACTTCGAACACCCCCACGGCCACGAACGCATCGAACCGTTCGTCTCGCTGTTCGTCGCGGCGGGCATCTTCGTCGCCGGCGGCGTCGTGCTCTGGCAGGCCGGCAGTGCCCTCCTGACTGGGAACGTCAGCGTCACCAGCGGGCCGGCCGCAATCGGCGTGTTGCTCCTCTCGGCGGCCGCGAAGTACGGCCTCTATCGCTACTGTCTGGCGGCCGGCCGGGAGCGCAACTCCCCGGCGCTGGTCGCGACGGCCAAGGACAACCGCAACGACATTCTGACTGCTGGCGCGGCGCTCGTCGGCGTCGCCGGTGCACTGCTGGGCTTCCCCGTCGCCGACCCGCTGGCGGCCATCGTCGTCGCCGTCGGTATCCTCTACACCGGGGTCGAGGTGGTCCGGGACAACGTCACCTACCTCGTCGGCGGCGCGCCGCCGGAGGAACTCCGCCGGGAAATCCTGAACCGCGCGCTCGCCCACCCGGACGTCGAGGGCGCCCACGACGTCATCGCCCACTACGTCGGCCCCGAGATCGACGTGAGCCTCCACATCGAGGTGGAGGGCGACCGGACCCTGAACGAGGCCCACGACATCGAGACGGCCGTCATCCAGGCGGTCAAGGACCTACCGGAGGTCGACGACGTCTTCGTCCACGTCGACCCCAAGGAGCTCGGGGAGTGGAAGGAGGACGACGAGGTGGAGCGACTGGCCGACTGGTGACCGGCCGCTGGTCAGTCGGCGAGTCGTGCCCGGGAGAGCGGTTCGCCGAAGGCGTAGACGGTGTTGTGGCTCGTCACCTCGACGTCGACGACGTCGCCGACCGCCAGCCCGCGGTCCTCGGCGTCGGCGACGACGACCTGCCGGTAGGCCTCGTCGTAGCCCACGAGCGAGGCGTCGGTGCCGTCCTCGACCAGCAGGACCGACGACTCGCGGCCGATCATCTCCTCGTAGGCCGCGCCGGTCAGGTCCATCTTCAGCTCGGTCATCGCCTTCGAGCGGTCCTTCTTCGTCTGGCCGCCCAGCCCCTTCATCTCGGCGGCGTCGGTTCCGGGCCGCTTCGAGAAGCGCGTGACGTTGATCTTCTCGGGGTGAGTCTCCCGCAGCAGGGCCATCGACTGCTCGTGGTCCTCGGGATCCTCGGTGGGGAAGCCGACGATGAAGTCCGTCGAGAGCGTCCAGTAGTCGAGCGCCTCGTCGAAGGCCTCGACGACCTCCAGATACTCGTCCACGTCGTGTTGACGGCGCATGTCCGCGAGCACGTCGTCGCTGCCAGACTGCACGGGCGCGTGGATGAAGTTGTACAGCTCGTCGTGCTCGGCGAAGACGGCCGCGAGGTCCTCGCGCACGCCGTGGAGTCCCTTCGGGTTGGCCATCCCGACGCGGACGCGGAACTCGCCGTCGATCTCGGTGCAGATGCGGTCCAGCAGTTCGGGCAGGCGACTCGTCCCCTGGTTGGTGTCCCAGCCGTAGACGCCGGTGTCCTGGCCGGTGATTCGGAGTTCCTTCGCGCCCGCGTGGACGAGTGCGCGGGCCTTCTGGACGTTCTCTTCGACGCTCGGCGAGTCGATGCGGCCGGTCGCCTGCTTGGTGATGCAGTAGGAGCAATCGGACATGCACCCGCGAGCGATCGGGAGGATGCCGACCACCCCGTTCAGTACCGTCTCGGTGTCTGGCGTCACGGTCGGACACTCGCCGTTGAGGACGTGCTGGGGCACGTCGTCCCAGTGGAGCACCTCGGCGTCGACGCCCGCCTCGCGGAACTGCTCACCCTGGGCGAGCGCCATACAGCCGGTTATCACGAGGTCCGCGGGCGTCTCCGCGTCGAGTTCCCTGGCTCGCTCGAGCATGTTGCGCTCGGTCTTCTCGAGGACCGTACAGGTGTTGAGGATGGCTACGTCCGCCGACTCGGGGCCGTCGGCGGGGTGGTGGCCTCCCTCGCGGAGCGCCTGCTCGATCTGCTGGGTCTCCCCTCTGTTGGAGGTACACCCGTACGTCTCGATGTGGTAGCGAGCCATCTGCGGTCACCCGACTGTTCGTGCCGGGAGCAAAAAGGGCGACGGTTGGCGGGTTCGTGCCGCCCGGTCAGGCCGCGTCGGTCGCCGCTCCGTCGCGCTGGCCGCGCCACTCCTCAACGATGACGTCGCCGCTCGACGCCCCGATTCGTTCGGCCCCGGCCTCGAACAGTGCCTCGGCCTCGTCCCACGACCCGACGCCGCCACTGGCTTTCACCGGTCGGTACTGACTCAGTATCTCGACGTCGTGGACGGTGGCGCCACCCTCGCTGAACCCGGTGGCAGTCTTGAGGAAGTCCGCGTCGGCCTCGGCGACGAGCGCACCCACGCGGTGGAGTTCCGCGTCGGTCAGCAGCGGCGCCTCGACGATGATCTTCACGGGGACGGGGACGGCCGCGACCACCTCGGCGACCTGGTCGCGGACGGCCTCGTCCGCGCCGGCTTTCAGCAGGCCGACGTTACACACCACGTCGAGCTCGTCGGCCCCGTCGTCCCAGGCCTGCTGGGCGGCCCGACAGACCGGGACCGTCGCGCCCTGGCCGTGTGGAAAGTCGAGCACCGTCACGAGC